>JASLLM010000039.1 GCA_030747035.1 Alphaproteobacteria bacterium | reverse complement strand
GGATTGCAGGACACGGCGACCACCCTGGACACCGCCGATGCGGCCAGGGCTTCCGCCTGGCGGGCGGCGCCGGCGCGGGGCGGATCGAAGATGACCGCGTCGAAGGCTAACAGCTCATCCACCGACAGGGCACGCCGTTCCAAATCCCGCACCTCGACCTCGATACCGCCGCGCCGTGCGGCGTTACGGGCGGAGATCAAGGCGTCCGTCTGATCGCCCGCGCCTTCCACCGCCATGACCCTTGTGCCCTTGGCCAAGGCAAAGCTGAAGGTGCCGACACCGGCGAACAGATCGGCCACGCTGGCGGCGTCGCCAACACCTTGCCGCACGAGCTGCACCAGGGCCTGCTCACCGGCCAGACTGGCCTGCAGAAAACCGTCTGGCGGCGGCGTCACCGGGACGCCGGAAAAGCTGACGCGTGGCGCCCGGCGCACCATCACGACCTCGGGCCGGGCGCCGGTGGACAGGCGGGCCAGATCCGCGGCTTGGGCGAAATCGGCCAGGCGCATATCGGTCTGGGCATCATGGCGCAGATCCAGCAGCAGCCAAAGATCAAGACCGGTTTCGGTTTCCGTGACTTGTACATCAGCGCGCCGGCCCGGCGGCAGGAGATCCGACAGCAAGGCGCGAAGATCATCCAGCAGGCCGGCGATGGCGGGACGCAGGATATGACATTCCAGCAGATTGATGATCTTGTGGCTTCCCGGTGCATTGAAACCCAACTGCACGCCCTTGCCCCTGCGCAGCGCCGAAAACCGCGCCCGGCGGCGGCTTGCCGGAGGGACTGTGATCATCTTGCCCATGGGCGCGCCGCCCAAATCCCGCCGCGCCAGGGCCTGGCGCAGAATATCCAGCTTCCATGCGCCATAAGTGGCCTCGTTCAAATGCTGCATGGCACAGCCGCCACAGCTTCCAAAATGACGGCAGGGCGCTTCCACCCGGTCCGGACCCGCCTGCAGCACCGCATCCAGACGGGCCAATCGGGCGTCGCCACGGCGCCCGGTCAGCGTTGCTTCGATACGGTCCCCGGGCGCGCCAAAGGGCACATAGATTACGCCGGCGTCGTCCCGGGCGATGCCGTCGCCGCGCGCGCCCAGGCTTTCAATGGTCAGCTCAACCATGCGGCACTAGTCCCGGCGCCCGCCGAGCAGAAATTCAATGTTGCCCTGGGGGCCCTTGATGGGACTGGTCGCCGTGCCCAGGACCGACCAGCCCGATTGTCCGGCCAGCCAGGAGGTGATCTCGGCGCAGACCTGGGCATGCAGATCAGGGTCCCGCACCACACCGCCCTTACCGACCCGCTCCGGCCCCACCTCGAACTGCGGCTTGATCAGTGCGACCATCCGGGCGCCGGGTGCAGCCAGGGCCATGGCCGCCGGCAATACGGTGCGCAGGCCAATGAAGGAGGCATCGCAGACGATCAGGTCAATCTCGTCGGGCACGTCGTCCCGGCCAAGATAGCGGGCGTTGGTGCGTTCAAGCACCACCACCCGTTCATCGTTGCGCAAGGACCAGGCCAATTGGCCGTGCCCTACGTCCACGGCATAAACCTTGGCCGCGCCACCCTGCAACAATACATCAGTGAAACCGCCGGTGGAGGCGCCCACGTCGAGACATATCAAGCCGCTGGGATCGATGTCGAATTCCAGCAGGCCATGGGCCAGCTTGATCCCGCCACGCGAGACCCAAGGATGGTCCCGCCCCTTGACGGTTATCTCGGCATCCACTGACAGTTCCTGGCCGGCCTTGTCCAGACGCCGGTCCTTGCCATGAACGTTACCGGCCATGATCAGAGCCTGGGCCTTGCTGCGGCTTTCCGCCAGGCCGCGCTCGACCAACAACAGATCCAGACGCATCTTGGTTTTGGGCTTGGATGCCATGTCCGTCTAGGCCAGCTTCGGCGCCTCGACCTCTTGCGCCTGTCCCAGAGCCGCCAGGGCATTGGCGACAATATCGGGTGCGTTCAGGGCCGCAGTGGCATACATCGCCTCGGGCGCATCATGTTCGATAAAGCTGTCCGGCAGCATCATGGTGCGGATTTTCAGGCCTTCATCCAACAACCGGTGACGCTCCAGACATTGCAATACATGCGCCGCGAAGCCGCCGATTGCGCCTTCCTCGATCGTGATCAGCACCTCGTGGTTGCGGGCCAGGCCGCATATCAGGTCTTCATCCAGGGGCTTGCAAAAGCGGGCATCGGCGACGGTGGTGGAATAGCCCTTGGCGGTCAGTTCCTCCGCCGCCTTCAGGGATTCGCCCAGGCGGGTGCCCAGGGACAGAATGGCGACCGTATTGCCCTCACGCAGCACGCGGCCCTTGCCGATTTCCAGCGGCTCCGCCGGCAGCGCAATTTCCACGCCCTCGCCTTCGCCGCGGGGATAGCGAAACGCCGAGGGCCGGTCATCGATACGGGCAGCGGTGGCCACCATGCGGCTCAGTTCGCATTCATCCGCCGCCGCCATGACGACGAAGTTCGGCAGGCTGGCCAGATAGGTTATATCGAAGGAGCCCGCATGGGTCGGCCCATCGGCGCCCACCAGACCGGCCCGGTCGATGGCAAAACGCACAGGCAGGTTCTGGATCGCGACGTCATGCACCACCTGATCATAGGCGCGCTGCAAAAAGGTGGAATAGATCGCCGTGAACGGCCGATAACCATCCGCCGCCAGGCCGGCCGCGAAGGTCACGCCATGCTGTTCCGCGATGCCGACGTCGAAACAGCGGCCGGGATAACGTTCCTGAAATTCAGCCAGGCCGGTGCCCGACGGCATGGCGGCGGTGATGGCGACGATCTTTTCGTCCCGCTCCGCCTCGCGCAGCAATTGGTCGGAAAAGACGTTTGTGTAGCTGGGCGCGTTCGGTTTGCCCTTGGCCTGGGCGCCGGTTACCACGTCGAAACGGGAAACGCCGTGAAATTTGTCCTCCGCCGCCTCCGCCGGGGCATAGCCCTTGCCCTTCTGCGTCACCACATGCACCAGGATTGGATTGGTACGCCGGGCCTCGCGGACGTTTCTTAGCACCGGCAGTAGATGATCCAGATTGTGACCATCGATCGGCCCGACATAGAAAAAGCACAATTCCTCGAACAAGGTGCCGCCGGTTATCAGGCCACGGGCATATTCCTCGGCCCGGCGCGCCGTACGTTCCATGGGCTCGGGCATCTTTTGTGCCAGTTGCTTGGCGAAATGGCGCAGGCCGCGATAGGGCCGGGAGGACAAAAGCCGCGAGAGATAAGCGCTCATGGCGCCGACGGGCGGCGCGATGGACATGTCGTTGTCGTTCAGGATCACGACCATGCGGGTATTCATCGAGCCGGCGTTGTTCATGGCCTCGAACGCCATGCCGGCGCTCATGGAACCATCGCCGATGACCGCGACCACATTGCAATCCCGGCCATCCAGGTCCCGCGCCACGGCGAAACCCAGAGCAGCGGAAATGGAGGTCGAGGAATGGGCCGTGCCGAACGGATCATAGGGGCTTTCCGAGCGCTTGGTGAAGCCGGAGAGGCCACCGCCCTGGCGCAAGGTGCGGATGCGGTCCCGCCGCCCAGTGAGGATCTTGTGGGGATAGGCCTGATGGCCCACATCCCAGATCAGGACGTCATCGGGGGTGTCGAAAACATGGTGCAGGGCAACCGTCAACTCAACCACGCCCAGTCCGGCGCCCAGATGGCCCCCGGTCTCGGACACCGCATCAATGGTCTCGGTACGCAACTCGTCCGCCAGTTGACGCAATTGCGCCGGCGACAGATCACGCGTATCCGCCGGAGACTTGATGGTATCCAACAATGGTGTCTTACTTTCGGACACGTCCGTTCCCGTCAAGATTCGTACTAACTGTCCCGAGTTATAACGAATTCGCACAAGGCTCGCAAAGGGTTAGCCTTATCCCCAAAATGATTCAAATGTGCCGCCGCCTGCCGTGATAACAAGGTTGCCCGGTCCCGCGCCGTATCAACCCCCAGCATGGAAACGATGGTAGCCTTGCCGGCGGCGGCGTCCTTGCCGGTGGCCTTGCCCACGTCTTCCGCCGAACCCTCGACATCCAGCAGATCATCGGTGATCTGAAAGGCCAGGCCCAGATCATGGGCGAACATGCGCAGGGCCTGGCGCTGCCGTGGCCGGGCCCGGGCCAGAATGCCCCCAGCCTCGCCCGCGAAGGCGATCATCTCGCCGGTTTTCATGCGCTGCATGCGCACCGTGCCGGCTTCGTCCAGCGGATTGGCCTCGGCCCACAGATCCAGGACCTGGCCGCCGACCATGCCATGGCCGCCGGCTGCTTTTGCCAGACCCAAGACAAGATTGGTCCGCACCTCCGGATCGGAGGAGGTTTGACGGTCGGCCAGAATCTCGAAAGCCAGGGTCAACAGGGCATCGCCGGTCAGCACCGCCGTCGCTTCGTCGAATTCCACATGCACCGTCGCCCGCCCCCGGCGCATATCGTCATCATCCATACAGGGCAGATCGTCATGCACCAGACTGTAGGCATGCACCAATTCCACCGCCGCCGCCGTACGCAGGCATTGCGCCATCTCGATATCGAATATTTCGCCACTGGCGATGACCAGAAATGGGCGCAGACGCTTACCGCCGCCCAGCACCGCATAACGCATGGCGTCGAACAGGCGATGCTCCAATTCCTGGCCCGCGGGCAGCAATTCTTCCAATTCCTGGTCCACGGCCTCGGCCGCCTTGGCCAGCATGGCATTGAAATCAACCATTTTGATGAGCCGCCGGTAAAGCTGTTGCGGGATTACTGAATATCGGCGGCTTCGACCGCCTGAGCCTGACCGGCATCATCGGCAATGATCTTTTCGACCTGCTCGGAGGCGGCATTCAGCTTTGCTTCGCAATGACGCTTCAACACGGCACCCCGGCTGTACAAGGCGATGGAAGCATCCAAGTCAACCTGACCACCCTCCAGATCCTGTACAATGGCTTCCAATTCCGCCATCGCCGCTTCGAAGCTCATGGCCGCCACGTCCTCCGGAACAGCCTCGTTATCGGTATCCGTTTGCTTTGCCATCCGCCTATACTCTCATGCCGCCATCAGGGTCCGCACATGGGCTGCCGTCGCCATTGCCAATGCGCCCAGATCATAGCCGCCTTCCAGGCTTGAAACCAGCCGGCTTTGACAATGACGCGCGGCCAGGTCCAGCAATTCCCGGCTGACCCAGGCATAGTCCTCCGTCTCCAGACGCAATTGCGCCAAGGGATCGTCCACGTGGGCGTCAAATCCGGCTGAAACCAGCAGCAATTCCGGCCCGAAGTCATCCAATGCCGGCAGCAAGCCGTCCGTGAGGGCATCGCGGAAGGCCACACCCGCCGCACCCGGCGGCAGGGGAAAATTGTGGATATTGCCGGCCCCGGTCTCCGCTGCCGCGCCGGTACCGGGGTAAAGCGGCATTTGATGGGTCGAACCAAAGAACAGATCGCCGTCGTTCCAGAACGCCGCCTGGGTGCCGTTGCCGTGATGCACGTCGAAATCCACCACCGCCACCCGCTTCAGGCCATGCGCCGCGCGCGCATGCTGGGCCCCAATGGCCACGGAGTTGAAAATACAAAAACCCATGGAGCGTTCGGGCTCGGCATGGTGGCCGGGCGGGCGCACGGCGCAGAACGCGTTTGTGGCCTCCCCCGCCATCACCGCGTCGATGGCGGCACAAACCGCGCCCGCCGCCCGCCGCGCCGCATCCAGCGAGGCCGGGTTCATGGCGGTGTCGGGATCCAATTGCACCCGGCCTTGTGCGGGCGCCGCCGCGACCACCTGGTCGATATAGCCTTGCGGATGCACCAGGGCAATTTGCGCCCAATCGGCAAACGGCGCCTCGCGCCGCGCCAATGCCGCAAACTCAGGCTCCGCCAGGGCCATTTGAATGGCCTGCAGACGATCGGGCCGTTCGGGATGGCCCGCGCCCATGTCATGTTCCAGACAGATCGGGTGTTCGAAAATCAGAGTCATGTTTTATCCTGTCGCAACAACGCGATATTGCACTAACATTGGCGCGAAAAACAGTGGGGGGCGGGGATGTTGCAGGAACGCATAGAGGGGAAGTGGATCGACTGCTTTGCGCGGGTCTTTGCCAAGTGCAAGGTCGAAGCGGGCGAGGCGGTGGCGATCCTGTCGGAAAGCCAGTCCCGCGCCATAAACGTGCAACTGGCGGAACTGGCCCTGCACCAATTGGGCGCGCAACCATTTCATATCGTGATCCCGACGCCGACCCAGTCGGCACCGGTGCCCGTGCGCTCCACCGGTGCCTCTGACGTGATCCAGAATATCCGCCCCGTGGTCGGTGCCCTGGCCAACACCACGATGGTGGTCGACTGCACCGTCGAAGGTCTGCTGCACGCCCCGGAACTGCCCGAAATACTGAAGGGCGGCGCGCGGGTGCTGATGATCTCCAACGAACATCCGGAGGCGTTGGAGCGCCTGGCCCCCGACGAAGCCCTGAAAGGCAAGGTCAAGTTGGGGATGAAAATGCTGCGCGGTGCCAAGGCCATGAGCATTCGCTCGGCGGCCGGCAGTGATCTCTCCGTGGACCTGAGCGGTGCGGTGGCGGGCGGCGGCTGGGGCTGGGTTACCCGGCCCGGCATCATGTCCCATTGGCCGGGCGGGCTGTGCCTGTGTTTTCCTGGGCCCGGCGCGGTGAACGGCACCCTGGTGCTGGACCGGGGCGATGTGAACCTGACCTTCAAGCGCTATCTGGATGCGCCTGTCACCTTGCGGATCGAGGACGACTTTGTCACCGCCATCGAAGGCGGCGGCGTCGATGCGGAGCTGATGCGCAGCTATTTTGCCGCCTGGGAGGACCGCGACGCCTACGCCACCTCGCACATCGGCTGGGGCATGAATCCCGGTGCCCGCTGGGACGCCATGACCATGTATGACCGCGCCGATTTCAACGGCACCGAATTGCGCGCCTTCGCCGGCAACGTGGTCTATTCAACCGGCGCCAACGAAGTGGCGGGCCGGCAAACCCTGGGTCATTTCGATCTGCCGATCCGCAATTGCACGGTGGAACTGGACGGCCAGGCGGTGGTCAAGAACGGCGTCCTTCAAGGAGAACTGGCATGACTGCGATACCTCACTACATCAGCCAGGGCGATGGTCCGGTCTTGCTGTTTCTGCACGGCATCGGCGGCAACTGTCATGCCTTTGATCACCAGTTGCCTGCCTTTGCCGGGCGCTGGCGGGCGGTATCCTGGGACATGCCGGGCTATGGCAACAGCACGCCCCTGGACGAGATGACATTCGCCAATCTGGCGCATGCGGTGGCCCGGCTGCTGGATTATTTGGACGCCCCGACGGCGGCCATTGTCGGCCATTCCATGGGCGGCATGGTGGCGCAGGAATTCGTCGCCCTGCATCCGGGCCGGACCTCCGCCCTGGTGCTTTCAGGCACCTCGCCATCGTTTGGCAAGCCGGGCGGTGAATGGCAGGAGTGGTTCCTGGGCCAGCGCCTGGCACCCCTGGACCGGGGCCTCAGCCCGGCGGATTTCGCCGGCGAACTGGTGCCGGGCATGATGGCGGCGAATCCGCCCGCCGCGGCCGTCACGGCGGCCATGGCATCCATGTCCGCGCTGTCACCGGACACTTATCGCGCCGCCCTGCATTGTCTTGTGAGTTTCAACCGGAGGGCCGAATTGGCCGACATTGCCTGCCCCACCCTGGCCCTGGCCGGCCAGTTCGACGAGGCGGCGCCGGCTGCGATGATGGAAAAGATGGCCGGCTATATCCCTGAATGCCGCTACCACTGCCTGACGGGCGTGGGCCATCTGGCCAATCTGGAAGATCCCGAACAGTTCAATCAGGCCGTTCGCGGCTTTCTGGACGAGGAGGTCTAGCGATGCCGGCACAGGACGAACTGCTTGCCACCGTGCGGTGGCTGGGAGAAGAGAAATTCCTTGGCCGTGCCGCCGGATATGACCGGGAAGCACGCTTTCCCACCGAGAATTACGCCGATCTGCGGGATGCGGGCTTTTTGGGCCTGGTCATTCCGGAACGTTACGGCGGCCTCGGCGCGGATTACGGCAGCTATATGGAAATTTCCGCCGAACTGGGACGCTGGTGCGGGGCCACGGCCCTGACCTTCAATATGCATTGCGCCACCATGTTGTGGTCTTCGCAGATGGCCGATGATCTGGAGATGACGGCGGAACAGCGGGACAGGCACGAGGCGCGCCGAGCCGGCATCTACCGCAAGGTAATCGAGGGTGGCGCCGTCTTCGCGCAGCCGTTTTCGGAACCCAACAGCGCCGCCGCAGCTGGCAAGGTGCCCTTCGGCACCACCGCGCGCAAGGTGGAAGGCGGCTGGCTGGTCAATGGCGCCAAGCATTTTGCCTCGCTAGCGGGCGCGGCGGATTACCACGGCGTGCTCTGCACCGAAGCCAGGGAGGATGGCGACGCGGATGTGCGCGATACCATCTATCTGGCCGTTGACGGCACGGCGGAGGGTTTCTCCATCAGCGGCGATTGGGATGTCCTGGGCATGCGGGCGACATCATCCAACAATCTGAAGCTGGAGGATGTATTCGTGGCCGATGACCATCAGTTGATGCCCCGGGGCAAATATTATCAGGCCGCCCTGAACTGGCCGCATATGTTCATGACCCTGTGTCCGACTTATATGGGCATCGCCCAGGCGGCATTTGATTTCACCTGCCAGTATCTGCGCGGTGAGATCGAAGGCGGACCGCCAGCCGGCAGTGCCCGGCACAGCCCGGCCAAGCAGCTGGCAGTGGCGGAAATGCGCATCAAACTGGAACAGGCCCGCGCCCTGTTCCAACGCGCCGTCGCCGAAGCCGGCGTCAATCCGCCCAAAGATGCCCGCCTGCGGGCCTACGCGGCGCAGTACACGGTAATGGAATATGCCAACGATATTTGCCGATTGGCCTTGCGCACCTGCGGCGGCCGGGCCATCTTCCGCAGCTTGCGGCTGGAGCAACTGTATCGCGACAGCCGCTGCGGCGCCCTGATGCTGCCCTGGACGCCGGAGATCTGCATGGAACGCCTGGGCCGGGAGAGCCTGTTCGAGGCGGGCGAGAGTTAGGGCGGGAGTTAGAGAGTCAGCGGCGATGAACATATCTCACTGGATCAGCCACTGGGCCAACTGGCACGGCGACAGAGTGGCGGTGCATTTCGAGGGCCGGGACATCAGCTATGGCGAAATGGATGCCCGGGTCCGGCAGCTGGCAGCCATGCTGCGGGCTGAGTTCGACGTGGGCAAGGGCGACCGGGTGGCGCACCTGGGCTATAACAGCGCCGAATTGCTGGAGCTGTTATTCGCCTGCGCCCGGCTGGGCGCCATGCTGGTACCATTGAATTGGCGTCTGGCCCCGCCGGAGCACGCCTGGATATTGCAGGATTGCGAGCCTAAGGCAGTGCTGGCGGAAGCCGATTTCTTTGACCATTTGAACGGCATCGATGCCGGCCCGCCCCTGGTGGCCTACGGCGAGGCGCCCGATGGCACCTGGCAGTCCTACGACGAATTGCTTGCCGCTTCTGATACGGCGGCAACCGACGATGGCGGTCTGGATGATCCGGTGACCATCGTCTACACCTCCGGCACCACGGGACGGCCCAAGGGCACGGTGCTGACCCAGGAGGCGATTTTCTACAACGCAATTAATGCCATCGCGGCCCACGACATCAGCCGCGAAGATCATGTCCTGACCGTGTTGCCCATGTTCCATGTGGGCGGGATGAATATCCACACCACCCCGGCGATCCATGCCGGCGCCAGCATAACCATTCTGGCCCGCTTTGATCCCGCCGCCACCCTTGGCGCGATCCATCAGCGCAAACCGAGCATATTCCTGACCGTGCCGGCCATGTCCCTGGCCATGACGGCGCATCCCGATTGGGCGCAGACGGACTTATCCAGCCTGCGCCTGGTCGGCATCGGCTCCTCCGCCGTTCCGGAGGCCATATTGCGGGCGTTCCTGGACCGCGACATCCCGGCAACCCAGATCTATGGCCTGACCGAAAGCGCGCCCGTGGCGATCATCCAATCCACCGACGATGCCTGGTCGAGGATCGGCTCCTGCGGCAAACCGGCACTGCATACCAGGGCGCGGATCGTGGATGACAACGGAGATCAAGTCGCTCCGGGCGAAGGCGGCGAGATCGTCCTGCGCGGCAAGAACCTGTTCCGGGAGTATTGGCGCAACGAAGCCGGCACAGCCGAGGCCTACGAAGGCGGCTGGTTTCACACCGGCGATATCGGCCATCAGGACGAGGATGGCTATTACTACGTGGATGAACGCAAGAAGGATGTGGTGATCTCGGGCGGGGAAAATATCTATCCGGCGGAGCTGGAGAATATCCTGGCCGATTGTTCCGATCTGGCCGAGGCCGCCGTGGTAGGCCGGCCGGATGCGCGCTGGGGCGAAATTCCCGTGGCCTGCGTGGTGCGCCGGCCCGGCAGCGATATCCAGGGCGGCGATATCCTGGCGCTGTTCGAGGGACGTCTGGCCCGTTATAAGCATCCACGCGCGGTAATTTTCATGGACGCCCTGCCACGCAATGCCATGGGCAAGGTGGAAAAGTTTACTTTGCGCGACGGGTTGGCGGAAAAAGACGGCTGAAGTCTAAAAAATTTATCTGCGAGGTCCCCGGCCCGCCACAAATTCGCTATATTTCATCTTTACGTTCGCCAAGACATGGGCAAGAGGTTGAGGGACGAAGTGTGATGAATTTTTCCGGCTTTGCTTTGCGGCTGTTCCTGCTCGCCGCCCTGGCAGTGGTTCTGCCCGGCACCAGCGCATGGACCGCGGGCGCCCTGATCGAAACCCCGGCCAAGCAGGCGATCCTGGTTGATCATGCCACCGGTACCGTGCTGTTTTCCAAGAACCCCGAACAGTCCATGCCGCCATCGTCCATGTCCAAGCTGATGACGCTGTATATGCTGTTCGACCGTCTGGCCTCGGGCGGCTTGAGCCTGGAGGATACTTTTCCCGTCAGCAAGAAAGCCTGGCGCATGGGCGGCTCGAAAATGTTCGTGCGGGTCGATACCGAGGTCAAGATAGCCGATCTGATCCGGGGTATCATCATCCAGTCCGGCAACGATGCCTGTATCGTGGTGGCCGAGGGTATCGGCGGTGATGAAGCATCTTTCTCGGCGCTGATGAATGACGCGGCGCGGGAATTGGGTATGCTGGACAGTCATTTCGTCAACTCTTCCGGCTGGCCCCACCCCGATCATGTGACCACCGCCAAGGATCTTTCCATTCTGGCCCGCCACCTGATTGACAAGTTTCCCCAGTACTACCCCATCTTCGCCGAACGCAGCTTCACCTTCTCCAAGATCCGTCAGGGCAACCGCAATCCTCTGCTCTACAAGAATATCGGTGCTGACGGCCTGAAAACCGGTCATACCGAGGCCGCCGGCTATGGCCTGGTCGCCTCGGCCCAGCGCAAGGGACGGCGCCTGGATCTGGTGGTCAATGGCCTGGAGAGCGTCAATCAGCGCAGCCGGGAATCACAGCGGCTGCTGTCCTGGGGTTTCCGCGAATTCGGCAACTATGCCCTGTTCAAGTCCGGCGAAAAGGTGGCGGAAGCAGCGGTTTGGCTGGGTGATCAGGCCGCTGTGCCCCTGTTGATCGAAAACCCCCTGACCATCATCGTTCCGCGCAAGGCGCGCCGCTCCATGAAGGTCAGCGTGAACTACCAAGGCCCGCTGCCCGCGCCCATCGCCAAGGGACAGGCGGTCGCCACCCTGCGTATTGAGGCGCCCAATATGGAAACCATCGAGCGGCCCCTGATCGCCGGTGCCGATATCGCCCGCAAGAGAATCTTCGGCCGCTTGGGCGCGGCGCTGGAACATCTGCTGTTTGGCGGCGTCTCCAACTAGGTCGCGGCAATGGCGGACGAAGCGGAACAAGCGACGGGGCCCATCGCCACGGCGACATTGATCGGCCACGGCGGCGCGGAACAGGCCTTTCTCGATACCGCCGCGGCGGGGCGCATGCCGCACGCCTGGCTGCTATCCGGACCCAGAGGCATCGGCAAGATGACCCTGGCCCTGCGCATGGCCCGGTTTCAGCTCTCGCAGACCGAGGGCGGTCTGTTCGGCGTCCCGGACGATCTGCAAATGTCGCCCGATGAGGATGTTTTTCGCCGCGTCCTGGCCGGCGGCCATGGTGATTTGCAGCTGATCGAGCGGACCTTCAACGACAAGACCAAGAAAATGCGCGGCGATATCGTGGTCGACCAGATCCGCGCCCTGGGCCGCTTTTTCGCCATGACTTCGGCCGAAGGCGGCTGGCGCATTGCCATCATCGACGGGGCGGAGGAAATGAACCCGAATGCCGCCAATGCCCTGTTGAAGCTGTTGGAGGAACCACCCGAGAACAGCCTGTTGCTGCTGGTAAGCCATGCCGCCGGCCGCCTGCTGCCGACCATCCGCTCGCGCTGCCGCCAGCTTGTCCTGCGGCCGTTGTCGGAGGACGACGCCATGGCGGTGCTGGCGGAACAATTGCCGGATTTGGCCGAGGCGGAACGCCTGGGACTGGTGCGCCTGGCCGAGGGCAGCCCCGGCCGCGCCATCGCCATGGCCGCGGAAGGCGGTCTGCAGACCTATGATGAACTGCTGGCCATGGTCCGGAACCTGCCGGAGCTGGATTTTGCCGCCGTGCACGCCCTGGGTGACCGTCTGAACCGGGCCAATAACGAGGCCGCCTACCGGGTCTGGATCGACCTGTTGCGTTTGTGGCTATCGCGTCTGGCCCGTGGCGGCGCGGCGCTGGAGCGGATGAATGAGGCGGTGGCGGGAGAAACCGCCCTGGCCCAGCGCCTGACCGGCGCGGTTGGCCTTGATCGCTGGGTCGAGCTATGGGAAAAGATCGGCGGTTTGGCCATGCGGGCCGAACGGGTCAATCTGGATCGAAAGCAGGTGGTGTTGAACGCCTTCATGGCGTTACAAAATACCGCGCGCCAGTAGTACCACTAGCTGAATAGGAACCGAGCGAATGGCCGAGGCCAAAGCCTATTACATCACGACGCCGATTTATTACGTCAATGACAAGCCCCACATTGGCCATGCCTACACCACGCTGGCCTGTGACGTAGTCGCCCGCTTCATGCGCCTGGACGGACGCGACGTGATGTTCATGACCGGTACCGACGAGCACGGCCAGAAAGTGGAAAAATCGGCGCAGGCGGCGGGCGTGGAACCCCTGGCTTTCTGCGACGGCGTTTCGCAGAACTTCCGCGATTTGTCACCGCTGTTGAATTTCTCCAACGACGGCTTCATCCGCACCACCGAGGACCGCCACACGGTCGCCTCCCAGGCCATCTGGCGGGCCATGGCGGACAATGGCGACATCTATCTGGACAGCTATGCCGGCTGGTACTCCGTCCGGGACGAGGCCTACTACGCCGAGGATGAGCTTTCCGACGGCGCCAACGGGGAAAAATTGTCCCCCTTCGGCGCTCCGGTGGAATGGGTGGAGGAGCCCAGCTATTTCTTCCGCCTGTCGCAGTGGCAGGACCGCCTGCTGGCCTACTACGATGAAGATCCGGGCCGTATCTTGCCGCAAAGCCGGCGCAACGAGGTCATCAGTTTCGTCAAGAGCGGCCTGCGCGACCTCTCCATCTCGCGCACCTCGTTCAAATGGGGCGTACCGGTACCCGGCGATGACGCCCACATCATGTATGTCTGGGTTGATGCCCTGACCAACTATCTGACCGCCGTCGGCTATCCCGATACGGAGGCCGAAGACTTCAAGACCTATTGGCCGGCGGATGTGCATATGGTGGGCAAGGATATCTTGCGCTTTCATGCGGTCTATTGGCCGGCCTTTCTGATGTCCGCCGGTCTGGCCCCGCCGGAGCGGATTTTCGCCCATGGCTGGTGGACCGTGGAAGGCCAGAAGATGTCGAAATCCCTGGGCAATTTTATCCCGCCCCAGGACATGGTGGACAAATACGGCCTGGATCAGACGCGTTATTTCATGATGCGCGAACTGCCCTTCGGCAATGACGGCAATTTCTCCCACACCGCCATGGTCAACCGCATGAACAGCGATCTGGCCAACGATTTCGGCAATCTGGCCCAGCGGGTGCTGTCCATGATCAACAAGAACTGCGCGGCGGCGGTGCCGGCGCCTGGTTTGCTGACGGTCGATGATTCCGCCCTGCTGGTGCCGGCCCGCGAACTGGTCGACGGCATACGTGCCGCGATTGAGGAACAGGCCATTCATCAGGCCCTGGCCGCGCTGTGGGATGTGGTGGGCGAGGCGAACCGCTATGTGGATGCCCAGGCACCATGGGCCCTGAAAAAGACCGATCCGGAGCGCATGGCCACGGTGCTGTATGTTTTGGCCGAGGTAATCCGCCACCTGGCCATCCTGGCCCAGCCCGTGGTGCCCGATGCCGCGGCCAGATTGCTGGATCAGTTGGCAGTCGCGGAGGAGCAACGCAGCTTCGCCACCCTGGGCGAGGCGGCAATGTTGCAGCCCGGCACCGCGCTGCCCAAGCCGCAAGGGGTATTCCCCCGTTATGCCGGCTCGGAGGATGACGCTTGAGCCTGCTGGTCGACAGCCATTGCCATCTGGACTTCCCCTCCTTGGGGGCAGATCTGGATGGCGTCTTGGCGCGGGCCGCGGCGGCCGGCGTCGGCGCCATGGTGACGATCTGTACCCGGGTCGAACACTTCGCCGACATTCTGGCCATCGCCGAACGCTTCGAAAATGTCTACTGCTCGGTCGGTCTGCATCCCCACAACGCCGCCCTGGAACCGGAATTGAGCACCGAGCGGCTGGTCGAACTAGCGGACCATGAGAAAGTCGTGGGGATCGGCGAAAGCGGCCTGGATTTTCACTATGACAAAAGCCCAAGGGATGTGCAGGCGGAGCTGTTCCGCCGTCATATCGCCGCCGCGCGGCAGACCGGGCTGCCCTTGATTGTCCACAGCCGCGCCGCCGATGACGAGATGATCGCGATTCTGAGGGAGGAATACGAAAAGGGCGCCTTTCCAGGCGTCATGCATTGCTTTTCCTCCGGCCCGGAACTGGCGCGGGCAGCCTTGGATTTGGGCTTCTACATCTCCTTTAGCGGCATCGTCACCTTCAAGAATGCCGAGGAAGTGCGCGCCGTCGCGGCGGCAACGCCGCTGGACCGTCTATTGGTGGAAACCGACGCGCCCTATCTGGCGCCCGTACCCCACCGCGGCAAGGACAACGAACCCGCCTTTGTCGCCCATACGGCCAACAAGCTGGCGGAGTTGCGCGGCTTGAGCAGCGCGGAAATGAGCCGGCAAACAAGCGACAACTTTTCCCGGCTGTTCGCCAAAACCGCGCCCATTCAGCGACTTACTTCAATTGCGGAATAAGAAAAGGGCGCCACGTTTACGCCCGTGGCGCCCTTTGAGAAGCTGTGCCGGTGGAGGAGGAGGGGAGAGATGCCGGCCCAGCAACACCAGCCCGGACGGATAGGGCAAGTGTCGAATTCGTGTGAGGTAATAACAACGAACCCGTGTAAAGCATGGCCTCATTTTATTAATAAAATACTACCCCAAAGCTCAAATTATGTCTTTTTTCATTATTCAATGCACCTATTAGGAATATGCCAATATGACTAATTTCCTTACGCCGCAGGATTATCTTCATGTGAAGGTGCGCTGACGTGCGTGTAACCGTATTGGGCTGCGGCACCTCTGGCGGCGTACCGCGGATCGGCAACATCTGGGGGGTTTGCGATCCGTCCGAACCTAGGAATCGCCGGCGCCGCTCCTCAATCCTGGTGCAAAGCGATGGCACCAACTTGATCGTCGACACAACGCCGGACATGCGCGAGCAATGTCTTGATGCCGATCTGCGCCATCTCGATGCCGCCCTCTACACCCACGACCATGCGGATCATGTGAACGGCATCGACGATCTGCGTGGATTTACCTTGCTACGGGGCGAACGCACGCCCGTTTATGGCGACGCCGACACGATCGCCAGCTTGCAGCAGCGTTTCGGCTATATCTTCGCCGCCGCGCGGAATTATCCGGCCATCGCCACGGCCCACATAATCGATGGACCGTTTACCCTTGGTGACATTGACATTGTTCCTTTTCGCCAGATCCATGGTTCCTTGGAGAGCCTGGGCTTCCGATTCGGTGCCATGGCCTATTCGACGGATTTGAGCGACCTGCCCGAAGCTTCTTTCGAATTGTTGCAGGATCTGGACATTTGGATTGTCGATGCCTTGCGCCCGAAGCCGCATCCCACACACACGCATCTGGCCCGCACCCTGGAATGGATTGAGCGGGTGCGGCCAAAACGGGCGATCCTGACCCATATGACCTGGGATATGGACTATCAAACCCTTTGCCGGGAACTACCGCAGGGGGTGGAGCCGGGCTACGACGGCCTGAGCATTGAATATCCGTAATGTCATAAGACCGCATTTCAGGCCTTGAAAGGCCAAAAGGGCGCCATGGCATGACGCCATGGCACCCCATCTTGGGCTGTGCCGGAGGAGGAGGGGACCCGGCTCAGCGGCACCAGCCAGGACGGATACGACTGGTGCTGTTTTTGTTCGCCTGGTACGCATCGAACAAATTGCAATGTAGCGCTACTTCATTAACAAATGATTACTTTGTAATTATTTTGTGTCTTTTTGGCGGTTTTTATTGCGTTTCGGCATACGCGCTTGGTCAATATGCCCCGGCAGGAATACGACAATTGTTTTCACTCCCTGCCCATCGACATCGTTCCACCTTTGCCCGTGCCGTGGCATAGTAGCGCCATGAGCGAACGGAAAGCTGACAGCGAAATCGCCGACACCGGGGCCGATAGCGGGGCCGCTGTTTCCAAGACTGGCGCGGGCCATCTGTATCTGGTCGACGGCTCGGCCTATCTCTTCCGCGCCTATCATGCTCTGCCGCCGCTGACGCGGAAAACCGACGGCCTGCCGATCGGCGCGGTCTCGGGCTTTTGCAACATGTTGTCGAAACTGGTTGATGATGTGCGCGACGACGGCGAAGTTGATTACTTCGCGGTTATATTCGATGCCGCGCGCAAGACCTTCCGCAACGATATTTATCCCGAATACAAGGCCCACCGGCCGCCGCCGCCGGAGGATTTGCGGCCGCAATTCCCGTTGGTCAAACGGGCCAGCGAAGCCTTCAACCTGGCCACTATCGAAATGCCCGGCTTTGAGGCCGATGACGTGATCGCCACCTATGCCCGTCAGGCCAGGGAAGCCGGCATGCAGGTCACCATCGTCAGCTCCGACAAGGACCTGATGCAATTGGTGGGTGGCGGCGTGGTCATGCATGACCCCATGAAGCAGCGCCGGATCGGCCCGGACGAGGTCCAGGAAAAATTCGGCGTCGGGCCGGAGCGGGTGATCGATGTCCAGGCCCTGTGTGGCGATGCCACCGACAATGTTCCAGGCGTGCCGGGCATCGGTATCAAAACCGCCGCCCTGTTGATCAATGAATATGGCGACCTGGATGGCGTGCTGGAGCGGGCGGAAGAGATCAAGCAGACAAAGCGGCGGGAGAACCTGATCGAGCATGCGGATCTGGCCCGAATCAGCCGGGATCTGGTGACCCTGAAGGACGATGTTCCCGTAGAGCAAAGCCTGGACGATCTGGGCCTGCGGGAGCCGGATGCGGAGGTGCTGCTGGGCTTCATGGCCGAGATGGGCCTGGAACGTTTGGCGGGCCGCATCGCACAACGCCTGGGCGGCGAGCTGCCCACCGTCGAAACGCCAGTGCAAGCGGAGACGACATCGGAGCTCGACTATCAATGCATTCAAACCTTGGCGGAATTGGAGCCATGGATCGAGCGGGCCCGCGCCGCCGGCGTGGTGGCGGTGGATACGGAAACCACTTCGCTGGATGCCATGGCGGCGGAACTGGTCGGTGTCTCTTTGTCCATAAGGCCGGGCCAGGCCTGTTACATTCCCCTGGGCCACAAGGGCCCGGTGCCCGAGGGGGAGTTGGACCTGGGCGGCGCGGCGGACACGGCGCCGGCACAAATCCCCCTGGATCAGGCGCTGGCTCTGTTGCGTCCCTTGATGGCGGACCCTTCGGTCCTGAAAGTGGGGCAGAATCTGAAGTACGACATGCTGGTTCTGCGCCGTTATGAGGTTGAGATCACGCCGTTCGATGACACCATGCTGCTGTCCTATGTGACCGAGGGCGGCCTGCATGGCCACGGCATGGATGCGCTGTCGCAACTGCATCTGGATATTACGCCGATCCCCTTCAAGGAGGTCGCAGGCAGTGGCAAGGCCATGATCACCTTCGACCAGGTGCCTCTGGACAAGGCAACCGCCTATGCGGCGGAGGATGCGGACCTGACCCTGCGCCTGTACCAGTATCTGAAACCGCAACTGCTGGCGACGCGCAAGAACACCGTTTACGAGACCCTGGAACGGCCCCTGGTGCCGGTGCTGGTGGATATGGAACAGGCTGGCATTCTGGTCGACCGGGCGGAACTAGCGCGCCTGTCCGCCGACTTCGCCACCCGCATCGTCACCCTGGAAGGACAGATCCACGAGTTGGCCGGGGAAAGCTTCAACGTCAATTCACCGAAACAGCTGGGCGAAATCTTGTTCGACAAGATGTCCCTGCCCGGCGGCAAGAAGACCAAGACCGGGGCCTATGGCACGGGCGCGGATGTGCTGGAGGGTTTGGCCGCCCAGGGCCATGACCTGCCCGTCCGTGTCCTGGAATATCGCCAGCTGGCGAAACTGAAAAGCACTTACACCGACGCCCTGCAAAACCAGATCAACGCTACAACGGGGCGGGTCCATACCTCCTACGCCATGGCGGCCACCTCCACCGGGCGCCTGGCCTCCACCGATCCGAACCTGCAGAACATTCCCGTCCGCACCGAGGAAGGCCGCCGCATCCGCAAGGCCTTTATCGCCGCGCCCGGACATAAACTATTGAGCGCGGATTATTCCCAGATCGAATTGCGCATCCTGGCCCATATCGCCGATATCACAGCCCTGCGCCAAGCCTTTCACGACGGCCTGGACATCCATGCCATGACAGCGGCACAGGTGTTCGATCTGCCGATCGAGGATATGGATCCGATGATCCGGCGCCGGGCCAAGGCGATCAATTTCGGTATCATCTACGGCATTTCGGCCTTTGGCCTGGCCAATAATCTAGGCATCGAGCGGGGCGAGGCCCAGGCCTATATCAACGCCTATTTCGAACGCTATCCCGGCATTCGCGACTATATGGAAAAGACCAAGGCAAGCTGCCGGGAGCTGGGCTATGTGGAGACCATCCATGGCCGCCGGGTCCATATGCCGGGCATCAATGACAAGAACGGCGCCCGGCGCGGCTTTCACGAACGGGCCGCCATCAACGCACCGATCCAGGGTTCGGCGGCGGACGTGATCCGCCGCGCCATGGTGGCCATGCCGGGTGCCCTGGCAGGGGCGAAACTGGACGCCAGGATGCTGTTGCAGGTGCATGACGAATTGATCTTCGAAGTACCCGAAGAACAGATTGACGAAACCGTTACGGTAGCAAAACGGATCATGGAGGGGGCGGCGCATCTGTCTGTTCCCCTGACCGTGGATGCCGGCATTGGTGACAGTTGGGCCGAGGCGCATTAGCGAGCCGGCCAGCTAGGGGGAACGGCCGTGGGGACGGGCTTGGTACGAAAATTGAGACTGGGCAGCGGCTTGGTGCTGTTCGTCTTTGTGAGCACACATTTCATCAATCATGCGCTCGGCAACATTTCCCTCGGCGCCATGGAGGCCGGACGGGAGGTTTTCGTCGCCATCTGGCGCAACTGGCCGGCGACTATTCTGCTTTATGGCGCCATGCTGGTACATGTTCTGACCGCCCTTTGGGCGATCTGGCAGCGACGCACCTTGCGCATGTCGCGATCCGAAATTGTTCAAGTCGTGCTTGCCCTTTGCATTCCCTTTCTGCTGCCGGTGCATGTTCTGGCAACCCGGGGTTTGCATGAATTCTTCGGTGTCAACGACAGCTATCTCTATGAAATCTTGAGCATATGGATATTCGAGCCGCTGTACGGCTGGCTCGCGGCGCTGGCGGTGCTGTTGGTTTGGGGACATGGCTGCATTGGCTTGCACCTATGGCTAAGGTTGAAACCATGGTACGGCCAGGCCCGCATCTGGCTGTTTACCTTGGCGCTTCTTTTGCCGGCATTCGCGTTATCGGGTTTTGTCGGCGTCGGCAAACAGATTGCCCTGTGGTCCCAGGACAAGGACTGGATGAATGCGGCCATCGCCACTTTCAAGTTTAGTGTCCCTGTCGCTGAGTTGAAGGCCTTCGCTTTTGGCACTGGCGAAAATTTCATGATTGGCGCGGGCGTGGTTCTGCTGTTGCTATTGCTGGGCCGGTGGCTGCGGCATCTGCGGGCCCAGCAGCGCAAGCAAATCACCATTTCCTATCCCGATGGCCATGACGTGGCGGTGGAACCGGGGTTGAGCGTGCTGGATGCCTCCCGCCTTCTCGGCATCGCCCATGCCTCGATCTGCGGCGGCCGGGGGCGTTGTTCCACCTGCCGGATTCGCATTTCCGAAGGCGCGGACGGACAGCCAGGCGCCGGCGAGGATGAAGTGAAGGTATTGAGCCGCGTCGGCGCGCCGGAGAATGTCCGCCTGGCCTGCCAGTTGCGGCCGACCGCCGATCTATCCGTGGTGCCGTTGCTGCCGCCCGCCGCCGGCATACAGGGCGGCGTTCCGCGGCCAACCTATCTGCAAGGCAGCGAGCGCGAGATCGCGGTGTTGTTCGCCGATCTGCGGTCCTTCACCCAGTTCTCCGAAAGCAAGCTGCCCTACGATGTGGTCTTTGCCTTGAACCAGTACTTTCGCGGCATGGGCCAGGCAGTGGAGGCGGCGGGCGGCCATCTGGACAAATTCATCGGTGACGGCGTGATGGCGTTGTTCGGTGTCGATACTGACATGGAAACCGGCTGCCGCCAGGCCCTGGCGGCGGCGGCGGGCATGGCCAGGGCGTTGCAGCATCTGAACCATCAACTGCGCCACGATCTGGATGAGCCCCTGCGCATGGGCATCGGCATCCACGCCGGACCGGCGATTGTCGGCGAAATGGGTTATGGCGCGGCGACAACGGTCACGGCGATTGGCGATACGGTCAACACCGCCTCCCGACTGGAGGCCATGACCAAGGAATTCTCCGTGCAGGCGGTGATTTCCGCCACCGTGTCCGAGCGTGCCGGCGCCGACCTTTCCGCCCTTGAGGTCCGGGAAGTCGCGGTACGGGGCCGGGCCGAAACAATGGCTGTGCATCTGATCCCCGACGCCCGCGACCTTCCCCAGCCCGACGGCGGCACCTCCGCAACGCACCGGCGCACGGGCCGCGTCCGTGTCAAGGCGCCGGTCTGAGGCGACAAAAATCGGGGGCCGCGCCGCCTTGGCGTGGCCCCCGAAATTTGTTGGCTAACGAACGAATCGGCGCCTGGCTTAGAAGCCCATGTCGCCCATGCCGCCCATACCACCCATGCCGCCCATTCCGCCCATGCCACCCATATCGGGCATGGTGGGGGCGCCACCGGCAGCCTTCTTGGCCGGCTTGTCGGCGACCATGGCCTCGGTGGTTATCAGCAGGCCGGCGACGGAAGCCGCATCCTGCAAGGCGGTACGCACCACCTTGGCCGGATCGACGATGCCGTCCTTGACCAGATCCACATACTTCTCGGTCTGTGCGTTGAAACCCCAGCTGGTGTTCTTGCTGTCCATCACCTTCGAGGCGACAACGGCGCCATCGACGCCCGCGTTCTCGGCGATTTGCCGGATCGGAGCCTGCAGAGCACGGCGAATGATGTCGATACCGGCCTGCTGGTCATGGTTCTTGACCTTCAGCTTGTCCAGGGACCGGCCGGCATAAACCAGGGCCGCGCCGCCGCCAGGGACGATACCTTCCTCGACCGCGGCCCGCGTGGAAGCCAGGGCGTCATCTACGCGGTCCTTGCGTTCCTTCACTTCGACCTCGGTCGCGCCGCCGACCTTGATGACGGCAACGCCGCCGGCCAGCTTTGCCAGACGCTCGAACAGCTTTTCCTTGTCATACTCGGACGTGGTCTCGTCGGCCTGGGCCCGGATCTGGCTGCAACGGGCAGCAATGTCGCCCTTCTTGCCAGCGCCGTTGACGATGACGGTGTCTTCCTTGGTCATTGAGACCCGCTTGGCGGTGCCCAGCATGTCCAGGGTAACGCTTTCCAGCTTGATGCCCAGATCTTCAGAGATCACCTGACCACCGGTCAATATGGCGATGTCTTCCAACATGGCCTTGCGCCGGTCGCCGAAGCCCGGGGCCTTGACGGCGGCAACCTTCAGACCGCCGCGTAGCTTGTTCACCACCAGGGTCGCCAGGGCTTCGCCCTCGACATCCTCGGCAATGATCAACAGGGGCCGGGCGGACTGCACAACCGCTTCCAGGATCGGCAGCATGGGCTGCAACGATGTCAGCTTGCTTTCGTGCAACAGGATGTAGGGATTTTCCTGCTCGGAAACCATCTTCTCCGCATTGGTGATGAAATAGGGGGAGAGATAGCCCCGGTCGAACTGCATGCCCTCGACCACGTCCAGCTCGGTATCAAGGCTTTGCGCCTCTTCCACCGTGATGACGCCTTCGTTGCCGACCTTTTCCATGGCGGTGGCGATCATCTCGCCCACTTCCATTTCGCCGTTGGCGGAGATGGCACCGACCTGGGCCACTTCCTTGCGCCCGGAAACCTTCTTGGCGCTCTTCTCCAGCGCGGCCACGACCGTTTCAACGGCCAGGTCGACGCCGCGGCGCAGGTCCATGGGGTTCATGCCGGCGGCAACGGATTTGGCGCCCTCGCGCACGATGGCCTGAGCCAGCACGGTGGCGGTGGTGGTGCCGTCACCGGCAACTTCATTGGTCTTGGAAGCGACCTCACGCAGCATCTGCGCGCCCATGTTTTCGAACTTGTCCTTAAGCTCGATTTCCTTGGCAACGGTGACGCCGTCCTTGCTGACGCGCGGGGCGCCGAACGACTTGTCCATCACCACGTTGCGGCCCTTGGGACCCAGGGTCACCTTGACCGCATTGGCAAGGAGATCGACCCCGGCCAGCATACGGTCACGTGCCTCCGTATCGAATTTAACTTCTTTGGCAGCCATGCTTCTTGGCCTCCTTCTGTTTGGATGTCAGGCGAAGTGTAGAGGGAAGACAGGCGCCCCTTAGGCCGCCTTCTTCTTGCCCTTCTTGGCCTTCTTGGCGGGCTTGTTCTCAAGCACGGCCATGATGTCGGATTCGTTCATGATCAACAATTCCTGGCCGTCCAGGGTCACCTCGGTGCCGGACCATTTGCCGAACAGCACCCGGTCGCCGTCTTGCACGGTGAGGGCAACCCGTTCGCCCTTTTCATCACGGGCGCCCGGGCCGACGCCCATGACAATGCCCTGCATTGGTTTTTCCTGTGCCGTATCTGGAATGATAATTCCGCCGGCGGTCTTGGTGTCCTCATCGGCGCGCTTGATCAGCACGCGGTCGTTCAGCGGACGAAGCTTCATGGAGTCCTCACAGTCGCTGTAGGTTTCAAAAAAAACGGTTTCATAGTTAGCGGTTTCGCTGATTTCAGCCGCCAAGAGCGCTTGCTAGCACTCTATGGCCGCGAGTGCCAGTGATTTAGGCGAGGCGCGGCTCCGGTTCAAGTACTTCTTTTCCATCACAGCCACGAATGGCCGCCGGAAAATTGTTAGCCACCCCGGCTAGTGAGTGCCAAGTAATTGAATTTGCACGACTTTCAATGGATCGTTAAGATATTTACGGGATTATGTACAGAATCGGGGAGGTGGTTGGATGAGCGTAATAGGAGCACCGTCATGGCCACGTTAAGAACACAATTGGATGGCTATCGCCTGACCACCGCGGAAATTACCTATCGCCTGCCGGATTGGCCGGCCCTGTTACAGACCTATTTGTGGCAGGAATACGATCTGGCGCCGCGCTTCCCCCGCCTGCATGAATTCCTCGCCTTTTGGGAAAAGAATCTCGATGGCCCGCTGCATTCCGTCCGGGTCGCCTCGGCCAAGCTGGTGACGCCATCGCAATTCCGTCATCTGGACGGCGACAAGCTGCTGCACTAGGCGCTTCCGCGCAGAGGGTTAATCGTAACCGGGCGGCGCCTGAAAGCCATAAACTTCACTTGCCGTCAGACGGCAGAATTCAATGGCCGTTTTGTCCTCGCCTTCCGCCGCCACCGCCTGCAGGCCCAGGGGCAGGCCGTCCGGGCACTGTCCGGCGGGCGCCACGGTTGAGGGCAGAAACACCATATTGGGATAACCAGCCCAGAACATCTGATCCACGCCAAGTTGCTGTTTGCCGTTGACCATGATGGTACGGTCATGGCGCTCGCCGGCCTGATCGTGGGGCCAGGCAGCCGATACCGCGGCCGGACAGAGCAGAATATCCCAGTCCCGAAAGAATTCCGCCCAGGCCTGGCGCATGATGGCCCGCTCGTTATCAAGTTCCAGCCAATCCCGATGGGGCAGCAGCACACCCCGCGCCATGCGGGAGAGATAGCTATCGCCGTCGATCTTGGAATCGGCGGCGACCTGGCCGAAATAGTCCAGTTGTTCCGCCGTGGCGCTGCGTGACGTGGCCGCACGCAACAACAGGATATAAAGCTCGAAGGCCCGCGCGGTATCCACATCCGGCCGGGCCGTATCGCTGACCGTCGCCCCTGCCTTTGCCAGGGCATCGGCCACGCCTTGCAGACAATCCTGATAG
>JASLLM010000038.1 GCA_030747035.1 Alphaproteobacteria bacterium | reverse complement strand
GTGGGACCTGGCGGGGGGCGTCGCTATTCCGCAGCCTTGCCGAAGGCCAGATCCGCTTCCCGTTCGGCCTCGCTCAACTCTTCGGATAGGCGCTGGCCGGCGTGAGCGCGTGGGGCGCGGAAAGGTGCCAGCAGGCTGTAGATCACCGGGATCAACACCAACGTAAAGACCGTCGCCATGCCTAGGCCGCCGAACACCACCCAGCCAATGGCGGCGCGGGCCTCCACGCCGGGGCCGCTGCCCAGGATCAGGGGCAGGGCGCCCAGGACTGTGGACAGCATGGTCATGATCACCGGGCGCAGGCGGGTCAGGGCGGCCTCGCGCACCGCGTCATGTACGGATTGGCCCCGGTCGCGCAGTTGATCGGCGAATTCGACCACCAGAATGCCGTTCTTGGCCATCAGGCCGACCAGCATCACAAGACCGATCTGGCTGTAGATATTCAGGCTCGAATCCGTGAACTTCAGGGCGAAAACGGCCGCCGCCAGACCGAACGGCACGGTCAGCACGATCACCACCGCGCTAAACACACTTTCAAATTGCGCCGCCAGCACCAGCAGCACCACCAGGATGGCCACGGCGAAGGTGATGGCGACGTCGTGGGAGGTATCCTGCAGGGTTGCCGCCTCGCGGATAAAGCGCAGGCCGATTCCGGGCGGGAGTATCTCGTCCGCCAGGGCCTGCACATCCTCCATGGCCTGGGGCAGGGTATAGTCAGGCGCCAGGGGCGCATCGATTTCGATGGCGCGTTTCTGTCCTGCGCGGTCCAGTTCCGCCGCCACGCCCACTTCCTCCAGCGTGATGAAGGCCGACAGCGGCACCAGACCGCCGGCCGTGGTGGGCACGAACAGATTGCTCAGGTCGGACGGATCGTTGATCGCGCCAGCGGCGGATTCTATGCGCACCGGAATGGTTCGGTCATTGACGTTCAATTCCGCCACTTCCAGGCCATCGACCATGGCGCGCAGGGTATCGGTGATGCCTTCCACCGCCACGCCCAGATCCTCGGCCCGGCCCCGGTCCACCTTGACGGATAGTTGCGGCTGGGTTTGCTGGTATTCGATCTCCGGATCATCCAAATTCGGCAGCCGCTCATGCATGGCCACGAGAAACGCATCCGCCGCCGCCGCGATATCCTTGTAGTTGCCGCCTGTCAGGGTGAATTCCAGACGCCCCCCCGAACGGCGCAGGTTCAGACTGTTGGGCTGGCTGACCCGCGCCGTGGCGCCCGGAATGGCCTTCAACGGTTCGCGAAGCGTCTTGGCGATTTCATTCTGGCTGCGCGTCCGCTCCGACCAAGGCGTCAGGGGCGCCATCAGATAAACCCGGTTCAGGTCCCAGCGCCCGACAATGGCGAAGATATTGCTAACCTCGCCGCGCTGACGCAATGGCTCCAGTATGGCCTCCGCCCGGGCTGATTGGCGGTCCATGTAGTCCAGGCCCACGCCGTCGGGCCCCTGCATATAGATGACGATGGCGCCACGGTCCTCCTTCGGCAGCAACTCCCGGTCGATGGTGGGATAGAGGATCACCGCACAGGCCGCGATCAATGCAGCCCCGCCCAGGATCAATACCGGCGCGCCCAGGGTGAAATCCAACAGCCGTTGATACAGGCCCGTAAGTTTGCCGCCCAGCCGGCTCAATGGGCCGCTGGGGGTCGCCGTGCCCCAATCGTCGGGCAGGCGGGCCGCCAGCATGGGGCAGAGCGTCAGGGCAACGAACGAGGATATGGCCACAGCGATGGCCAGGACAAAGCCGAATTCGCCGAACAGCCGGCCCGCGACGCTGGGCAGAAAGGCGATCGGCAGAAAAACCGAAACCAGTGTGGCCGTGGTGGCGAGCACGGCGAAAAACACCTGCCGGGTGCCCAAAACGGCGGCGGCCAGCGGGCGCTTGCCCATTTTTCGTTGGCGCTGAATATTCTCCACCACCACAATGGCGTCATCGACGATCATCCCGGTCGCCAGCACCAGGGCCAGCAGGGTCAGAATGTTGATGGAAAAGCCCAGTAGCCAGATCGCCGCGATGGTTCCCGACAGGGCAATGGGAATGGCCACCGCCGGAATAAGGGTTGGCCGAATGGCGGTCATGAAAGCGTATATCACCGCGATCACCACAAGAGTGGCGATGCCCAGGCTGTAGGCGACCTCACGAATGGAGCCGCGAATGAAGCGGGCATCGTCGGAAATCTTGATGACCTCCGCACCCTTAAGGCGCTTATTCAGGCGCTGGATGGCTTTGTCGACCCCATCGGAGATGGCGATGGTGTTGGACTTCGCCTTGCGGACCAGGGCCATGCCGATCACCTTGCGGCCATTCAGCAAGGTATGGCTCAAGGCCTCCGCTGGACCGTAGATGGCCTGGGCCACATCGCCCAGGCGAACGTCCTCGTTGATTGCCAGGTGTTCAACCGCCTCCGGCCGCCACAGGGACGCATCGGCCCGGACCAGCAGCAATTGATCGTCGGACTTGAAACTGCCCGCCGGCACATCCATGTCCGTGCTGCGCAGTACCTTGGCGACATCGTCGATGGACAGGTGATAACTGGCCAGACGCATGGGATCGACCACCACGCGCAGGACGCGCTTGCGGTCACCGAACAGGTTCACCAGGGCGACGCCTTCGATCGCCGCCAATTCAGGTTTGACGTCCTCCTCGGCCAATTCCGTCAGGGCTTCCTGGGACAGGTGATCAGAGGTCAGGGCGAGGCGGATAATGGGCCGGGCGTTGGTATCCGCCTTGACCACGACAATGTCCTCCACCCCCTCGGGCAGGCGTCGTTCGATCCCGGCGACGGCCTCCCGCACATCGTTGGCGGCCACGTCGATATCCACGTTGGGGCCGAATTGGGCCCAGATGCGGGCATTGTCCTCTTCACTGGCCGAAGCGATGGTCTTGACGCCGGCGACACGCGCCACCGCGCCCTCGATCACGGATGTGACTTCCGCATCCATGGTCTCCGGCGAGGCGCCCTCGAAAAAGGCGCGGACGCTGACCCAGGGGCGGTCCACGTCGGGCAATTCCCGTACTTCCACCCCCAGCAGGGCACCCAGGCCGGCGACGATGATCAACAAATTGATCACGACGATCAAGGTGGGCCGGCGCACGGCCAGGGATGGCAGATCGCCAAGGCGGACCATTACGATGTATCCGCCTTTGAAGCCCCTGCCTTGAAGGGCGCGGTCTTCACCTTTTGGCCCAGCCGCAGGCCCTGCACGCCCTCCACCACGATCATGTCATCCGCCTGCAAGGGACCGTCCACCAGGACCCGGCCCTTATCACGGCGCACCAGGCGGACGAATACCTTCTCGGCCTTGCCGTCCACGATCCGCCACAAATAGGCGCCATCCCGGCTCCACAGCACGGCGACCTCGCGGACCACGGGATAGGTTTCGCCCATGAATGCAAGACGTACCTCGAACGAGCCGCCGGGGCGGATCCGGTCCGTCGGGTTGGCGATTTCGGCCTGCACGCGGAGGGTCCGTGATGCTCTTTGTATTCGGCTGGCCAGGGCGGTGATCTTGCCCTGGATCGCGGTATCGGGCGCCGACCAAGGCCTGACTGAAATTGCGTCCCCGACGTTGATCCGGCCCGCGTGGAACTCCGGTACGCTGAACTCCACCAAAATGGCGGAACGGTCGTCCAGGGTGACGGCCATGGTATCCGGCGTGACCCTATCGCCCTGGTCCAGATCCGTCATGCCGACCACGCCGGCGAACGGTGCATGGATGGTGCGGTCATGAAGCTCCGCCCTGGCCTGTTCCAGGCGCAGCCGCGCCAGCTCCAACTCCGTCTGGGCCGAGTCCAGGCGGGCCTGGGCGGCATGGCCCGACGGCGCCAGCTTTTGTATCCGTTGCAATTGCCGCCGGGCTTCAGTGATGGCGACTTCGGCCAAGCGGACTTTCAAGCGCTGATGCTTGTCATCCAAGCGGATCAGCGGCTGGCCCTTTTTTACCCGTTGTTCGGCCCTGAAGGCGATTTCCCGCACCTCGCCCGCCACCGCGGGGTGCAGCGCGGCGGAACGGATGGCCTTTCCCGTGCCCACCACCCGCAGCGAGATATGATCATCGCTCAGCCGGACCTTTTCGACCAGCACCAGCGTGGCGCCCGACCGCTTGGCCTTCTTCGCGGCCTCGCCATCGCCGCCCCAACTGTCGTATGACCACCAGCCGGCCGCCAAAACGGCGGCCAGCATGGTGACGATCAGAATTTGCAGGCGCATGGACATAAAAACCGCCCGGCTGTTTCGGAGGGCGCCATTTTCAACACATTCCCATGGCGCCGCAAATAATCATTTTGCGATTGCGGTATCCAGAATTTCCAGCATGTGGTCAATCTCCCCGTGGCTGACGTTGAGAGCGGGCATGAACCGAAGGCTATCGGGACGCGGAGCATTGAGCAGCAGCCCCTCTTCCAGCGCCGCCGCGGCAATGGTACCGCCTGTGGGCGCTCTTAGATCAAGCGCCAACAGCAATCCCCTACCCCGCACCGCGCCCAGGCCATGTTTTGCCGACAGGGTTTGCAGGCCCTGGCTCAGATAGGCGCCGGCGGCGATGGCGGCGTCCAGAAAACCGGGCTTGCTCAACTCCCGCCAGACCGCCAGGCCGGCGGCCATCATCAGGGGATTGCCATTGAAGGTCCCACCCTGATCGCCGTGGGCGAAACAGCAGACTGTTTCCTTGGCCAGCAGGGCCGCCAGGGGCACGCCGCCGCCGATGCCCTTGCCCAGGGTCATGATATCCGGCGTGATACCCGTATGTTGGCAGGCAAACATCTTGCCGGTCCGGCCCATGCCGGTCTGGATTTCGTCCAGGATCAGCAGGATGCCGTGTTTTTCCGTCAGGGCGCGCAGGCCCAGCATATAGTCGTCAACCGTGTTGACGACCCCGGCCTCGCCCTGGATCGGCTCCACCATGATGGCGACGGTATTTTCCGTGACCGCCGCCGCCATGGCGTCCAGATCGCCAAAGGGCACTTTTGGAAAGCCCGGCAAATTTGGTGGATATAACTTATCCCAACCCTCCTTGCCCGAGGCCGCCATGGTAGCCAGGGTGCGGCCGTGAAAGGCATGCTCGGTGGTGATGATCTCATAGGCGCCGTCGCGGTGCAGTTGGCCCCATTTCCGGGCCAGCTTGATCGCGCCCTCGTTGGCCTCCGCGCCGCTGTTGGCGAAAAAGACCTGTTCCAACCCCGCGTCGGCCGTCAGGGCTGCCGCCAGGTCCAGCATGGGTTGATTGAAATAGGCCGGGCTGCAATTGATCAACTGGCCGGCCTGGGCGGTGATTGCCGAAACCAAAGGCTCCGGGCTGTGACCCAGACAATTCACCGCCCAGCCTTGGACGAAATCCAAGTATTTTTTGCCATTCGAATCGAATAGCCAGCTGCCCTGGCCCCTGACAAAGACCGTCTCGGGCCGTTGGGTGATATCCATCAGCGGCGATGGATCGTTGGGGATGGTGGCTTGCAGTACCTGTTGCATTGTTCTGTCCTTTCATAGGTGCCGACGCGCCCACGGCAAGACAGGTATGAACCAGCCCAATCCGCCGAAGACCCGGCGGCGGGAGATAAAGTTTTGCTGTTCAGAGAATAGAAAAAGTTGACCGCCCGCCTGTTTAGGTGCGGCGGCGTCGCAAACTCGCAATGTTGCTCAACTTGTCCATGGCGGGGGGAGATAGACCGCTGTGGGACAAAAGGCAAGCGAAAGCTTCACCGCGCCACAATTCAACGGCCGTCGAAAATGCGCTAGTCTCCTCCGACGTCCGAGGAGGCGGCGATGAGCGAAACGATTTCCATTCCCCTGTGGTTGGCCGGGCTGGTGCTGCTGTTGGCGGCCTGGGCCGTGCTGGACCGCTTTTTGCTGCCCGGTGCGCGCTGGTTCCTGCGCCGGCGGGTCGCCCGGGTGGTGGAAGAAATCAACACCCGGCTCGATCTGAAAATCCAGTCCTTCAAGCTGACCCGGCGCGAGGTTCTGATCGACCGCCTGACCTTCGATGCGGAGATCATGGACGCGGTGGCGGCACAAAGTGCCGCCGATGATATTCCCCGAGAGGTATTGATGGCCAAGGTGGCGCGCCATGCCCGCGAAATCGTGCCCGCCTTCAATGCCTATGTCTATTTTCGCGTCGGTGCCTGGATCGCCCGGCGGCTGGCTGAATGGCTTTACCGGGTACGCCTCGGCTATGCCTCCGAAGAGAGTTTGGCGGCGGTGGATCCCGAGGCCTCCGTCGTATTCGTGATGAACCACCGCTCCAACATGGACTATGTGCTGGTCGCCTATCTGGCTGCCGCCCGCACCGCATTGAGTTACGCGGTCGGTGAATGGGCCCGTATCTGGCCGCTGCAAACCCTGATCCGCTCCCTCGGCGCCTACTTCGTGCGGCGGGATTCCGGCGACCAGCTCTATCGCCGGGTGCTGGAGCGTTATGTCGCCATGGCCACGGCGGCGGGCGTTGTGCAGGCGGTCTACCCCGAAGGCGGCTTGAGCCGCGATGGCCATCTGCGCCCGCCCCGGCTGGGGCTGTTGAATTACATGCTGAAGGCCCTGGAAAGCGACGGCGCCAAGGATATCGTTTTTATCCCGGTCGGCATCAACTACGACCGGGTGCTTGAGGACCGCTCCCTGGTGCGCTCCCTGGACCCGGAGGCGGAGCGCCGCTCCACCGGCTTCGCCCTGAAAAAGACCTTCGGTTTCATCGGCCATAATCTGGCACTCATGGTCAGGGGCCGCTGGTTCCGCTTCGGCTACGCCTGCGTCAACTTCGGCGCGCCGGTGTCGGCCCGCGCCTGGATCGAGGAACACGGCATTTCCGACGCCGAGGCGCGGCATGAATCGGTCGAGGCGTTGGGCCGGCATTTGATGCAGCGTGTCGGCCAGGTCGTGCCCGTGCTGCCGGTGTCATTGATCGCCACGGTGTTTGCCCGGCGCGGCGATGAACCGATCAGCGAGCTCGACCTCAAGGTCGCGGCCCATGCCTTGCAGACCGAGTTGGAAGCCAGAAAAGCGCGGATATATGTCCCCCATGCGGATACCGATTATGCTCTGTCCGTGGGGCTGCGCATGTTGACCCTGCGCCATTTGGTCGTCGAAAAAGACGGCCTGTTCGCGCCCGGGCCCGGCGAAATGCCCATGCTGGAATATTACGCCAACGCCATCGCGCACTATTTCGAACCGGCGGAGCATGCGGCGTGAAGCAACAGGTGGTATTGCTGCATGGCCTGGGGCGAAGCTGCGCCAGTCTGGCGCGGTTGCAGGCCGGCCTTGAAGAGATGGGTCTTGCGGCGCATTGCTGGTCCTATCCCAGCCGCCGCCGCCGTTTGGCGGGCCATATCGAGGCTTTCCGCGCCTGGCTCGAAGAGCAGAAATTCGAAGAACCGGTTCACTTCGTTGGGCATTCCCTGGGCGGTATCATTATCCGCGGCGCCCTGGCGCACGACCCACCCGTGGCCGTTGGCCGGATCGTCATGATCGCCACGCCGAACCAGGGCGCCGGCGTGGTCTCGCGTTTCGGTGGCTGGCCCTTCTCCCGCACCATATTCGGTCTGCCGCTACAGGATCTCGGCGAGAATTCTACCGCCCTGAAGAACCTAGGCGTGCCCGAGGCCGAGATCGGTATCATCGCGGGTCTGCGCCATTTTCACCCGCTCAATCTCATCTCCTACGTGAACCTTGTGCACCGCGCCGGCCACGCCCATGACGGCACCGTGGAACTGGCCAACACGCGGCTGGACGGCGCGGCGGACAGCATCGCCATCGACGCTCACCACACCTTTATCTGCGACCATGACGAGGTGATCACACAAACCGGCGCCTTTCTGCGTCATGGCCGGTTTGAACGCTAGCCGTTCCGAACTAGCCGGCCTTTTCCTTGCGCTGCTTGTCGACGAAGGCGATCATCTTGACCAGATCGGGTGGATTCATCCGTCCCACCGGGCCGGCAGAATACATGGAGTTGATCACCTTGCCGGAGCCGCTCAACAGGAACTCGCTGGGCTGGATGATGCCCCGCCTGTCTTCCCACCAGGCGCCAAGCGCATCCGCCTGTTCCCTGGTCACGCCGTAAGCCATGGGGAATGACAGATCGGCCGCGACTTCCGCCGCCTTGTCCTCGTCATCCACGCTGGCCGCGATCACCGATACATCCAGGTCTTCCAATGCCGCCAGTTCTTCTTCCATGCCGGCCAACTGCCGGCGGCAGTAGGGTCACCAATGGCCCCGGTAGAACAAAATGACCGAATAGGTTGTTTTCAGATCTGTCGGCAATTCAATGCTGCCGCCGCCGACCAGCGACAGTGACATATTCGGAAATCCGTCACCGGCGCCAAGTTTCTCCGCCATTGTGTGCTCCCCTCATGAATGCTGGGCGAATTGGATCAGAGCGCGAAGGCATATGCAACTACCTCACCGAGAAGTGATGCAACCGTCAACCAAGATCCGGATGACGGGTATGCCAATCCGTTGCCTGTTCATAGGCCCAGCCGATGCGCAGCGCCATGGCCTCGTCATAGCCGGTGCAGGCGATTTGCAGTGAGGTGGGCAGCCCATCCGGCGAAATACCGTTGGGCAGGGACAGGGCGCAAAGATCCAGACAGTTGCCGGCCCGGGTGAACAATGCCGGCGTGCCGCCCTCGTCCACCTCCTCCAGGGGTATGGCCGGAGTTTCGGTGCTGGGCAGCAACAGGGCATCGAAATCCATGAAAGCCTCGGCGAATTCGGCCTTGGCGGCCTCCTTCTCGGCCAGGGCATCGAGATATTCATGGGCCTTGATATCCCGGCCCAGTTGAATGCGCGGGCGGACGTTGGGATCAACCGGCAGCTCGGGATCATCCGTCAGGGCGCCGACGAAACGATAGCCTTCGGCGCCGATGATGCGTCCGGCGATGGCGGCAAAGTCCGCGAATGGCCGGGGCATCTCGAACTCGCTGATGCTGGCGCCCAGATCCCGCAGGGTGTTTTGGGCGGCTTCGAAGGCGGCCAGGGTCGGGGCATCGGTGCTGGCCAGTTCGGCACCGCTGATTGCGGCCAGGCGCAAGCCCTTGACGCCCCGGCGCAGGTTGGCGAACGGATCCGGCGCGTTATGGGCCAATGTTGGCGGCCACAGGGGATCGGGGCCCTGGATGGCGTCATAGATCATTGCCGTGTCCTCGACCGACCGGGTCATGGGGCCTGGCGTATCCAGGGTGGTGCTTAGCGGCAGGATGCCATGCAGGCTGACCCGCTCCACGGTCGTCTTCAGCCCGGCCAGACCGCAGTACGAGGCCGGCAGACGCACCGAGCCGCCTGTGTCGGTGCCAATGGCGGCGGGCACCATACCGGCGGCCACCGCAACGCCGGAGCCGGAGGAAGAGCCGCCCGGCGTGCGCTGGGTCTCCAGATCCCAGGGATTCCAGGGCGTGCCCAAGTGGCTGTTGGTTCCCCAACCGCCCATGGCGAATTCCACCGAATGGGTCTTGCCAATAACGATCATGCCCGCGTTGATTAGCCGTTGGGCCACCGTGGCCGTGGTGGGCGAGCGGCGCTCCCGCCAGACCGCGGAGCCGCCGGTGGTGACCCGCCCCTCCATATCGATGATGTCCTTCAGGGCGATGGGGATGCCATGCAATGGCCCCAGACGGTGGCCGGATTTGATCGCCTGGTCGGCGGCCCGTGCCGCCAAACGCGCCTCGTCCTCGTAAACGGTGACAAAGGCATGCAGCTTGCCATCATGGGCCGCGATCCGTTGCAGGCAGCATTCAACGATATCACTAGAGGTCAGGCTGCCCCTCGTGATGGCTGCGGACAGAGCATGCAGGCTCATATAGGTGGGATCTGGGCTGGCTTGGGTCACGTTGTTTCTCCCGAATTATCGCGGCATGATCGCAGTCTTCACCCTTCTGTCCGATCAGTCTACAGTATGCCCAGGGAGGCAGAAGCCATGAGTTTTAGTTTTACCGATGAACAGACGGAATTCCGTTCGGTACTGCGGCGTTTCTTGACGGAAAAATCGCCGACCACGGAAGTCCGCCGCCTGATGGAGACCGAGGACGGCTATGACCCGGATATCTGGCGTCAATTGAGCCAGGATCTGGGCGTGACCGGTATCCATATACCGGAGGATTACGGCGGTCAGGGCTTCGGCTTCGTCGAACTGGGGATCGTGCTGGAGGAAATGGGCCGGGCCTTGCTCTGTGCGCCCTATTTCTCATCCATCGTGCTGGCGGCCACAACAATTCTGAATGCGGGCAGCGAGGAGCAAAAACGGGAACTGCTGCCGCCGCTCGCCGCCGGCGATAGCCGCGCCACTCTGGCCTCTACCGAGGAGAATGGCCGCTGGGATACCGCCGGCGTGGCCATGACGGCGACCCAAGCCGAGGGCGGCTATCGGTTGAACGGTGTGAAGAGCTACGTTCTGGATGGTCATACGGCGGAACTGATCGTGGTTCTGGCCCGGGCGCCGGGAACGTCCGGCGACGATGGCCTGTCTTTTTTCACCGTGGCGGCGGATGCCGCGGGCCTGACGCGGCGGCGCCTGAATGGTGTCGATGACACGCGCAAGCTGGCCCGCCTGGAATTTAGTGCCGTACCGGCGACCCTGCTGGGCGGTGAAGGCAGTGCGGCGGCGCCCTTGGCCAAGACCTTGGATCAGGCGGTGGCCTGCCTGGCCAACGAAATGGTCGGCGGGGCCGAGGCCTTGCGGGAGCAGGCCCTGGATTACGCCCAATTGCGCATGCAGTTCGGCCGTGCCATCGCCTCGTTCCAGACCATGAAGCACAAATCAGCGGATATGCTGATCGATGTGGAACTGGCCAAGTCGGCGGCTTATTACGCCGCAACCGTCGCCGATGGTGATGGCGAGGGCGAGGACGAGCTTGGCGCCATGGCGTCCCTGGCCAAGGCGGGCGCGGCGGAGGCCTATATGCAGACCGCGATCCACACCATTCAGATTCACGGCGGTATCGGCTTCACCTGGGACAACGATACCCATCTGTGGTTCAAGCGCGCGAAAAGCTCCGAGGTGTTTCTGGGCGACCCCAGTTATCACCGGGAGTTGATGCTGCAGCGCTGGCAAGATTGAGGACTGAACGATGACTGATATGACCGAAGCGGAAGTCCGTGACGAGGTGCGGGCCTGGCTGCAGGAAAACTGGGATCCGAATTTGGGCCTGGTGGAATGGCGCAACAAGCTGGCGGATACCGGCTGGGGCATGCCGGCCTGGCCAAAGGAATGGTACGGTAAGGGCATGCCCAACAGCTACGCCACCGCGGTCGAGGAGGAATTTCAAAAGGTCGGCGCTATCGGCGTGGCCCGCGCGGGCATCCGCATGCTGGCCGCCGCCACCCTGCTGGAGCATGGCAGCGATATGCACAAGGAGAAGTTCCTGCGCCGCATCCTGACGGGCGAGGATACCTGGTGCCAGCTATTCTCGGAACCGGGCAGCGGCTCCGATCTGGCGGGCGCTGTGACCCGGGCCGACCTGAAGGACGGCAAGTGGATCATCAATGGCCAGAAGGTATGGACCACCTCGGCCCATCATGCCCAATGGGGCCTGCTGCTGGCGCGCACGGATTGGGATGTGCCCAAGCACAAGGGCCTGTCGTATTTCGTCCTCGACATGACCCAGGATGCCGTTGACGTGCAGCCGCTACGGCAGATGAACGGCCATGCTTCCTTCAATCAGGTATTTTTCACCGATGCGGTGATCGAGCCGGAATTCATGGTCGAGGGCCTGGGCAACGGCTGGAAGATCGCCACCACCACATTGATGCACGAACGCCGGGGTGCCGACGGCCTGCGCCGCTGGGCCATGGGCACGGACCGGCCCGAGCGAGCCTACGCCGAGGAGCGCGAAGAGCTGGCCCATGCCATGGCGCCCTACAAATGGTATCCCCAACGCATGGGCCGGGTCGATCTGGTGATCCAGCGGGCCAAGGAAACCGGCAAATACGACGACCCGGTGGTGCGTCAGGAAATCGCCAAACTGTTGACCCTGGCCAAATCCGCTGAATGGACGGCGCGGCGGGCCCGGGCGGCCCAGGTGCTGGGCCGCAATCAGGGCCCGGAAGGTTCCATCGGCAAGCTGGCGGCCAGCCATGTGGCGCGCCTGGGCAACCATGTGCACACCATGATTTCGGGCGCCGATGCCATGCTGACCGGCGAAGACAGCCCCATGGACGGTGTCATCGCCGAAATCCTGGTTTCCACGCCGGCCATTTCCATCGCCGGCGGCACGGACGAGATTCAGCGCAACATCATATCCGAGCGTGTCCTGGGCATGCCCAAGGAACCACGCAACGATACCGACCGGCCCTTTCGGGACGTGCCCAGAAATATGATCAGATAACATCATTGGATAGACTCATGAGCGAACTGAAACGCAGCGACGACGAACAGGCCCTGGTGGATTTGGCGGCGCAAGTCTTGCCGGCGGGCGGCTTCGGCAATCTTGCTTCCGACGTCGTCATCAAGGAAGGCCGGGGCGGTCGGGTCTGGGATGTTTCGGGCAACGAGTATGTGGATTTCCTGCTCGGCTCCGGCCCCATGCTGATCGGTCATGGCAACGAGGACGTATTGGCGGCGGTGCAGGAACAGGTGCAGCGCGGCACGACCTTTTTTGCCAACAACGAAGCCGGCATCCGCCTGGCGGCCGAAATTGTCGAGGCGGTCGCCTGTGCCGACAAGGTCCGTTTCGTCTCCACCGGGTCGGAGGCCACCTTTTATGCCATGCGCCTGGCCCGGGCCCATCGCGGCCGGGACAAGATCCTGAAGTTCGAAGGCGGCTATCACGGCATGAGCGATTATGCCCTGATGAGCATGGCGCCGAAACGGCCAGGCAACTTTCCCCAGGCGGCACCGGATTCCGCCGGCATCCCGCAACGCATCCGCGACGAGGTGCTGATCGCGCCCTTCAACGATCCTGACACCGCCGCCAGCCTGATCAGGGAACATCACGACGATCTGGGCGGCATCATTGTCGAGCCGTTTCAGCGTCTGCTGCCCCCGGTCCCGGGATTCCTCGAGACCTTGCGCGAACTGGCCACCGAATTCGGCATTCCGCTGATTTTTGACGAGGTGGTGACCGGCTTCCGTTTCGCCTATGGCGGGGCCCAGGCCTACTACGGCGTCACGCCCGACCTGTGCGCCATGGGCAAGGTGATCGGCGGCGGCTTTCCCCTGGCGGCCATAGCGGGGGGCGCCGACATTATGGCGCATTTCGACAAGAACGCGGTCGCGGACGAAAGCTTCATGCCCCAGATCGGTACCCTTAGTGGCAATCCCGTCGCCGCCGTCGCCGGCCTGGCCACGCTGGAAGTCCTGCGCCGGCCGGGCGCCTATGAAGCCATCTTCGCCACCGGCACCCGCTTGATGGAAGGGCTGGATGCGCTGTTGGTGGAGGCTGGGGTTCCGGCCGTGGTGCTGGGCGAACCGCCATTGTTCGACGTCTTCTTCACATCCGGCGAAATCAAGGACTACCGCGGCATGCAGGGCAACGACGCCGAACGGGCGCAGCGTTTCAATAGCGTCTTGCGGCAAAACGGCATTCTAAAAGGGGACAGTAAATTCTACGTCTCCCTGGCCCATGACGATGCGGACGTGAGCCAGACATTGGATGCCTTTGCGGCGGCGGTGAAGGCACTTTGATACCCGAGACCTACCGTTGCGTCGTTCTGGCCCGATATATTGACGGCCTTCCGGGCCCAGACGATTTCGCCATAGAAACCCGCCCGGTGCCCACGCCGGGTGATGGTGAGGTCCTGGTGAGAAATATCTATGCCTCCCTGGATCCGGGCGGCCGGACCCGGCTGAGCGGCGAAGCATCCTATATTCCGCCGCTGTCCATCGGCGATATTGCCGGCGCCTTCAATATCGGCCAGGTGGTGGCGTCAAATAATCAGGCCTATGCCGTTGGCGACCTGCTGGCCGGTGCCTTCGGCTGGAGCGAATTCGGTCTCTCGGACGGACGTGGCTATTTGGCGAAAATTCCAGATTGGGAACTGCCGCTCAGCACCTGGATCGGTGTCTTGGGGGTACCTGGCCTGACGGCCTATTTCGGCCTCAAGCGGGTGGCTGGCATCAGTGCGGGCGAAACCGTCGTGGTGACGTCGGCGGCGGGCATGGTCGGTGCCACCGCGGCGCAGATTGCGAAAATACTGGGCTGCAGGGTGATCGGCGTTGCCGGTGGGACGGAGAAGTGCGATTGGCTGAAGGGTGAACTGGGGCTTGATGCGGCGATCGACTACAAGGCGGTCGATGACTTGGGCGCGGCGATCGACGATGCGGCGCCCGATGGCGTCGATGTCTTGTTCGACAATGTCGGCAACCGCTTTGTCGATGCCTTGCTGCCTCGGATGAGAATGAACGGCCGCATCGTCGTTTCCGGCCAGGTGGGCGACTACAACCTGGCGTCCAAGGATGTACACGGCATCAGGAATACCCGCGTCTTCATCACCCATAGAGTGCGCATGGAGGGATTGGTTGTGTTTGACGACATCGCCGATTTTCCAGCAGCGCAGGCGGAGATGGCTGCCTGGATAAAGGCGGGCAAATTGATCTATCGGGAAAAAGTATATGACGGCATCGAAAGCGCGCCACAGGCGTTCCGAGACGTCTTTCAAGGCACGTATTTTGGCCGCCATCTGGTGCGGATGGCACCCATACCGTAAATAGGGCCCATACATCATTACCCATGCACCTGAACTCCGGTTGACCGGGGCGGGAAAGACCAAGTTGGAGACATGTCCGTGCAAGCAGCCAGTGAAACAATCGAGCTTTTGAATAACCGCGTCAGTGTGCGCGCCTACAAGGACGAAGACGTGCCCGAGGCACTGATCGATCAGGTTCTGAAGGCCGCGTTCCGCGCGCCCACGTCATCCAATATTCAATCCTACAGCGTCATCATGGTCGAGGACCCGGACCTGCGGCAGCAGTTGGCGGTGGTCACGGGCGACCAGAAGCACGTCGTGGCGGCGCCAGTTTTCCTGGCCTTTTGCGCCGATCTGACCCGCATTGAGCATGTCATGAACCAGCGCGGGCATACGCTACGGGACAATAATATGGAGATCGGCCTGGTCTCCTCCATCGACGCGTCCCTGGTCGGCATGTCGGCCTATCTGGCGGCTGAATCCGTGGGCCTGAAAGGCGTTATGATTGGCGCCGTGCGCAATGATGCGGTGGCCACGGCGCGGATTTTGGGCCTGCCCACCGGCGTCTACTGTGTATTCGGTATGTGCCTCGGCTGGCCCGGCGAGGCGCCGCCGCAAAAGCCGCGCATGGACTATTCCACCATGGTTCACTATGACCGCTACGGCGCCTTGCGGGACAACCGGGATGTGGGGCAAAGCCTGGGCGACTATGACGCCGCATTGGCCAAGCACTACGAAAGCATCGGCAAACCGACGACGCCGGATTCCTGGAGCCATGACATGGACAAGAAGTTCGACCCCCAGCTGCGCGATAACCTGCGGCGGGAACTGAAAGAACTGGGTTTTGATTTCCGCTAGCTCAAATCGTCCCAGACTTGGCGGTGGAGGCTGAGATAGCCGTCCGCCGTTTGCTTCAGATAGGGCCGGGTGTGGTCATGAAACGCCGGCAGCCGGTGAAAAGGCACCACGGGCAGTGCGTGATGTTCGGCGTGATAGCACATGTTCCAGGTGATGAAGCGCACGGGCGCAACGGTGAACGTTGTGCGGCTGTTGGCCATCATGTCGGCGACCTGGGGGCAACTCACATGCTCCGCCAGCAGGAAGGCGCGCAAGAAAGGCTGCCCAACCAGGGCCGGTACAACCCAAATCCACAACAGCTGCTCGCCCGCCGCGGCGAAGGCGATAACGTACAGCGCCAGAAACCAGCGCGCCTCCATCGCCACCCGGTTGCGGGCTTTCTTGGGGATGAAGGTATCCGATGCCCGGCCATGGGTGTTGCCGAGCAATACCTGAATTTGCGTGGCCCAGACGGCCAGGCCGGTCAAATGCGCCAAATAGGCGGTGCGGCTGTCGGGCTTGGGTACCGCCAATTCCGGGTCGCGCGACGGATTATTGGTGAAACGGTGATGGTTTAGATGGAAATGACGGAACCAGACGGGCGGCAGCAGCAACAGCCAGCCGCACAGCGCCGCCACCGCGTCATTGCACCACTTGTGCCGGAAAGCCGTGCGGTGGATGCATTCGTGCAGGGGGGCAAAGAGGAATATCACCAGGATGCCTTGTGGTAGCAGCAACGCCTGCCACAGGGGAACCTTGGCCAGAATGAGCGCGCCGAAAATGGCGATCAGGCCGCCGTGGATTGCCAGACGCAGGGCGCCTTGCCAGTTGGAGCGCGCCAGCAGATCCCGGCACGCCGCCTTATCCAGGACGGCCGTCGAAAAGGTCCCGCCGTCAGTCTTTGCCGGGCTCCCAGCCGTAGTCATTGATCGCGCCTTCCTCTGTGACGTAGCCATCGGCGATATCCTTGGCGATGGCGGCGGGGTCGCGCTCGCCGGCGCTGCCGTAGCCGCCAGCGCCGGATAACCGGAAACTCACGACATCGCCCTGCTTCAAGCCATACATGCCTTTCGAGTGCAAGGGTTCGGCGTTGCCGTCGGGGTTCAGCAGGCTTTCGCCCAATGCGCCCGGCTGGCCGCCGAACAGCCCGTAGGGCTGGAAAAGATGGCGGTCGCCCAGGTGCGACAACACGGCGGTGGAGTTCAACAATTCGATATCCTTGCGCAAGCCGCAGCCGCCGCGCCATTGTCCGGCCCCGCCAGTGTCGGGAATGAACTGCAGGCGGCGGACGCGGATGGGATTATGGGTCTCGTGCACCTCGACGGGAATGTTCGAACAGTTCATCACCGGGCTCAGGGCCTCGACGCCGTCCTTGCCCTGGTGGCCGCCGTAGCCGGCGAGTGAAAGATCATACATCACGAACGGCCGCCCCGTGCGGTCGTCGATGCCGCCGATGTTCGGATTGGACCAGTGGGAAAAGGCGCCCATGGCCCGATGCGGCAGGGCCTGGGCGATGGCGCCGTTGATGGCGTCGAAAATACGGATCTGCAGGATGGCCCGCCCGCCCGAGGGGGCCGGGAAGGCGGGATTGAAGAACGATCCTTCCCGCGCCGTTACGGTGATGGGCCGCATATTGCCTTCGGTCTGAGGTTGCAGGGCGTCGCAAAACACTTTGATGGCGAAGATGGCGTAGGCCCGGGTGTAATTGATATAGGAATTGATGGCGGCGGGCACTGCATCGGAAGAGCGGGAGAAGTCAAGCTCCACCGCGCCCCTGCCGTCAAAGGTAATGTCCACGGCAATGTTGATGGGCCCGGTATCGGGGCCATAGTCGTCCATGCAGTCTTCAAAGCTGTAGGTCCCCGCCGGCACCGCCGCCAGGGCCTTGCGCATGGCGACTTCCGAGCGGTCCAATATGATCTCGTAGGCATCGGCCAAGGTCTCCGCGCCATGGTCGCGGAACAATTGCTGCAGCCGGTTGGCCGCGCTTAGGTTCGCGGTATGCTGGGCCAGCAGGTCGCCCCGTACCTTGTCGGGCATGCGCACATTGCCCAGAACCAGACGCAGGATATCCTCGTCAATCTCGCCGCCGCGAACGAAGCGCACGGGCAGTATGCGCAGGCCCTCTTGAAAGGATTCCGTGACACCATGGACCTTCTGCGAGCCCGGCGCAGCGCCACCCATATCCACCTGGTGGGCTGAACAGGCGACATAGCCAACCAGATTGGCATCCAGAAAGACGGGCATGACCTGGAATGTGTCCGGGAAATGACCCGAGCACATGAAGCTGTCGTTGAGCAGAATAGAATCGCCGGGCGCCAGGTTTTCGGGCGGGAAATAGTCGATGGCGTGCCGTACACAGGCGGGCATGGAGCCCAAATGGCCGGGGCTGAAATTTCCCTGGGCGATCAGCCGTCCCGTATGATCAAAAATAGCCGTGGCGAAGTCGTCGCCTTCGCGGACCCCTTCGGAAAAGGCGGTGTTGCGCAGCGTCGTGCCTAACTCCTCGGCGATGGACATCAGGGTGTTCCAAATCACCGTCAGCGTGATGGGATCAATGGCCGCTCGGCTCATGCCGCCACCTCCTTACCGATATCTATGATCAGATGGCCCGCGCTGCTGATCCTCGCCACATCGCCCGGCAGGACCACGGTGGTGCTGTCTGGATCCTCAATGATAGCCGGGCCGGCGATGCTGGCGCCCTCGGCCAGGGCCTGCCGGTCAATGATGCGTGTCTCCACATAGCCGCCGGCTTCGGGGAACCAGGCGGGGCGGCTGCCATTGCGCGCCGGGGCGTCCGGTTTATGTTGCTGGACGATGGCGCTGTCTTCCTGGCCGCTGGGCAAGGTTGCCACCAGGGTCCAGTCCACCGCCTCGATCCGCGCCTCGGGGTCCAAGAACTTGTGCTTTTGCAAATAGGCCCCATTGAAGGCCTCGATGGCGCGGTCAGCGAAGTCCTGATCGATCGGACCGTCCGGCAGATCAACCCGTACCTCGAAACCCTGGCCGACATAGCGCATATAGCCATGGCGGGACCATTCCGGCGGCGCGGGGCTGTCGAACTGATCAATCTCCTGCCGTGTCCGTACCTCCAACTCGCCGAAGACGTCCGCGATGGCGGGCCCGGCCTGTTGGTTCAATTCCATCACCCGCGTGGTTGAGACATCGATCCGGGGCGCCGCCTGCAACAGCCCGATGGCGGAGCCGATGCCGGCGCCCTGGGGCACGATGACTTCCGGAATGCCAACGGCACGGGCCAGGCGCGCGGCATGCATCGGCCCCGCGCCGCCAAAGGCAATCATGGCATAGCGCCTCGGGTCACGCCCCTGCTCCACCGAGACGATGCGCAGGGCGTTCTCCATATTCATGGTGGCGACCAGATGGATGCCCCAGGCGGCGGGGCCCAGTTCCAGATCCAGGGGCGCGCCGATGGCGGCCATGATGCCCCGGGCGGCGGCGTCCATATCCAGCGCCATGGTGCCGCCATTGAACCAGTCCGGATCGATATAACCCAGCACCAGATTGGCATCGGTGATGGTCGGTGCGGCGCCGCCACGGCCATAGCAGATGGGACCGGGATCGGCGCCCGCGCTTTCCGGGCCGACGGCGATCATGCCCATCTCCACCCGGGCGATTGAGCCGCCGCCGGCACCGATCTCCAGCAACTCAACCGCCGGAACGTTGATGGGTAGGCCGCTGCCCTTTTTGTAGCGGATGTGGTCGATTTCGAATGTGGGCATGATAGCCGGCGTGCCGTCATCCACAGCCCCTAGTTTCGCCGTGGTCCCGCCCATGTCGAAGGTGATGACATGCTCCCGGCCCGCCTCCCGCCCCACGATACCGCCCATTAGAACGCCGGCGGCGGGACCCGATTCAATGATCCGGATCGGGTAATCCTTGGCGATGCCGGGCGAGACCAGACCGCCGTTGGATTGCATGATGAAGAGTTCTCTGGCGAAACCCTTTTGCTGCAAGGCCAGTTCCAACTGCCCGATATAGTTCTCGACGATGGGTTTGATATAGGCGTTGGCCGCAGTTGTGTTGCTGCGTTCGTACTCGCGAAATTTTGGCGCCACGTCCGAAGACAACGAGACCGCCAGCCCCGGCGCTCGCTCCAGAATCCTCGCCCGAATAGCCTGTTCATGGGCCGGGTTGGCATAGGCGTGTAACAGGCATACGGCCACCGTTTCCCGGCCGGAGGCCAGCAGGGCATCGATGGCCCGGTCCAGGGAGGTTTCGTCCAGCGCCTGTACTACCCCGCCTTGCTGGTCCAACCGCTCGGACACTTCAACGATATGGCGACGGGGTACCAGGGGCTCCGGCTTGGCAATGTACAGATCGTAGGTTTCGTAGCGTTTCTGCCGGCCGATAATCAGGACATCGCGAAATCCCTCGGTGGTGATCAGCCCGGTTGCCGCGCCCTTGCGCTCCAGCACCGCGTTGGTTGCCACGGTCGTGGCGTGCAGCACATTGGCGATGTCGGCGGCCTCGACTTCGGCCAGGTCAAACAGCTTCGCCAGGCCGTCTAGCACCGCCTCGGCCGGATCATGGGGCGTGCTGGGGACCTTCAGGAAATGGCTTGCGCGGCTGTCGCCGTCATGCAGGACAAAGTCGGTGAAGGTACCGCCGATATCGAAGGCGACCCGGATCATGCGGCGCCAGCCTTCATTCGGCCATCAACTCCGCGTGCGCCTGGTCCAGGGTCCGGCCCAGTTTTTCCACCATCTCGTCGACTTCTGCTTGCGTTATGATCAACGGCGGGGCAAACGCCAGACGGTCGCCGATGATGCGCAGGATCAAGCCATTTTCCCGACCAAATTTGTCCATCACGGCGCCGGCGCGGCCGCCTTCGAAGGGCGTGCGGGTGGCCTTGTCCCGCATCAGCTCCATGCCGGCCAGAATGCCGATGCCGCGCACATCGCCGACCAGGGGGTGATCTGCGAAACCCTGCAGGCCGGCATTCATCCGCCCGCCGATGCGCTGGGCCCGCTCAACAATATCCATTTCCTCGTAGATCTTGATGACTTCCAGGGCAACGGCGGTGGTCACCGGATGACCGGCATGGGTGAAGCCATGGGCAAAGGCACCCAGCTTGTCACTTTCCGCCAGCATGGCCTGATGAATTTTCTCATTTATCATCAGGGCGGAGATCGGCTGGTAGGCCGCCGACAAAGCCTTGGCGCAGGAGATCATGTCGGGCTGCAGATCGAACGTCTGGCTGCCCCACCAATTGCCCGTGCGGCCGAAACCGCAGACGACTTCATCGGCGACAAACAGCACATCGTATTTTTTCAACACCGCCTGCATCTTCGCGAAATAGGTCTTCGGCGGCACGATGGCGCCGCCCGCCGCCATCACAGGTTCGGCAAAAAAGGCGGCAACGGTATCCGGTCCCTCGGCCAGGATCAGATCTTCCAGGGCCTGGGCCATGCGGGTGGCAAAGTCTTCCTCGCTCTCGCCATCCATATGTTCGCGGTAATAGTGCGGGTATTCCGTATGCCGCATCATGGGCAGGGGCAGGGCGAAATCCGCATGCATGTCCGGTTTGCCGGAGACGGAGACAGCGGCGATGGTGCTGCCGTGATAGCCCCGTTTGCGGCCGATGATCTTGTTCTTCTCGGGCCGGCCCATGGCTGCTTGATAATACCAGGCCAGCTTTACCGCCGTGTCATTGGCTTCCGAACCGGAACATTGGAACAGCACCTTGGACATGGGCACCGGCGCCAATTGGATCAGTTTCTCGGCCAGATCAATACTGCTGTCGTGGCTGGTGTGGCGGTAGGTGTGGTAATAGCCCAGTTTGCGCATCTGCTCGTAGGCCACTTTGGCAATGCGCTCGTTGGCGGAGAAACCCAGGGCGGCGCACCACAGGCCCGCCACTGTCTCCATATAGCGGTCGCCGTTTTCATCCACCACATGGACGCCGTCGCCATGGCTGACGATCACCGGGCCGACTTCGGCATGGCGGCGCAGGTTGGTTTGCGGGTGGATATAATAGGCGATGTCCCGCGCGGCGGCGGAATTGGGCATGATGTTCATGGCTGGACTCCCGGCACAGGAAAAGGGCAAGCGATAGCCAATCTTAGCCACCCAGGCGCGTCTGCTGTCAACCATGCAGATAGCGGGACCCGATGCAGGGTATGAAAATATGGCGGATCCAGGCCCTACGCCCTTGCCAGGCCGGCTGCTTCAGCCGTAGTTTGGCGGCAACGAAATTGATCGAATTTTTTGATGGAGGTGTCAGGTGGCTTTAGAAATTATTGGTTTTCCCCGCTCTAACTTCGTGCGCACGGCGCGCATGGTGGCCCAGGAAAAGGGCGTGGCATACGAACATGTTCCCGCCATGCCCCATTCCGACGAGGTCAAGGCGATCAATCCCCTGGGCCTGATCCCGGTGATGCGCCACGATGGTTTGGAGGTGGCGGAAACCTACGCCATCGCCCATTACATCGATACCGCCTTTGACGGCCCCGCCCTGGTGCCGACCGATCCGAAGGCCGCCGCCGCCGTGAACCGCTGGATCATGGCGGTCAATACCTCCGTCGATCAGATGCTGATGCGCCGCTATGTGGTCGAATATGCCTTCCACAAGGACAAGGACGGCAATGTGGTGCGCGACGTCATCGACCAGACGGTGAAGCGCCTGCCGAAAATGTTCGCGTTTCTGGAGGCGGCGGTGGCCGATGGCTATTTGGGTGGTGACAGCTTCACCATGGCGGACTGCTTCCTGATGCCGATCCTGGCTGCAGTGCAGAACTTCCCCGAGGGCCAGGAAAACATGGCCAACTGCCCCAATCTGCAGGCCTATTTCGCCAAGGTATCGGAGCGGGACAGCTTCAAGGATACTGCCGGCTAGACGGGCCCTTAGTCGCGGAAGTTCACATATTGTAGGGGCTGGTCCAGCTTCATCTCCTTGATCAGGGCAATGGCGGACTGCAAATCATCGCGCTTCTTGCCGGTGACGCGCAGTTCGTCGCCCTGAATGGCGACCTGGACCTTTTTCAGCTTGGCGGCCTTGACCGCCTTGACCACCTTTTGCGCCAGGTCCCGCTCGATCCCCTGCTTGATCACGACGCTTTGGCGGATGGTATTGCCCGAGGCCTTCTCCGGATCCCTAAAATCAAAGGCGTTGTGATCCACCTTGCGCTTGGCCAGATAGCCGCGCAACAACTCCTGCATCTGTTTCAGTTTCAATTCGTCATCTGCATGCAGGGTCAATATTTCGTCTGTCCGTTCGATGGTGCATTGGCTGCCCTTGAAGTCGAAGCGGGTGGAAATCTCCCGCATGGCGCCCTGAATGGCGTTGTCGACTTCCGGTATTTCGGTCCGTGATACGACGTCGAAGGATGGCATGGCGTTCAGCTTTTCATTCTGTTTGGATTTGCCTGATCATAACGCCAAGTCTACTCATTGGCCAAGGCGACCAGATCTGCCATGGCTGTGTCGCCCTGGGCCCGCAGGCCGTTGACCACGCCCGCGGCGCCGGTTTCGGAGCGGTTTTGGCTCAACTTCCATTTACCTTCCAGGCGGCTGATCTCGATCTCGATGCCGATGATGGCCTGGCACATGCCTTCAATGTAGCCATCCGGCGCATCCTCCAGCTTCCAGGGCAGTTGATAGGCGCTTTCGAAATGGTCCGTCATGGCGCCCAGGTGGGCCTGCAATCGGGCCGGATCATCAAAGGTTGTCGCCGTACCGTGGGCATGGATGGCGACATAGTTCCAGGTTGGCACCCCCTTGCCGGTCTGATGCTTGGAAGGATACCAGTTCGGCGTGACATAGCCTTGGGGCCCTTGAAAAATCAGTAATACGTCCTGATCCGCAATGGCTTCGGACTGGGGATTGGCCTTGGCGAGATGGCAGCGGATGGTGCCATAGGGACCGGCGGCGCTGTCCAGCTCGATCGGAACATGCGAGGCTGACAGGCCGCTCGCACCCTGCCCGACGACGATGGCGGCTCCGATCTCCCGCATGGTCTTGTGCAGGACGTCCTTTCGCTCTTCCCGAAACTTGCGCGGCAAATACATAACGCTCTCCTTCCCCTGGGCTTGAACGCTATTTAGGAGGCCAGGTCGTATTCGTCCAGGGCCGGCGCTGTCATGTCATCGCAGAATTTGTCGAAAGTGAAGGGCCACATCGCCGGGTTGCCGTTCTTGTCCAGATACCAGCTTTGACAGCCCGTAACCCAGACCGTATCGCCCATGGCATCCTTTATGGACGCATTGAAGCGGTCCGCGGCATCCTGCCTGGCGGAGATTTCGTTGACCTCGCCTTGCCGCCACAATTCCACCAACTGCATGATATAGCCCAACTGCCGTTCCGATATATCGATCAGGGAGAAATTGCCGATCGGGCTGTTGGGGCCCACCAGCATGAAATAATTGGGAAAGCCCGGCAGGGAAATAGACCGATGCGCCTGGGTCGTCTCGGCCCAGACCTCCTTCAGATCGACGCCGTCCTTGCCGATCAGATCCATGGGCCGCATGAAGCTGTGACCGTCGAAGCCCGTGGCCAGGACAAGCAACTCCATTTCGTGCAGGCGGCCATCCTTGGTCCGCACGCCGCCGGCTTCCACCCGCTCGATAGGTTCCGTGACCAGTTCCGCGTTGGGTTGCTGGATCGCCCCGTAAAAGTTCGGCGAGATGATCAACCGTTTGCAGGCGGCCTGATAGTCCGGCGTCAACTTGGCCCGCAGTTCCGGGTCACGGACGTTGTCTTCCAGATTGGCGCGGCAGGCCTCCTCGATCCGCTGCATCTGTTCCTTGTCGCCGATCACGGCCTGTCCGAAGGTATCGGCGAACAGGCGGGTCAGCGAGGCGTGCAGGTCATCCATGGCTTGGGGTTGGTCGCGGAAAACCTGCTTTTCTTGCTCGGTGAAGGCCGGGTTTTCCTGTGGGAAAATCCATTGCGCCGTGCGCTGGAACAGGGACAGATGCGCCACCCTGTCGATCAGGTCGTCGGTGATCTGCACGGCGGTGGAGCCGGTACCGACGATGCCGATACGTTTGCCCTCCAGGGGCACATCATGGTTCCAGCGGGCGGAATGGAAAACCGCGCCGGCGAAATCGTCGACGCCGTCGATATCCGGATAGACCGGATGGTGCAGAACGCCGCAGGCCGAGATGATGATATCGACCACGTCCAGGTTTTCGGCGCCGCATTCAAGATGCCATTTACCGTCCTTGAAGCAGGCCCGGGTGATCTCGGTGTTGTACTTGATGAAGTCCTCGACATTGTACTTCCTTGCCACGCCTTCGAAATAGGCCTGGATTTC
>JASLLM010000037.1 GCA_030747035.1 Alphaproteobacteria bacterium | reverse complement strand
AATCCCAGTAATGGCTCCAGATCTTGTAACCGTTCTTGCGGGAAATGCTAAACTCGCGGGACAGGCCCGCCATTTTCTCGCCTTCCAGCGAACGGGCAACAAATCTTAGCGTCTCATCCATCCTGTCACACTCTCGCCAAGGCACTTTGCTATCCTTCGCAAAGGCCGAAAAGTGTAACCTATGTCTCCGGTATAAAGTGTCACCCATCTCTCAGGTAGAACATTTAAACCGTGAACCGTAACCCGGTCCGTTTCATGCGGACCAGACGTGGACCGCCTGGTCGTGGCCGCGGATCTCGATGTTGCCGCGGTCGACCAGTTCACCGGGGCTCTCCAACTCTTGCTCCAGTGCTGTTTGGAGCGCTGCGTCGGAGATGACGATGCTGCAGCCCAGGTCCCGTGCCGCGCTCTCCAGGCGGCTCGCGACATTGACGGTATCACCGACGACGGCGAATTCCATGCGGTTGGAGCTGCCGACATTGCCCATGAAAACCGGTCCCCAGTGGACCCCGATGGCGACATCGAAGCTCACCGCATCCTCGCCGCCCTGCAGGTTCATGGCGGCGTTGGCATCGCGCATGGCAAAGGCGCAGCGAACCGCGTCGGCGGCATCTTGCGGCCCAGTGTCCGGCGTGCCGAAAGTTGCCATCAAACCATCGCCGACGAACTTGTCGAGGGTGCCGTCGTGCTGGAAAACGATTTGTGACATGATATCGAGAAACAGGCGCAAGGCGCGGAAGGCGCGCTCGGGCGCGGCGCTGGCACAAAACTTGGTAAAGCCGACAATATCAACGAACAGGACCGCGGCACTCTGCTCCCGCGCCTCGGCCAGGGGGTTGTCGGTTTCGGCCAGCCGATCGACGATATTGGGCGGAAAATAGCGCGACAGATTGCTGCGCGCCAGGACCGCGGCGTCGCGTTCGTCGAGCAATTTGCGCCGCTCCGCAATAGCCTCTTCGGTCTTCGAAATGGTCGCCCTAAGATCGTCGAAGTCGATGGGTTTGGTGACGAAATCAAAGGCGCCCAGGTTCATCGCGGCGCGGATGTTGTCGAGGTCGCCATAGGCGGACACCATCACCACCTTCAAGTTTCGCCGCAGGCGCTGCAACTCCTGCAACAGGCTCAGACCGTTCATCCTGGGCATGTTGTTGTCGCACAGGACGATTTCGATTTTGCTGTTTTCCTTGATTTTCTCCAACGCGGCGTAACCGTCATGGGCGAACTCGAACACCATCTCGCCGGCCCCGACCGCCTGACGGAAACGAAGTTCGAACATTGCCTCCATGTCGCGCTCGTCATCGACGACAAGGATCTCGGTGGGCATTACCAGCCTACTCCTGCATTCATGCGTCCATACCCGGTCGTGCCAGCGGTAAACGGACGCAGAAGTCCGTGTATTCGCCTTTCTTGCTTTCTACCGTGATAGTACCACCGTGTTGTCGCGAGACAATATCGTAGCTCAACGACAAACCAAGACCGGTACCTTCGCCTGGCGGTTTGGTGGTAAAAAATGGCGTGAACAGTTTTTCCTGGATTTCCTTTTCCATGCCGATGCCGTTGTCGCGAACATGGATTTCGACGGAACCGTCCCCGCGCCGGGTGCGAATGGTAACTTCCGGCATGTACCCAGGTTCGGCCGCCGCCCGTTCCTTGGTCGCATAGAAGGCGTTGGTGACAAGGTTCAGCAAGACACGGGCAATCTCCTGCGAATCAACGGTCACGTTTCCAACCTCCTCGCCAAAGTCCGTGATCATGCTGACATCGAAGGTGGAATCGAGCGCGCGCGCGCCGTGGTAGGCCAAGGTAACGGCATCTTCGACGATGGCGTTGAGTTCGACACTCCTGAGATCGCCGTGGCTGCGTCGGGAATGATCCAGCATGCTGCGAATGATGGCATCAGCGCGGCTGCCATGATGGGCGATCCGCTTCAAATTATCGCTCAACAGTTTCGCCAATGCATCGATTTCCGTCCGCTCTTCGGTCGCCATAGCGGCGCCATGGCGGTCGATGATGTCGTTCAGTTCGACGATCAACTCGTCGCAACCGAGAGCGAAATTATTGATGAAATTCAATGGGTTCTTTAACTCGTGCGCAATACCGGCGGTGAGTTGGCCAAGCGAGGCCATCTTTTCCTGATGCATCAACGCCTCCTGGGTTGCCTCCAGATCCCTCAGGGCCGTTTCGGCACGGTCGCGGGCGGTGGCGATTTCGGACTCAAACCGCTTGCGCTCGGTTATGTCGACTTGCCAGATCACCTCCGCCTCTTCACCCTCGAAAACGGTCGGTTGACTGTTCAGCAGAACCCACCAGTGACTGCCGTCGGGCCGGATTCTTTCCGCCTCGGCATTTTTCAGCGGCACGCCGCCCTCGATGACGCCGTAAATATCCTTCAGGCGATCGGGATCGACCCAGGTCGCTAGGGTGGCCTTGTTGGCTTCATCATCGTTCAGGGGGTCAAAACCAACACCCATCATGTCCATCAGGGTCTGATTGACGAACAATCGGCGATAATCCTCCTTCGAGGCCACGACGATGCCGATCGGGCTGGATTCGAGAATTTGCCGCAGATTTTCTTCCGCATCCGTCAGGGCGGTTACATCCGTGCTGGTGACGATGAAACCGCCGCCAGGCACCGGCACGCTCAGCAGATCCAGGCTGCGGCCTGACGGGCGGCGGAATTTGCGCCGCCAAATGTTCGTGAAACGGCCGGGATCGCGCACCGCCCGAAGCCGCTCGGCCCATTCATCGCCGTAGTCCTGGCGCATCGTGGTGCCGACCACATCATCAAAAGTGGCGTTGGTATGAAGCACCCCGTCCGAGAGATCGAAATGTTCCGAATAACGCTGGTTAAAGGCCACCAGGTTCCAATTCTCGTCGTACATGGTCAGGCCCTGGCCCATGTGATCCAGGGTCTGCTGATGGATGCGGGTTTCTTCAGTCAACTCCTCCTCGATCCGTTTGCGTGCGGTGAGATCGAGACTGACGGTACCCAGGCCCAGCAGATCGCCGCCGACGGAAAGTACTGGAAAACGCGTGCTGATCACCGTCCGCTCCTGGCCATCGGGATAGGTCAGGGTAATCTCGCGGGACATCACTTCACGGTTTGCCACCGCTTCGCTGTCCCGTTTGGCGAATTCCTCGGACTGGGCACCGGGATAGACATCGGCTACGCCCAATCCGCTGATCTCTCCATCGCCAATAGCGGTCCAGTCCCGGAAACATTGGTTGACGAAGTGATAGCGGCCCTGCAGGTCCATGAAACTGATATAGAGCGGCAAGTTGTCAGCGAAGGCCCGCAGCAAACCGCGGCTTTCCTGCAGTGCCTGTTCCGCCTTTTTGCGCACCTCGATGACGTAGATCACATGCAGCCAGCAGTCCTCGCCCTGATAGTTCAATGTTCGGCTTGAAATCAGTGACCAGAATGGATTGCCGGCGGCATCCTTGAGCTGCACTTCCTCCTCGTCGAGGCGTCCGCGCGACTTTTGCAAATTGAATAGACGGACCTGGTCCTGTGGATCGGCGAAGAAATTTTCCGCCAGAACGCCGGTTGACCTGCCCGAACTCACACCGAAACGGGCGGCGGCAACCTCGCTGAATTCGAAAGTGCCGTCGCTGCGGGTTACCACAAGGGGCAGGGGGATGGCCGCGATCATTGCCCGCATGGCGTCCGCTTCCCGGCTCTGCTGTTGGCGCAGCTGGACTTCCGCCGCCAGCCGGTCGATGTTGATTTTGACGTTATCGACGATGTCGCCAAAATTCTGTTGCACGGTCTTGACCACCGCCGGCACGCTCAAAAACAACAGAATGGCCAGGACATCGGGCTCCATGACATCAAATTTGAAACCGCCGATGGTCAGGCTGATTATCACCGGAATGAAAAAGGCCATCGCCGCCCGCGGCAGGCCGGGCGTTAGCGCGACGGAGCCATAGCAAAGAAACATCAGAATCATCATGGTCTCGACGCCGTCGACCGCACCCAGATGAGGGAACAGCAGATAGCCGATGACGCCCCACACCGTGCCTATCAGCAGGGAGTAAATTTCGACCGAGCGGATGCGCCGCTTGCTGACCTGCTCCGGTCTCGGCCTGGCGCGCAGCCGCCAGTAGCTCCTCGCCATCGGCAGCATCAGGGCCAGCTGCAGAACCATGAAATAGATCGCATGACTGGCCAGTACCGCCTGCCAGTCGATGTAGCCGATAATGAAAACGCCGCCTGTGTTGCCGAGTAAATTCACCGGCATGCTGCGTTGAACATGCACCGACTGGTTGATGCGCAGCTCCGCCGCCACCGTTTCGTCCGGCACCTGGAATAGATCGAAGCCGAAGCCGCCCGCTGCCCGCGCCTGTCCGCCCATACCGCGCTCCTCCGCTAGATTCGATCCCAGTCTAATGCAGTTTTCATAACGCGGACAGGATCGGCCGTTAACCAGTCCACGAGACCAGGGAAAATAGTCTCATCCTCCAGCGCTTTGCTTGATCCAATTCGCCAATTGTAAGATATGGTCGCGGCAAGCCCGAAAGTTCTCCGGGCTGTTTTATTCAGGAAGGTTGAAGTGATGAGTGAACGGATGACCGGCGACGACGCCATGGTACAGGCGGTGCTGCGCCATGGCGTCGATACGGTGTTTGGCTTGCCCGGTGTGCAGACCTATCCGATCGTGGATGCCCTGCAGCGGGCCGGCAACCGGGTCCGCATGGTCAACAGCCGCCACGAACAGGGCTCCGCCTACATGGCCTATGGCTATGCCAAGGCCTCCGGCCGGCCGGGCATCTTTACGGTGGTGCCGGGGCCCGGCGTGCTGAATACCGGCGCTGCGCTGTGCACGGCCACCGCCGGCTCGGCGCCGGTGATGTGTCTGACCGGCGATGTGCCGTCGGATTTCCTGGGCAAGGGCCGGGGCCATCTGCATGAACTGCCCGATCAGTTGGCCACCCTGCGCAGCTTCATCAAATGGGCCGGTCGGGCCGAGCGGCCACAGGAAGCCCCGGCCCTGGTCGACGAGGCCTTTCGCCAGATGCTGTCGGGTAAGCCGGGTCCCGTGGCGGTGGAAATGTGCTGGGATACCATGGCCGCCGAAGCCCTGGTCAACATGCCGGAGGTGCCGGCGGATCCTGTCGGGCCGGAGATTGACCCGGATGCGGTGGCGGCGGCCAAGAAGCTTTTGGCCGGGGCCAAGCGGCCGATGATCATGTGCGGCGGCGGTGCCCAGCACGCCAGTGCGGAAGTGCTGGCCCTGGCCGAGATTCTCGATGCGCCGGTGGTGGCCTTGCGTAGCGGCCGCGGCGTAGTGGCGGAGGATCATGCTCTGGGCGTCTCCTCGGCTGCGGCCTGGGAACTCTGGCCGGATACGGATTTGCTGATCGGCATCGGCTCCCGCTGCGAGCTGCAATATCTGCGCTGGACCGGCATGATGCGGGCCGACGACCGCCCTGCAGGACCGAAGCTGATCCGCATTGAAATCGAGCCGGCGGAATTGCTGCGCCTGAAGCCGGACGTAGGCATTGTCGCCGACGCCGCCGATGGTGCCCGCGCCCTGGCGGAGGCCGCCGCCGGCGCCTATTCCGGCACCGCCGACGCCCGCGACCACATTGCCGACGCCAAGGCCACCGCGCGAGCCAAGATCGAAGAGGTGCAGCCCCATGTTGCCTATCTCGATGTGATCCGCGCGGTGATGCCCCGCGACGGCATTTTCGTAAAGGATATCTGCCAGGCCGGCTTCACCTCCTACTTCGCCTATCCGGTCTACCAGCCCCGCACCTACATAACTTCGGGCTATCAGGGCAATCTGGGCTATGCCTTCCCGACCGCGCTGGGCGCCAAGGTGGCCTGCCCCGACAAGGCCGCCGTGGCGGTGGTCGGCGACGGCGGCTTCAATTTTGCCGTGCAGGAACTGGCAACCATGGCGCAGCACCAGATCGGCCTGACGGTCATACTTTTCAACAATTCCGCGCTGGGCAACGTCAAGCGCGATCAACAGATGCGTTTCGAGGGCCGCACCATCGCCTCCGACCTGCCGAACCCCAGCTACGCCGCCCTGGCCGAGATGTATGGCATCGCCGGCTACACGGCAGACAGCCCGGCCGGCCTACGACCGGTTCTGGAAAAGGCCCTGGCGGACGATGCGCCCGCGTTGATCGAGGTCAGCGTCGATCTTGAAGACGAAGCGCCGCCCTGGCCCCACATTCATCCCGGCGGCTGAAGCATGGAGCCTTTTTGCCGGCCCTTGGCTTCCTAAGGCAGCCGGGTATCTGCTACGCTCCCACGTTGGCGAGATGGGCCGGACAGATGGGAGGGCGCCATGGGTATGACGATTGCCGAGAAGATTCTTGCCGCCCACGGGGGCGTCGATACCGCCAAACCGGGGCAGTATCTGTGGTGCAAGGTGGATGCCACCTCCGGGCACAGGCTGGGCGATCTGGAGGCCCTGGGCGTGGACCGGGTCTGGGACCCGGACAAGGTGTTCCATGTCGACGACCACCAGGCGCCGCCGCCGACCATCGCGGCCGCGAACAAGGTCAAGGAACTGCGCCGCCTGATCAAGAAATACGAGATCAGCAATTATTTCGAATATGGCCGCGGCGGTATCCTGCATCAGGTCTTCGCGGAGCATGGCATGTACGCGCCAGGCGATCTGGTGGCCCAGTGCGACTCCCACTCCACCTCGGGCGGCGTGTTCAACGCCTGTGTCACCAATGCAAATCTCGATGCGGTTCATGTCCTGGCCTTTGGCGAGCTTTGGTTCCGGGTGCCCGAGACCGTGCGGGTGATTTTGAACGGTACACTGCCCGCCTGGTGCGTCGGCAAGGACGTCATCCTGAAAGTGGCCAGCGAGCTTGGTACGGACTACGGCCTTTATAAGTCAGTTGAGTATGTCGGTCCGGTGGCCAGTCAGATGAGCCTGGCGCAACGCTGGACAGTCTCCAACATGGGGGTGGAGGTCGGCGCCAAGTTCGCCATCTTCGAGGCGGACGAGAAGACGGATGCGTTTCTGGCGGACCGGGTCAACCGACCTTATGAGCATGTCACGGCCGATGCGGATGCCTCCTACGAGGCCGAGTACGAGTTCGACCTGAGCGATCTGACGCCCATGGTGGCGCGGCCCGGTGATCCCGGCAACGGCGTTCCCGTCGAGGGCGTGACGGGCGAACGGGTCAAGGTCGATCAGGCTTTCCTGGGCTCCTGCACCAATGCGCGCCTGGAAGACCTGGAAGTCGCGGCCCGGATCTTGGAGGGCAAACAGGTGCACCCGGACGTGCGCATGCTGGTCAGCCCATCTTCCCAGGAAGTCTTTGGTGAGGCGCTGAAGGCTGGATACCTGGAAACCCTGCTGGAGGCCGGGGCGCTGGTGGAACATTCAACCTGCGGGCCCTGCTACGGCGGGCATCTAGGCGTGCTCGGTGATGGCGAGACCTGTATTTCCAGCAGCAACCGCAATTTCCGGGGCCGCATGGGCAGTCCGCTGGCCGATGTCTGGCTGGCCAGCCCGGCCACGGTTGCCGCCTCCGCCATCGCGGGCGAGATTGTCGATCCCCGGGACTATCTGTGACGGGAACGAAAGGAAAGACGCCATGGAAACCACAAACACGGGCCGCGTCTGGAAGTTCGGCGACCACATCAGCACCGATTTCATGATGCCGGGCCACCGGGTGCTCGCCAATCCCGACCTTTCCGTCGAAGAGGCGGCGAAATTCTGTATGGAGGCCAACCGTCCCGGCTGGGCGGACGAGGTGCAGCCGGGCGATATCCTGGTCGCCGGCAAAAATTTCGGCTGCGGCTCCTCCCGCAACGGCTCCCAATCGCTGAAAGCCCTCAAGATCGCCGTCGTATTGGCGGAGTCTGTATCCCGCATCCATCTGCGAAACGCGGTCAATACCGGGTTGCCCACATTGGTCGCGCCCGGCATTGCCGATTTCGTCGAGGAAGGGCAGAGCCTTGAGGTCGATATCGCCACCGGCCAGGTCAAAAATCTCGATACGGGCGCCGTGCTGCAGGCGGAAGCCTGGCAGGAAGGTACGCCGCCCTACGAGATCCTGCAGGCTGGCGGGCTCGAACCCTACATGAAGGCGAAGCTAAAGGAGCGCGGCCTCGTTTCGACCTAGCAGACTGCTGAAAACGATTTTGGCACGCTCCAGATGTTCGCCAATCCGTCATTCCCGCCCCCGCCTTCGCGAGGACAGGCTTCGCGGGAATCCATGCTGAGTTTGAAACGCTATATTTTTCAGTGCTTTATGCAACACATCAGGTACAGGCATGGACTCCCGCTTTCGCGGGAGTGACGATATTCGCCTTGTTTCGAGGAAATTGCGGACTTTTTCAGCAGCCCGCTAGACCATCATCGCGCCCTATGCCGCCTTGCGTGGTGCTTGGCCGGTATTTCCGGAGCGCCGTGAATTGCGGCGGCGGCGGCTTGGCCGTTTCTTGGCCCGAGGGTCCTTTTTGACCGTACCTGGATCGTTGGCGATCTCCGGCCGGTGATAGGCGTGATCATCGACCACCGGCACGCTCTGGCGGATGGTCTTTTCGATATCCCGCAAATAGGCCCGCTCTTCATGATCGCAGAAAGAGATGGCAATGCCCCCGGCTCCGGCACGGGCCGTGCGGCCGATGCGATGGACATAGCTTTCAGGCTCGTTCGGCAGATCGAAATTGATCACGTGGGTGACGCCATCAACGTCGATGCCGCGGGCGGCGATGTCGGTCGCCACCAGGGCCCGGACCCGTCCGGCGCGAAAGCCCTTGAGGGCCCGTTGGCGCGCGTTTTGGGTCTTGTTGCCGTGAATGGCGTCCGCCTCGATACCGCATTGATGCAGGTGCTTGGCGACCCGGTTGGCGCCATGCTTGGTACGGGTGAAGATCAGGACGCGTTCGATATCCTCGTCCTGCAGTAAATCACCCAGCAGGGCGCGCTTCTTATCCTTGGGCACGAACAGCACGCTCTGCTCCACCTTTTCCGCCGTTGTCGCGGCGGGCGCGACCTCGACCCGGACCGGATCATCCAACAGGCCGGCGGCCAGGGCCTGAACCGATTTCGGCATGGTGGCGGAAAACAGCAATGTCTGCCGCTTCGTGGGCAGGGCGGCGACGATCTTCTTCACGTCGCGGACAAAACCCATGTCGAGCATGCGGTCGGCCTCGTCCAGAACGAATATCTCGACCGCATCAAGGCGCACATGGCCCTGGTTCATCAGGTCGAGCAATCGTCCCGGCGTGGCCACCAGTACGTGGATGCCGCGGGCGAGGGCCTTGATCTGGGAATGGGCGGAAACGCCGCCGAAAATCACGGTTGAGCGCAAATCCAGATGGCGGCCGTAGCCGCGGAAACTGTCGTTGATCTGGCCCGCCAGTTCGCGGGTCGGCGCCAGGATCAGCGCCCGTGGCCGGTTCCGGACCGGTTTGCCCGCGTCCCGCCCAAGGTCATGCAGGATAGGCAGAGCGAACGCCGCCGTCTTGCCGGTGCCGGTCTGGGCCACGCCCAGCAAATCACGGCCCGCCAGCAGCGGCGGGATGGCCTTGTCCTGGATCGGGGTTGGTGTGGTGTAGCCTTCGTCGGCAATAGCGCGAAGGATGGGTTGGGCCAGTTCAAGGCCCGCAAAGTTAGTCATCAGTTGTACGTCTTTCTTGATCTATACAGCAGGGCATGCCGACGCGGCCCAGCCCATAGGTACAAACTGCTGTACCAAATGGGGGTGGCCCATCTGTCGAAACGCCCAAATGTGTCGTAAAAAAATGGCCGGCCGCTCGTTCAAATCATTGAACTGAATCCGTCAGGCTGCCTGTTGAAAAGCGCCTATCGGACCGGCAAGCGATCGAATTTCGACCTAATAAGGTAGTGTCGCTGGCGCCCAAAGGCCTGAAAGCTGTTGTTAAGTCAAGCTAATTCTGCCCTGCCCGTTGGCGGGGCGGCATCATTGGGGCCGCTATACGCGGGCGATATCGGTAATTTTGGCGCGGCGCTGGCCTGAGCGTTGGGCGATTTCGTTGTCCTGATCCTCGATCGCGGTGCGGGCTAGATCCTGGATGGAATCGCCAAAGGACTGGTCAAGCAATTCGGAGGAGACCCGCCGGTTGGAGGTCACGGAGCCGTCGGCATAAGTGACATTGAATGTCATGAACGCGGCGCTTTTGCCCTTGGGTTTCTTACGAGCCATCACCCGGCCTCCATCGGATTGGGACATCATGCCGAACAGGGGTACACGGGATGCAACATTCGATGCGGTCCCGTTCCAGAGCAGCGGTCCAAATTGGTTTGAGGCCCGCTTATGACACATCGCTTCGCAATGGTCCAGACGGCCCGGCGAAGTCGACGGCGGGACTTGATCCAAGTCAGGGCCGGTCCGGCCGCTTTAAGGCACACTTCTTGCTAATATTTCCAGTTGGTAATGGCGGCAAGGCAGGAGAGTGGCAATGACCGACCTGGTGCAATTAAGACAGGATCTCGTTCAACGGTTGGAGGAACTGGGGCACCGCGTGGATAATCTAGAACATGATTTGCGGGAACCCTTGGATGCGGACTTCGCCGAACAGGCGACGCAGATGGAAGGCAGCGAGGTCACGTCGGCCCTGGAAAATTCGGCGATCCTGGAAGCCGAGCAAATCAAGGCGGCCATAGAGCGCATTGATGAGGGCAGCTATGGGGAATGTGTCAGTTGCGGTAGCCAGATAAATCCCGAACGGCTGCGCGTTAGGCGCTACGCCACCAAGTGCATCGATTGCGCCGCCTGACTGGCTCGATCATGACGGGCACCTTTGAATTCAAACGCAGCCATGACATCTTGATCGACGCGCCGGCAAAAGCGGTATTGGATTATGTTTCCAATCCGAATACTTGGCCGGAATGGATCGTCGCCTCGCATCATATCGATAGCCCGGACCGGCCGCTGGTGAAGGGCGACACTTTCCGCGAACAATGGCATACCCGCAGCGGCCCAGCGGAACTCAACTGGCTGGTCACCGAATGCCGGCCGCCGCATCTATGGATTGGCGAGACGGCGACGGATTTCATCGGCCCCATCATCGCCCGCTATGACGTGGAGCAGGTAGGCGACCGGGTCCGCTATACGCGTACCTTGATCAACCCCGCACGGCCCAAGGCGCCGACGCCCGAGATGATCGAACGGATTGATGCGGAGGCGGAAATCTGCCTGGCCAATATCAAGCGCAATATCGAAGCACGCCTGGCCGGGGAAGCTGGCGAATAAGTCGGTCCTGAAATTTGGTCTAGCCGGCAAAGCCGGGCATTACCTGTTCGCCAAAGCGGCGCATGGAGGCAAGATTCTGTTCCTGGCTCATATCGCCGAAGCCGGTCTGGCACAGCAGATGCTGGACGCCCACGTCACGCAATTCAGCCACTTGCTCCCGCACTCGCTTGGGCGAGCCGAACAAACAGCCGGTTTCCAGCACATAGGGAAGTGCCTCGGCATCGCTGACGGCCGGGTCGGTCCAGGGGTTCAGCATCATGGGATCGATGACGAAATCCGCCGGATTGTGGGCCTGGCGCACATGGATCATGTGTTTGCGGGTATCCAGGATCAGCTGGCTCAGTTCGTCCTAGGCCTGGGCGTCGCTTTCGGCCACATAGACGTTTCGCCATAGGGCGATTTGCGCCATCAGCCGTGCATGGGTGGCCTCATCATGGCCGCCTTCCCTGAGGGCCGCTTCATAGGTGGCCCAGCGCTCCTTGATCTTTTCCAGGCCCAGGCGGGCCGTCAATATGGGAACGCCCAGACGGCCGCATTCGGTGAAGGAGGCGGGGGAAATAACGCTGCGCCACAGGGGCGGGCCGGGCCGTTGCACGGGGCGGGGGCGCAGGGCGGGAATTTCGAACCGGTGGAACTTGCCGTTGTAGGTGAGTGGCGTTTCGGTCCAGGCGATGCCCCAGGCCTGCTGCAGGATATCGACGGCCTCTTCCATGCGCTCCCGGCTGTCGTCGCTGCGCAGGCCGTGGCCGACGAATTCATACTCGTTGTAGACCGTGCCCTTGCCGACGCCCACATCAATGCGGCCTTTGGATAGATTATCCAGCAGGGCCAATTGCGTGGCCAGCCGCACCGGATGGTGAAACGGCATCTGCACCACCGCGAAGCCGATACGAATACGCTCTGTCCGCATGGCCAGGGCGGCGGCAAACAGCACCGCGTCGTTGTAGACGCTTTCGCCGGTAAAATAGTGCTCGGTCAGCCAGACATCGGAAAATCCAAGCTGCTCGGCATAACAGACCTGCTCAATCTGCTGTTCAATGCGGGCCGCGTCCTCGTCCGCCGAAGGCGACAGCGCCAGGGTAAGCCAACCAAACTGCATTCGGATCTCCCGTCGTCAGCCCCAATCAGTCGGCCGCTTCCTCAAGCACAACCAGCAGCTCGTCGTTGTCGACCTGATCGCCGACGGCGACGCGCAGCTGTTTCACCGTGCCGGCAATAGGCGCGGTGATGCGATGCTCCATCTTCATGGCCTCCAGGATCAGCAATAGCTGACCCAGTTCAACCTGGTCGCCCTCGGCCACATGGGTCGCCGTGACATTGCCGGGCATGGGCGCCACCAAGCCGCCGCTGAATTCCGCACCGCCACTAACGGGGAAGCGCGGCGACTCCTGCAATTCGATGTCACTGCCCGCGCCATGCACCAGCCAAAGGTCTCCTGATCTTGATACCGACAGCTTCAGGCGACGGCCATCGATTTCCAGTTCAACCTCATCGCCGTTACCGCCGTAATAATTTGCCTTGTATGAATTATCGTCGACGGTGACGTCAAAGCTGCCGTCCCGCTGGGTCCGATAGGATACGGTAATCTCCGTTTCCGCCAGCTGATAGCGGGTCATCTCCGGCGGCATGACCGAATTGCGCCAGCCGCTCTGAACGGACCGCAATACCCGCGCGCTGGCCCGCCGCAGGGCCTGTGCGTGCAGAGCCGCCGCGATCGCCGCCCTGTGCCTTTCCTCTTGCCCAAGCGTCCGTTGTCGCTGCGGTGCCACGCGCTCGATAAAGTCCGTCGTTGTGTCGCCCTGGATGAACGCGGGCGCACGCAAGGTGGCGACCAGGAAGTCACGGTTGTTGGTCACCCCCTGCAGACGGGTGTTCTCAAGCACCCGGGCCAGCCTGCGGGCCGCTTCCTGCCGGCTGGCTGCCTTGACGATGACCTTGGCGATCATGGGATCGAATTGCAGGCCGATCTCGCTGCCGGCCTCGATACCGGCGTCATAGCGTGCGCCGACCGTTTGATCAGGCTGCCAGGCGATTACCCGGCCCGGCGCGGGCAGGAAATCGTTGCCGGGATCCTCGGCGTAGATCCGTGCCTCGATGGCATGGCCGTCGATGGCCAGGTCGTCCTGGCCATAGCCAAGGCTTTCGCCCTCGGCGATCCGCAACTGTTCACGCACCAGATCCAGGCCGGTAATCTCTTCGGTCACCGGATGCTCCACCTGCAGCCGGGTGTTGACCTCCAGAAACCAGAAGTCCCGGCCATCAAGCAGGAATTCCACCGTGCCGGCGGAGGCGTAGCCGAGCTTGCGTGCCGCTGACAGGGCGGCCTCGCCCATTTTGATCCGCAGATCGTCAGCCACGGCGGGCGATGGCGCTTCCTCGATAATCTTTTGATGCCGCCGCTGGATCGAGCATTCACGCTCGAACAGATGTACCAGGTTGCCGTGAAGATCGCCCAATATCTGGATTTCCACATGCCGGGATGAGGTCAGCCAGCGTTCCAGGAACAGCGTGTCATCACCAAAGGCGGCGCCGGCCTCGCGCCGCGCGCCATCGACCGCATCGGCAAGCCCGGCCTCGTCCTCCACCACGCGCATGCCCCGGCCGCCACCGCCGGCGGAGGCCTTGACCAGGACCGGATAGCCGATCTCCCGCGCCGCCGCGGCGATATCGGCGTCCGCGTCCAGCTCCCGCGCCGGCAGGGTCGGCACGCCGGCTTCCTGCATCAATTGCTTGGCTGAAAGTTTGTCGCCCATGGCGGCGATGGCCTGGGGCGAGGGGCCGACCCAGCGCATGCCGGCATCCATGACGGCCTGGGCAAAAGACGCGTTCTCCGCCAGAAAGCCGTAGCCGGGATGCACCGCGTCCGAGCCTGTCCGTTGGCAGGCGACCAGCACCTTATCCATATTCAGATAAGTTTCGGCGGAGGTGATACCGTCCAGGGATATCGCACTGTCCGCCTCGCGCACGAAAGGCGCCGTGGCATCGCCGTCGGCGTAAACGGCGACGGTGGCGATGCCCATCTCGTGGGCGGTGCGAATTATGCGCCGCGCGATTTCGCCCCGGTTGGCGACCAGCAGGCGGCTGATCGGTTGTGCCGCTACATCCGCCATGTGCCGAACTCCTTGGTGCCCGCGACATCCTGGTTGTGACAAATCGACAGCGAGATGGCGATCACCGTGCGGGTATCCCGTGGATCGATCATGCCGTCATCGGAAACCCGCGAGGTCGCGTACAGGCCTTTCGAGCGCTCCTCCGCCCAGTGTTCGGCGATACCGGCGCGCTTGGCGTCGGCCTCCTCGTCGAATTCGATGCCGCGCCTCTCCGCCGCTGCCCGTTGTACGATGGTCATGACGCCGGCCATCTGTTTCGGGCCCATGACGGCGATCTTGGCGGTCGGCCAGATGAAGGTGAAGCGGGTACCGTAGGCCCGCCCGCTCATGCCGTAGTTACCGGCGCCATAGGAGGCGCCAACGATGATCGAAATGTGCGGCACCGTGGAATTGGCCACCGCGTTGATCATCTTGGAGCCGTTCTTGGTGATGCCGCCCTGTTCGAAATCCGTGCCGACGATGTAGCCGGTGATGTTGTGCAAGAACACCAACGGCACGTCGATCTGATTGCAGAGCTGAATAAACTGCGCTGCCTTCTCGGACGATTCCGACAGCAACGGTCCGTTGTTGCCAAGAATGCCGACGGGATAGCCGTGGATCGAGGCCCAGCCCGTCACCAGTGTGGGGCCGTATAGCGGCTTGAATTCCTCAAAGCGTGAACCATCAACGGTGCGCGCGATGACATCGCGAATATCGAAGGGCACGCGCAGGTCTTCGTTGACGATGCCCAGTAGCTCCTCCTGATCGAAAAGCGGCTCGTCAATGGGCAGGCTCGGGCCGGGGCCCTGTTTGCGCCAGTTCAGATGGCTGACCACCTCGCGGCAGATGCGGATGCCGTCCAGTTCATCCTCCGCCAGATAGTCGCCCAGGCCCGAGGTGCGGGTGTGCATATCGGCACCACCCAGGCTTTCTTCATCGGCGTCCTCGCCGGTGGCCATCTTCGTCAGGGCCACGCCGCCAAGGAAAACCTTGGATTGCTTCTTGATGAAAATGTTGTAGTCGCTCATTCCGGGCTGATAGGCGCCGCCGGCCGTGGAGGCGCCAAAAACCACGGATATAGTCGGAATTCGCATCTTGGAAAGCTCGGTAATCTCGTAGAACAGCCGCCCGGATTCGGCGAAATGGCCGCCCTCCCGCCGGATCGCGGCTTCGGGGTCGTCATTGCCCTGGCCGCGCAGGTCGGCGCCGGCGGATTCAACGAACTGCACATAGGGCAGCCGGTTTTCCCGGGCGATTTCCAGGCCGCGCATCAGTTTCTTGGCATTGAACTGGTTGAAGGCGCCGGCCCGCACCGAGGGATCATGGCCCAGGATCAAACATTCCGTTCCTTCGATGACGCCAAGGCCGACGACGAAGCCGGAACCAACATTGAAGTTGGAGCGCCAGGCCGCCAATGGGCTGATCTCAAGAAACGGCGAATCCTGATCAAGCACCATCGCGATGCGCTCCCGGATCGGCATCTTGTCCCGGCTGCGCAGGCGCGCCATGGCTTCCTCGCCGCCGCCCTGGGCCACTTCGGCGTGCAGTTCGTCCAGGGTGGCGAGAATTTTCAGCATGCCTTCGCGGTTCTGCCGGAAATCCTCCGACCGGACGTCGAGCTTCGATTCCAGTATTGGCATTGAGTTACTCCAGATCCAAATACATCGCACGGCGCTAGTGACCGGCGGCATGCCATGCCCCATGGCGGCCCCGCGCAATCCCTCTTCTTAGCAAGTGACACCAGTGAAGTCGAACCCCCGCCGATTTGCGGGGCTGCTCCGCTTGACTTCGGGCGGCTGGGACACCTACAGTTTCGGCCCCTCGTGCAACGGTCTCAATGAATAACAAATGATTTCAGCGTATAATTTAGGCGCCCTGTTCGACCCTGAATTGGGCGGCGATAATCTGGCCCTGATCGACTGCAGGAATTGGGATAATCCCCGCGAATACAGCCACCGTGAACTCGACGACTCGGGCAATGCCTGTGCGCGCGGCCTGTTGGACCGGGGCCTGGCGCGGGGAGATTCCGTGGCGATCCTCTCGGCCAACCGGGCCGAATTCCTGATCGCTTATCTGGGTATCCTGCGCGCCGGCATGACCGCGGTGCCCATCAGCTACAAGTTCCCAAATGAATTGATTGATTTCGTCTTGCAGGATGCCTCGGTCAAGCATGTCTTCTGCGACGGCCCGCGACGGGACGCCTTCGATGCCGATCTGCCGGTGACGAATTTCGATAGTGCGGATTTCCAGGCGCTGCTGGACCAGGGTCCGTTCGAGGCGGTGCGCCCCGGCGATGATGACGTGGCCATGGTGCTCTATACTTCCGGCTCCTCCGGCCGGCCGAAGGGCGTGCCGCTGACCCAGAAAGGCCATCTGTGGGCCGTGCGTGGGCGTATGGTGAATTGGCCCATCAATCATCACCGTCTATTGATCGCGGCGCCGCTGTATCACATGAACGCGCTGTGCACCAGCTTGGTCAGCCATGCCGGCTCCGCCGTTACCGTGCTGTTGCCGAAATACGATTCCCGCCGTTATCTCGAAGCCATCGCGCGTTTCAAATGCACCTGGATCACCGGCGTCCCAACCATGCTGGCCATGGCCTTCATGGAGGAGGATCTGCTCAACAGTCTGGATCTGTCATCGGTTCTCAGCGTGCGCATGGGCTCGGCCCCGGTATCGCCCAAGCTGTGGGCCCGGGTGGAGGAGATTTTCCCCGAAGCCTCCGTCATGAATGGCTACGGCACCACGGAAGCCGGTCCGATCGTGTTTGGCGCCACGGGCGGCAAGCCGGTGCCGCCCATGTCGGTGGGACGGAAGATGGATGGGGTCGATGTCAAACTGATCGACAAGGACGGCAACGAGGCCGATGAAGGCGTCTGCTGGCAGCGTACACCGGCCAACACCCTGGGCTATCTGAACCTGCCGGAGAAAAGCGCCGAAGTGATCACGGCGGACGGCTGGTATGACTCGGGCGATGTTTTCCGCCGCGATACCGAGGGCAATTACTATTTCGTCGGCCGGGACGACGATATGTTCGTCTGCGGCGGCGAGAATATTTATCCCGGCGAGGTGGAAGGCGTGCTGGTCAGCCACGCGGGCGTGGAGCAATCCTGCGTCGTCCCCGTGCCCGATGATATCAAGGGCGAGAAACCCATCGCCTTTGTCGTGCGCAGCCATGGCTCGGAGGTCAGCGCGGAGGAAGTCAAACAACACGCCCTGGCCAACGCGCCGGCGTTTCAGCATCCCCGCATGGTGATATTCATGGACGAATTGCCCCTGGCCGGCCCGGGCAAGATCGACCGCAAGGGGCTTGAGGCCCGGGGCCGGGAAATCTGGCAAGAAAATGAGGCAAAAAGGTGAAAGCTGCAGTCATACAGGAACACGGCGGTCCGGGTTCCATCAAGATCGACAATAATTTCCCCGATCCCCAGCCGGGCCCGGAGGACGTTGTCGTCAAGGTGGGCGCGACGTCGCTGAACTACCACGACATCTTCACCCGCAAGGGCATGCCCGGCATCAAGGTACCCATGCCCTGCATCATGGGCCTGGATTTCAGCGGCGAGATTGTCGAGGTGGGTTCAGATATCACGGAGTGGAAGGTGGGCCAGCGGGTGATGATCGATCCCGTCGACCGTGTCGGCCCCGGCGGCCTGATCGGCGAGATGTGGCACGGCGGCCTGGCGGAATATTGCAAGGTGCCCAGCCATCATCTGGTGCATCTGCCCGACAATGTCTCCTATGAAGCGGCCTCCTGCCTGCCCGTGGCCTACGGCACCGCATTGCGCATGATGTACACCATCGGCGAAGTGCAAAAGGGCGACAAGGTCCTGATCCTGGGGGCTTCGGGCGGGGTCGGCACCTGCGCGGTGCAACTGGCCAAGCGTGTCGGCTGCGAGGTCATCGCCTGTGCCTCGAACCAAGACAAGCTGGACCGTCTGGCCGGGATCGGCGCCGATCATCTGATCAACTACGTCGAAGAAGACTTCATGAAGGCGGTTTGGAGCAAGTTCGGCAAGCCGCACCGGCGGCGCTGGGAAGACGGCGTCGACGTTGTCGTGAACTTTACCGGCGGCGATACCTGGGTGCCGGGCCTACGTGTCTTGCACCGGGGCGGCAAGGTGCTGACCTGCGGCGCCACCGCCGGCTATGACCCGGCCGAGGATCTGCGCTTCATCTGGTCCTACGAGTTGAAGGTGCTGGGCGCCAACGGCTGGATGCGGGAAGATCTGACCACCTTGCTGGATCTGTTGAGCGATGGTTCGTTGCTGCCGGTGATCGATACCCGTTTGCCGCTGGAGGAGGTCAACGAGGCCTTCCGCCTGCTGGAAGAGCGGGTGGTGTTCGGCAAAGTCGTCCTTACGCCATGAAGTTTCAAGGTGGGAGGTTCCAAGATGAATGATAAACCGGAATTTTTGAATGCCGAGCAGATCCAGGGGTTCTTTGACCGCTCGCCTTTCATCGACAGCCTTAAGCTGGAAGTCCTGTCCGCCGACCCAAAGGCCCAGGAAATATCGGTCAGAATGCCCATGCAGCCATATATGGGGCGGCGTGCCGGCACCAAGCAGTTTCACGGCGGTCCCATCGCCTCTTTCATAGATGTGGTGGGTGATTTCGCCATCGGCATGATGGTGGGCGGAGGCGTGCCTACGATCAATCTCCGTATCGACTATCTGAAACCGGCTGTGGGCGATGCCCTGGTGGGGGTGGCCCGGGTGCGCCGCCATGGACGTTCGGTGGCGGTGATCGATATCGACGTATTGGATGAAAAAGGTTCGTTGGTGGCCATGGGGCGGGGCACCTATTCGCCGCAGACGGGCTGACGGCATCTAGAACAAAGGTTGGGAGGAAACATCATGGCGGAACCGGCACAACTGGATCACACGGTCATCAACGTGAAGTTCGAGATGGACAAGGCCAAGGGCCTGTTCGGCGATCTGGGCTTTTTCCTGACCGAGCGGGGCTATCACACCCTGGGTTCCATCAATCATCTGATGATGTTCGGAACCGATTATCTGGAATTGCTCGGCCTGCCGCCCGGGGCGGAAAATCCCCGCCCGGATATCGCCGAGGCGCCCGTGGGCATCAACGGCCTGGTCTTCAAGACCTCGGATGCTGACGAGACTTTCGCCCATCTGCAGGCCCTGGACATGGCCGGTGATCCGCCCAAATCCTTCAGCCGCCCGGTGGCCCTGCCCGATGGCGAGCAGGACGCAGCGTTCAGGACAGTGACTGTGCGCGCCGGCGTATTCCCCGGCGGCCGGGTCTATTTTTGCGAACACCATACGCCGGAGTTGGTCTGGCGTCCGGAATGGCAAAGCCACCGCAACGGCGCCCAGGCCATCCCGGAATTCGTCGTCGCCTCCAACGACCATGCCAGGGAGGCCGAAGATTTCGCAAAGCTGCTGCATTCGGAAGTCAGCGGTAGCGGTGAAAGCCTGTCCGTGGCCATCACCGGCTCCAAGATCACCGTCATGTCGCCTGCCGCATACGGCGAACGTTATGGCGCCCTGGCCTCTCCCATGGCCGGGCGATCATCCATATTCGGCGCCTTGGTATTCCGTACCGACAGCCTGGACAAGATCCGTGCCGCGGCGTCCAACACAATTGACGAACCGGGCCGCGTTGTGGTGCGGGAAGCCAGTTTCGATTCCGTACTTGAATTCGTGGAGTAGCCCGATATGCGCCCCAACCCAATGAAAACGAAACTGGCCGCCGGCGAAAGCGTTTTCGGCATGATGGTGTTCGAATTCCTCAGCCCCGGCCTGCCGCGCATCGTGGCCAACGCCGGCGCCGATTTCATTCTTTACGATCTGGAGCACAGCGGCTTCACCATTGAGGATATGAAGACGCAATTCGCCCTATGCGCCGGCCTGGGTCTGATCCCCATCGCCCGGCCGCCGGGCAAGGCCTATAACATCACCGCCCGCATGCTGGATGTGGGCAGTTTTGGCCTGCTGTATCAGATGGTCGGCAGCGCCGAGGAGGCCAGGGAGCTAGTCAGTTGGACGCGCTATCCGCCAAAGGGCGTGCGCGGCGCCATCTTTGGCGGTGCCCATGATGACTACACCGGCGGCGATCTGGCGGAGAAGGCCGAGGCGGCCATGGAACGCACCCTGGTGGCGGCCCTGATCGAGACCAGGGACGGTTTGGAAAACATCGACGAAATCATGGCCGTGGACGGCATCGACGTGGCCCATCTGGGCCATGCGGATCTGTCCATGTCCCTGGGTATCCCGGGCCAGTTCGATCATCCGGACCTGCAACGGGGCATCGACAAGATCGTCGAGACGGCGGAGAAACACGGCAAGGCGGCGGGCGCCATGGCACCGACCCTAGAATGGGGCCAGGACCTGTTACAGCGCGGCTACCGCATGATGTCCTACAACCACGACATGGGGCTGCTGGGCGAAGCGCTTAGTAATGGCCTGGAAGCTCTCAAGAGCTAGGGCAGGCGATCTTTCGACAGCATGGCGTGCACGCCCTGGTGTTGGTTGACCAGTTGCGTCACCTCCAGATCGCAGCATATGGAACACAGCGCATAGGCCTCCTCGCGGGAGAGTTGGCTCTGCTCGCAGATGAGGGTGATCATTTCGCGCAGGGCCTGGCGCGCCGCTTCATCAAGATCCGGGTTGATGCCGGTGGTGATGTGATGGCTCGGCGTCTCGGCCCGCGGCATGGCGAAATGCAGGTTGTCGCGGACGATCAGCTCGAAGGTGCCGTCCAGGCCGGTCTCGATGGCGGTGACGCAGACCTCGCCGTTGCCCTGGGCGGCATGGCCGTCGCCAACGGAAAAATTGCCGCCCTCGACAAACACCGGCAGATACAGCGTGGTGCCGGCGACCAGGTGTTTCAGGTCCAGATTGCCACCGAAGTCACCGGGTATGATCGAGGTGATGGTGCCGCGATCTGCCGGCGGGGCCACGCCCATGACGCCAAAGAACGGGGCCAGGGGTACTTCCTGGCCCCAGGGCAGCGTGCCGACCTGACGCTCCTTGTCCAGGCCAATATGAAACAGGTGCTCCTCGGTGAAATCATCGGGCAGGGCGCCGGCGCCGGGGCGAATGATGTTCCAGCCCCAATCCGCCGCCAGTTCGATATCCAGGATACGGATCTCCAGCACCATGCCCGGCATCGCACCCTTGACCGCCACCGGGCCGGTCAGGATATGGCCCGGTATCTGGCGCCGGTTCACTTGCTCATGAATGGTGCGTTGCTCCGGCGCCACCGTGAACGGTCCGCCATCCTCCGGCGTTACGTTGGGGGCGCCGGAATAGGTGCGGATGGTGACCTGGTCGCCGGAATCGATCTCGGCCACGGCTGGGCGTTCCGCCTCGAAATAGCCCCAGTGAATGTTATCGGGCCGCGCATCGACAATATGTGCCATCAGGTTTGCCCCAGCCAGGTCTCGCCGGCCGCCGTCTCGGCCCGCTGAAAAGCCTCTCGCAGCGCGGCGATCTCATCTTCCGGCAGCGGGCCCTTGGCCGCCGCCGCCAGGTTCGTGGCGACGTGGCTGGCCTTGGTGGTGCCGACGATGGCGCAGCTTAAGCCCGGCTGGGAGAGCGTAAAGCGTAAGGCGATCTCCGGCCAGGCATCGGCGGCATAGCCAAGATCCTCCGGTGTGATGGCCATGGTGGCCAACCGTTGGGAATAAGTGGCGGCGTAGTTCACATACATGCCCCGCTGTTCGGAGACATCCTTCCAGGCGGCGTTGGCGATGGAGCGCTTGGCGATGGTGCCCACGTTGTTTTCCTGGCATGGCGCCAGCACGGCCGCAACATTCGCCTGATCGCAGATGGAGATCGAGGTTTCGATCACCGCCACATCGTCCAAGGTCGCGGCATAGGCGGCGGCCTCGTTATCGCCGGCGTAGCCCAGATGTCGGATCTTGCCGGCCTCGCGCGCCTTGACCAGGGCGCCGACCGCCTCGCCCCTTTGCAGCACCTCCAATTCACAGGAATGCAACAGCATGACATCCAGATGGTCGGTCTGCAGCCGCTTCAGCGCCCGGTCCAAGGTGTTTTCGATTACCTCCCCCGACCAGGCCTCGCCCGCGACGCCATCCATGGCCCGGCCGCATTTGGAGACCAGGATGTACTCATCCCGGCGCTGGCCGATGGTTTTGCCGATCATCTCTTCCGAGCCGTCATAGCCGGCGGCGGTGTCGATCAGATTGACGCCTTGATCCAGCAGATTATTGAGAAGCTCGGCGACCTCCCGCTGCTCCGTCTCCAGAAAACCGACGGGCGCGCCGCCGAAACCCAATAGGGAAACTTCGAAATCGGTCTTGCCAAAACTGCGTCTTTGCATTTTCTTTTCTCCTGATCCCAACTGCCGGATCATAGCGCAGCCCACCGGGGAAATGAAAACGAATGGAACTGAAAACAGCGCACATCCCAGGCGATCCTCGCATCGCCTATGACGAAATCGGATCAGGCCCGCCGGTCGTCTTCCTGCACGGCATTGGCGGCAACCGCACCAATTGGCGCGATCAGCTCCAGGCCTGCGCCCCGCAATACCGCGCCATCGCCTGGGATGCCCGCGGCTATGGCCTCTCGGACGACTACGAGGGGCCCTTGGATTTTTCCCAGTTCGCCGACGACATGGTGCGCCTGCTGGATCACCTGGAAATCGCCAAGGCTATTCTGGTTGGCCTGTCCATGGGCGGGCGCATAAGCCAGGATCTGTATTTCCGCTATCCAGGCCGGGTCGGGGCCATGGTGCTGTGCGACACCTTTCCCGGCACCTCGCCGACCCTGCCGCCGAAAGAGCGCGAGGAATTCATCGCCCTGCGCAAGGGGCCCTTGGTGGCGGGCAAGACCTTGCGCGAAATGGCGGAGCCGTTGGCCAAGACCCTGGTCAGCGCCAATGCGGCGCCGGATCATTTCCAACGTCTGGTGGAAAGTATCGAGGCCCTGCATCAGGAGTCTTATATCAAGACCCTGGAAGCCAGCATGCGCTATGACCGCGCCGTCGATCTCGGTACGATATCGGTGCCGGTGCAACTGATCTACGGCGCCGAGGACCGCCTGACCCCGCCCGGCATTGGCGAGGAGATGGCGCGGCAAATCCCTGGCGCCCTGCTGGCGGTAATCGAAGGCGCTGGGCATCTGGTAAACATCGAACGTAGCGAAGAATTCAATTCCGTGCTGCTGGATTTCCTGGCGCAACAATAGCGCCATTGCGCCGAGGCTGATCTGCGCTCACAATCGCCACAGCGGCGATAATACCCAGGTAGAGAATTTCATGGCCCAGCATATTGTTTGTTTAACCTTCGATTTCGATGTCATGTCGGGGCATATCGCCCGCGGCATGACCACGCCGACACCGATCTCGCGCGGCGAATTCGGCATTGTCGGGGCCGGTCGTATTCTGCCTCTGTTGCGGGCACAGGAAATTCCATCGACCTGGTTTATTCCCGGTTTCACCATCGAGACCTACCCGGATGTCTGCGCCCAAGTGGTGGATGGCGGGCACGAGATCGGCCATCACGGTTGGACCCATGTACAGCCCGCCCTGCTGGACAAGGAGCAGGAAGAAGAGGAAATGATCCGCGCCAACGAGGCCATCGAACGCCTGACCGGCCGAAAAGCGCGGGGCTACCGCTCCCCGGCCTGGGATTTGAGCCCTCATACCCTGGAATTCTTGCTGAAGCATGGCTTCCATTACGAAAGCTCCATGATGGGGCACGACTATTCCCCTTATCGCGTGCGCCAGGGGGACCAGATCGACCTGCACAAACCAATGGTCTTTGGTCCCGAAACGCCGCTGATTGAAATGCCCATAAGCTGGTCCCAGGACGACCACCCGCATTTCGAAATGGTGGGCAACCGTCCCGGACACCGCAACGCCAACAGCGTGTTGGAGAACTGGGTCGACGACTACATCTATATGACCCGCTGCACCGACTGGGGCATCATCACCTATACTTGCCACCCCTATGTCATTGGCCGCGGCCATCGCATGATGATGCTGGAGCGGCTGATCGAGAAACTGCGCGATCTGGGCGCCGAATTCATGAGCATGGAAGACGCCGCCCGCCGCTACGACGAGCGCGTGCCGTTCGAGGGCTAGGCTACCTTTTCAAGTTTTTTCAGGGTGCTCAGGTAGCTGGGCATGGGCTCGCCGCCGAATGACGTCGACCAGTTGGTGTAACTGACCTCGCCGACATAAATATCGCCGCGGGAATCCACTGCCAGGCCGTGCGGCGCCATGAATTTGCCCGGCTCATTGACCAGACCATCCTCGCCGCCCAGACGAGCGATCAATTTTCCTTCGTTGCTGACAATACTCAGGCGCGGACCCAGGTTGGGCACATGGCGGTTCACCGGCATGCCCGGGCCCAGCTCGCCGATCACGCAGGTGGGGCATTTGCCCCTGGGCATGAACAGGCCGCAGGGCCGGTGCAGATTGTTCCACTGGGTTTCATACTTGCCGTTCATATCGAAGACCTGGACCCGGTGGTTTTCCCGGTCCGCGACATAAAGCCAGCCGTCGTCGTCGGCGACGATGTTGTGCACGATATTGAATTGGCCAGGATCGGTGCCGGGCTCCCCCCAGGACATTACCAGCTTGCCGTCGGGAGTATATTTGTGAACCCTGGCGTTGCCATAGCCGTCGGAGACAAAGATGTGGTTGTCCGGCGACAGGGCGGTATGGGTGCAGCGGTGAAAGGGTTCGCCGCTCATATAGGGCGCCGGCTCCCCCGGAATACCGATTTCCATCAGTATTTTGCCCTCCGCCGTGCATTTGCGCACGGTGTGATCGCCGTCGTCGGTGCAGTACAGGGCATCATCGGGCCCGATATGCAGGCCATGGGCGCGATGAAAGATATCGCTGCCCCAGGAACGCAGAAAATTGCCCTCCCTATCGAACACGATCATGGGCTGGCGGCCCCGGTTGAAGACATAGACCTGGTCCTTGCTGTCGATGCCGAGGCCGGCGACATCGCGGAAGTCCCAGCCCTCGGGCAGCTTGGCCCAATCTTCCACCACACGGTATTCATGGTCGCCCTTGCCCAAGGTCAGCGTCATGTCTTTTCCTCCCGATTTTGCCTTGTCATTGTCCATCAATCGGGCGGCCGTGTGAAGTGGTACAAAACATCCTCTTGGCGCGGGCCTTTGTCCGGGTCAAAATGGCGCCAACAAAACACACCGGAGCGGAAGACCCATGGGTATAGATGACGCCATCAACTACGACGATCTGCGCCTGCTGGCCAAGCGGCGCATACCGAAGATCTGTTTCGATTTCATCGAGGGCGGCGCCGATGACGAGGTCGGCCTGGACCGCAATCAACAGGCTTTTCGCGATATTGCCCTGGTGCCCCGCTATCTGGTTGATGTGGACAAGCGCGATCTAAGCAGGGAGTTGTTCGGACGCAAATATGACCTGCCCTACGGCATCTCGCCCACGGGCCTGGCGGGCATGTTCCGCGTCGGCGGTGATCTGATGCTGGCCCAGGCGGCCCGCGATGCCAATGTTCCCTTCATCATGTCCGGTTCCTCGAACGCCTCGATCGAGGACCTGGGCAAGCTGGCGCCGGAGCACGGCTGGTATCAGCTTTATGCCGCCCGCGACAAATCGGTCTCCGAGGACATGATCCGCCGGGCCGACGCCGCCGGGCTGGGCGCCCTGGTGCTGACCGTGGACGTGCCGGTGCACTCAAACCGGGAACGCAACACGCGCAACGGCTTCAGCCGGCCCCTGCGCCTGAGCCTGGAGACCAAGCTGGATGCGCTTAGCTATCCCGGC
>JASLLM010000036.1 GCA_030747035.1 Alphaproteobacteria bacterium | reverse complement strand
CCGCCTTATTATCGCCGTGCCGTTGCCGCCCACCACCCCTTGCCACAGGTTGGTGATGAAGGACGGCACCAGCAACAGGGCCATGGCGCTGGGCAGATCGAACAGCACCGACAGCAGGGCCAGGCTGACCGTGGGCAGGCCCAGGCCGATGACGCCCTTGACCCCGCCGGCGATCAGAAAGGTGCCGCCAATGGCGGTGAGTGCGAATAGATCAGGCAATCAGGCTATTTCCGTGCATCAGCCGCGCCAGATTTCCGCCAGGGCGCGGGCGAAATTGGCGCCCAGATAACATTCGATATCGTCCTCGGCCCAACCACGGTCCAGCAGCGCGGCGGTGATATTGGGCAGTTTGCCGTGATTGTTGGCGCCTTCGGCATAGCGGGCCGGGATGTCATGTCCAAAGCAGTCGCCGTAATCGGAAATACCGGACCACAAACGGCGGTTTTCGGCGATCTGCGCGGTGCGGCGCAAATCGTTCGAGACCGGGATATCGGTGCCGAAGCCCACATGGGCGATGCCCGCCAGTTCGGTGATGTATTCCAGATGGCGAATGAAATCGTCTATCCCTGGGCGGCGCTCGCGGTCGCCGTCCCACAACATGGGCCCATAGACGCTGACCCCGATGACGCCGCCCGTTTGCGCCACGGCGCGGAGAATACCGTCATCCTTGTTTCGCGGCAGGGGCGTCAGGGCACGGGCGTCAACATGGGTGGCCAATACGGGCTGGGTGGACAGATCCAGGATATCACGGCAGGTGTGATCGCCCACGTGGCTGATATCGATGGCGATGCCCAGTTCGTTCAAGATGCCCACCGCGTCCCGGCCCAGATGGCTGAGGCCGGCGTCTTCGCTCTCCAGATTGCCGTCACCCATGAAATTTCGGTAATTATAGGTGGGCTGCATGATGCGGACACCCAGTTGGTGAAACAGGTGCAGACGGTCCAGATCGTCGGCCACCGGGCGCATGTTCTGCCAGCCCATGATCAGGCCGATCTTGCCCGCGGCCTTGGCCGCCGCCAGGTCCGCGGCCCGGCGGATCGGTGCCCATTCCGCATCCGGTGCCGCCATGTGCGCCAGCCAGCCGGCGATGGCCTGGCAGCTTTCGCTGAAATCCGCCTCGAAATGATTGACCGTTACATTCAGCGCATCGATACCGCCCGCACGCAGATCACCCGTATAGCCGTCACTGTGATAGGACAGCCCGTCGATCACCAAGGCCTTGTTTTGCAGTTCCGCCGCCATCATGCCAGATACCCTTTGCTAACCCACCGACCGCAATGGTAACGAACCAGACGCACCTTTGCCTATTCTGAAAGACCGATTGGAAGGAAAAAAACTCATGCGTGGTGAACCGGATATCGACGCGGGCTTCGACCCCGTCCAGCACGCCATGTGCGAAAGCCATTTTTTCGAGGATGTGAAGATCGGTGACAAGTTCCCCATCCCCTCCCGCACTCTGGCGGATGCCAATTTCGCCGCCTTTCAACTGGCCTCGGGCGATAACCATCCGATCCACTATGACCTGCCCTATTGTCAGGCCCGCGGGCATGAAAACCTGCTGGCCCATGGTTTCCAGGCCCTGATCCAGACCGCGCCGGGGGCGGGCATGCTGCCCCATTATTTCGGTGATGCCCTGATCGCCTTCATCGAACAATCGTCGAAGTTCCTGAAGCCGCTGTATGCGGGCGATACAGTCTATCCCATGCTGGAAGTCACCGGCCTGGAGCCGGGACGCACCACGGGTGTGGTGGTCCTGCGCTCCACCCTACACAATCAGCGCCGGGAGCTGATCCTGGAAGGTGAGCAAAAACTGCTGGTGAAAAAGCGCGGCTGATCCGGGCGGCCCCCGGCCATAAAGACCGGGGGCACGCGGGTTTTTCTTACGCGGCGGTGGCAAACTCGGGACGGGTTTCGCGGGTCGCGTTGGCGCTATTCTCTGCCACCTTGCGGGCCGCGGTGAAGGCGGCCCAGGACAACAATCGTATCAGACTTTCCTCATCGCAACCGTGCTCTAGCACCTCCGCGACCATGCCATCGTCCACCTGATACGAGGCCTTGCCGATGACCAGGGCCAGACGTGCCATGGCCCGGTCCCGGCCCGTCAGTCCATTGGTTTCACTGTCGACCCAGCTGCGGCTCATGGGCATGCGTTCGCCCTGCCATTGGCCGATGTTGCGCTCGACTAGGTCGCGGACCGCCTCCGGCACGGCGCGGGGCGCTTCCCGGCCAACGGCGGCGGCCCAGCGGGCGAAACCGTCCTGAATACGGGGGTTGGGCGCGGTCCAGGCCATATCCGCCGGCACCGGCGCGGCGGGCAACAGTTCATGGGCCAGGCCAGGGGTGATGTTCCGTTCAGTGGTGGTCTTCAACTCCACCCCGAATAGCCGCAGCATCAGATCCTTGATGCCGCGGGAGCCGAACAGGGGCACCACGGGCGAGCCGTCCATGATCACGTGGCTATAGCGGTTGACATAGCTGGACATCATCAGGGTGCCCAGGGCCTCGGGCATCTGTGCCGCGGTGTAGGGCGAGTGCGCCAGTTTATCGCGCTCGCCGTCTGCCGCGGCCACGGCCCATTGCAGTTGCGCCCGCATCAGCGGATCGCTGATTTGATCTTCCGCCTCGTTCAGGATCAATGAGGCGACATCATGTTCGCCACCGCCATGGACCAGGCTGACAAACATGTCGCCGCAATAGGGGCAATCGTTGATGCGCGAGAGGATGCCGCCCATGGCCTCCTTCAAGGTGCGGGGCAGTCTGTCATCCACCAGAATGGCCTCCCGCCCGCCGGTCCACATGCCCGCCATCAGGTCGGGCACCTTGGAATGAGAGGTGATGGAGCCGTTGATGAAAAAGTCCCTCGCCACCTGTTCGTAAACGGCGGCGACCTGGCCCGTGGCCTCCCGCCGGGGGATGGCGGATACATAACGCATGGTCTTGACCGACATGCGGTCGAACAAATCAAAGCGAAATTTCTGCGGTAACATTGGTGATCTCCCTTGCCAGTGTGGTTGCTGATGACGGAAATATCAGGGCGGGAGACCGGTGTTACTAGTTCCAGAAATGAACTAGTTGTGGCGCCCGCGAGGCGTTAGGATTTGCCCATGACCAAGAGCTACAATCAATTCTGTCCCGTCTCCAAGGCGGTCGAGATCGTCGGCGAACGCTGGACCCCGTTGGTGCTGCGCGAAATGCTGTTGGGTGCCACGCATTTCAACGATATCCGCCGGGGAGTGCCCTTGATGTCACCGGCACTTTTGTCCAAGCGTTTGAAAGATCTGGAAGGTGCCGGCGTGGTGCGGCGTATCTCGGCGCCTGGAAAGCGGGCCACCGAATACCGTCTGACCGAGGTGGGCGAGGACTTGAAACCCATTGTCGTCGCCTTGGGTCTGTGGGGCCATCGCTGGCTGGAAAAGAAGCTGGGGCGCAATGAACTGGATGCCGGTTATCTGATGTGGGACATGCGCCGCCGCATTGATCCCACTGCCATGCCGGGCGTAATGCAGGGTGGACGCCAGGTCGTTCAGTTCGACTATCCGGACGCCGCCAAGGCCATGCGCCGGTGGTGGCTGGTGGTCGAGGGCATGGAGGTGGATCTGTGCCAAAGCGATCCCGGCTATGAGGTGAACCTGTACATTTCCGCCGGCTTGGCGGCCATGACCCAAGTCTGGCTGGGCGATCGTGATCTGTTGCGGGCCGTTGCCGATGACGAGATCGTGCTGATCGGCGACGGTGACATACGGGACAGCATCGGAAAATGGCTGAAACTAAGCGCTTTCGCTGAGGCCGCCAAAGGAATGGAAGGAGGCATGGCATGTTGAGCACACGCTTCGACGAAGCCTTCCGCTATGCCCATGAGCTGCACCGGGCGCAGACCCGCAAGGTAGCGGAGGTGCCCTATATCTCCCATTTGCTGGCGGTGGCGTCCCTGGTGATCGACCATGGCGGGTCGGAGGATCAGGCCATCGCCGGGCTGTTGCACGACGCGGTCGAGGACCAGGGCGGCGTTAGAACCTTGGCGGAGATCAGGGGCCTGTTCGGCGATGTAATTGCCGATATGGTTGCCGATTGTACCGATAGCTGGGATGAACCGCCCTTGCCCTGGCGCCTGCGCAAGGAAAACTATATCGCCGCCCTGCCGGCAAAGCCGGCAAGCTCATTGTTGGTCATCCTGGCCGATAAAACCCACAATGCCGAGGCCATCGCCGCTGACTACCGCCACTTGGGCGAACCGGTCTGGGAGCATTTCAACGGCGGCCCGCAGGGCACGCGATGGTACTACCGCACCCTGGCCGAAGCCTTCCCCGATACCCTGCCCAGCCGGTTGTTGGACCGCCTTTCGAGGGCCGTGGCGGCATTTGCCGCGGATTAAGGCAAATGTCGATTTCGCCAATCCAGGAATGCCTCTACTTGCTCCGGACTGTAGCCCAGCAAACTGCCGATCTCGATTTCATCTTCGTCCGTCACTTTGCGCCGGCCACAATGAATTGCTTCGTTGATGGCGTGCAGCGCATCAATACGCCAGCCTTCCGATGACAGGGCGAAATAGACGTATCTTGGTGCGTAGGGATCATTCGGTTTCGGGTATATCGCCTCACCCTTGATGAAGGTGCCCGCCCGTACGTGGGGCTCGAAATCGGCCTCCGGTATGATGAAGTTGCCTGGATCCTCGTCAATAAACATGGCCAGGGGCTTTTCACCCGACAGCATCAATTCAAGCTCCCGCAATTCGTGGGGACCAACGCCATCGGGAACATCTGGCCTATCGTCCATTATGGCATCGGTTTCGTGCCCACGGCGCAATGCAGCCAGCGGGCCAGCAGGATCGAGCGATCGGCGATGGCCTGGGCCTTGGCGGCGTGCCACTGGGCTGTTTCGGCCTCGTCCAGCATGGAAAACAGGTACGGCTCGTAATATTTCCAGGTGTAGCCGTCGGGATCGCTGACGGTCATGGTGGTGGGGAACAGTTTCAGGTCCACCAGGCCGCTTTCGCCGAACCGGCGGTAGAGGGAGGCATCGGCACAGCCGTCCTGGCCCACCGAGGGCACTGGCGCCTCGACCTTTTCCTTGATCGCGGCGGAAACCGGCAGATTCCACAGGCTGCGCATATCCACGGCGCGGACCATGACGCCAACCCGGCCGCCCGGTTTGGCGACGCGGATCAGCTCCGCCAGCATTCTATCGGCGTTGCATTCCTCCATCACCGTATGGGACATCACCACATCGAAGGAATTGTCGGGAAACTGCAGATTTTCGGCGTTGCCGGGGCCGAAGCTGATGATATCGCTCAAGCCCTCCGCCTCGGCGATCACCTCGGCCTCGCGCAGGAAATAGCCGTTTACGTCCACCGCCGTGATCGGATTGGCGCCGTTGGTGCGCCGGGCCAGCCAGCGGTCCAGGGAGCCGGGGCCGCAGCCCACATCCAGCACCATTTCGCCCGGCTGGATGCCGATTTCGTTGACGTGCATCTCCACGCCGCGCAGATAGCCCGGGTCGGTGCCCCGGCCGTCGATGAAGGCAACCCCGCCCAGGTGCCGCCCGCCCAGGGAGATAACGCAATAATGTTCCGCCAGGCGCTCGATAACCGGCTCCCATTGGGAAGCGGAGAGCAGCATGGGCAGCAGCACCAGGGCCGGGGCGCTGCCATCGATGGCTCCGGCGATACGATAGCTGATGCCGGCAACCTCACCCGCGCGCTGGTCCGTGCTGGGCCGGCTGGCGGGATTTCGCGCTTCCGCCCGGCCCAGAAATTCCAGCCATCTGGGGACAATTTCGTCGCCACGGTCGCCCGCCACGTCGGACCAGGTCAAAACCGTGTAATCCTTTAGGCAATGGCTTTTCGCCTTGGGCAATGACGGCATCGATGCCGCCATGGCATCGACCCCGGCGCCGCCGTCGCCATACATCAGCAACAGGCGGTCCTGCAGCGGCAAAACCGTTTCGGCTTGCAAACGATTAAGGCCGCACAAGGCCAGAGAGGCGAAACGCTCCGGTTCGCCGGCGATAATCGGGTCCAGTTCGGCGGTGTTCTGCACCCCGAAATGGGCCCGCTCCAGAGCCAAATGATCAAACAGTGCGTCTAGACGCTGTTCCGCCGTCAAGGTCAAACCAGATTGACCCGCACGCCGCACAGCATGAACTGGTTCTCCCCCTGGCGCAGCCCCATCTTGTCCGCCATGGCCAGGATATTGGCCCGGTTGGCGGGCAGCACATCGATGGCGCTAATGCCGACGCCGCGGCCATCGGTATCGGGGACAAAACGGATATGGGCGTTGTCCAGCTGGACCGCCGGCACGCCATTTATGCTCTCCACGGGCCGGTCCAGAACTTCCCCCCAACGCTTGGCCAGGGCGTCCACGTCGTCGGACTGAATTTCCACTGCCGTCAGCGCCTCGGTGTCCTGGGTCTGGACGAATTCCTGCCAGTTCGGGCCGGCCCATTTCCAGCGCGACAGCTTTTCCGCCGGATTACCCTCCGGCCCCATGTCGTCGATGGACAGAATGGCGCCCGGCACGTCGGCGGGATGAAAATGGGTGGCATGGGCGTCATCTTCGTCATGGCGCCAGACAGCCCGGACCCCCAGGCCCAGGATGCGCTCCCGATGGGCCAGGGCATCGTCACATTCCATGATGATCATGTAACCGCCGTCGCCCTTGCGCCGCTCCAGATAGCGGCCCGCCGTGGTGCCCTCCCGGGTCGGCGCCACGACCTCGATGAGATCGCTGCCGATCGGCAGCAAGGCGTTATGCAGGCCGAATTCGCCCACGTTGGGATCCTTGTAACAAACCGCCAGACCCAAAGTGGCGCCGATGTCGACCACCGCCTTCTTCAGGTCCTCGGCCACGAAGACAAACTGCCGTAAACGCATATCAACTCTCCCAAAAGAAGGTTAGGCCGCCGGACCCGGCAGGGCGGCTTCAATTCCGCCGGCCCAGCAGGCCGCGGTCACTGTATTGACCATCAGACAGGCGATGGTCATGGGTCCGACGCCACCCGGCACCGGGGTGATGGCGCCAGCGATCTCCTTCGCCGCCTGGAAATCCACATCGCCGGTCAGCCGCGTCTTGCCATTATCGGCGTCGACCCTGTTCATGCCCACATCGATCACCACGGCACCCGGTTTGATGCAATCGCCGCCCAGCATCTCCGGCACCCCCACGGCGGCCACCAGAATATCCGCCTCCCGGCAAATTCCGGGCAAATCCTGGGTCCGCGAATGGGCGATGGTTACCGTGCAGTGTTCCGCCAGCAGTAATTGCGCCATCGGCTTGCCCACCAGGTTGGAGCGGCCGACCATGACCGCGCGCTTGCCGCTCATGCCGCCCTCGCCGAAACGGTCGGCCAGCAGCATGGAACAGCCCAATGGCGTGCAGGGCACCAGGGCGCTTTGCCCGCTGGCCAGGCGTCCCGCATTGATCGGGTGCAAACCGTCCACGTCCTTGTTGGGATCGATGGCCAGGATAATGACGCCTTCGTCAATCTGTTTAGGCAGGGGCAATTGCACCAAAATGCCATGCACCGCCGGGTCCTGGTTCAGGCCGGCAACCACCTCCAGCAACTGTTCCTGGGAGGTCTCCTCGGCCAGGCGGATGGTGTCGGAGAGGAAACCCATCTCCACCGCAATCTTGCCCTTGTTGCGGACATAGACCTGGCTGGCCGGATCCTCGCCCACGATCACCACGGTCAATCCCGGCACCAGGCCATGGTTGGCTTTCAGCTGCCCGGTTTGCAAGGCGACCATACCCCGCAAGCCCACGGCAAAGGCCTTGCCGTCAATAATATCCGCCGTCATTGGATGCTTGTCCGTCTACTAGAAGAATGGGTTGACGACTATACAGTCAGGGCGGCGCGTATTAAAGGCATGCGGTCATTGCCGAAGTACATATCGTCATCGTTGACGAAGAATGTCGGCGAACCATAGCCGCCGCGTCTCCCCAGCTCCTCGGTATTTTCACGCAGTTCGTCCTTGATCTCGTCCATTGCCATGGCCGCTGCCATTTCCCCCGCGTCCAGGCCGGCGGCGGTGGCGATTTCGGCCAAAATATCATCCTGGGTAATATCCCGGTCATCGCCCCAATAGGCCTCGAACACCTTCGCGGCATACGGCACCAGTTTGCCCAGGCGATCGGCGGCGATACAGCCGCGCATGGCTTTCACGCTGTTGATGGGAAAGATCGTCATGGGCCAGGAAATCTTGATACCGCTGTAGCGGGCCCAATCCTGCAGATCCTTGTGCATATAGCGTTGTTTGGACGGCACCGGGTGTTCCCGGCTGTGATAGACCGATGGATTGATGGTGTTGAACAGCCCGCCCACCAGGATTGGCCGCCAGGTGATTTCAACCCCCAGCTCCGCCGCCAGGGGCTGGACATTGTGAAAGCCCAGATAGGTCCAGGGGCTGGAACAATCGAAAAAGCATTCCAATTTGGCCATGGCGGATTTCCTCGCGCTGTAATTGCCCGTCATCTATTGCAAAGTGTGCCCGAAAGAACCGGCACTGAAAAGCGGCGGTGGGCATGACGGCCGAAATATCGGAAAAAGACCGCCCTGACCGATCAGCTTTGGATCCGGGCTAGCTCGCTTGGTTCCGTGCCGTGGCGCGGTTGGGCGGGGCAATGCAATCCCGGGCGAACGGCGCTACCTGGCCCCGGGTATCCGTCATGGCAATCCGTTGTCGGCGGTGAACCGCATCCACATGGGCGACCCGGAAAGCGCCGTTGGCGCCGTCACGATAGAGGAAGACGTGCAAAACACAGGCTTTGCCACTGTATTGCCAGACCTCCGCGCCCACCTCGGTGCGCAGCAGCGCGGGCGGGCCCAACAGATCGCTTAGGCCGGCCCGGTCCATGCCGACCAATGTCCTGATATCCAGGGCGGGCGGCGGCGCTTTCCTGGCGGGGGGATCGGGCTGTGCGGCGGGCTTGTCCCGGGACGCCTGTTCAAGGCTGCCGTTCTGTTTTTCAGCTGCCGGCTGGGCTGGTTGCGAAGCCGGCGTCTGCGCGGATTGCCCGGCCTGGCTGGGGATCGCGGTATCGTCCACGGCTCCGCTGTTTGCGCCGGCGGCGAGTGAAACCTTCGCCGGCGTGGCCGGTTTTTCCACCAACGCCGCCTGATCGGTGGTGCACGCCGCCAACCACAATGCCGCCAACAAGCAGAAGAGTCGGGTCATTTTCGGCTTATTCTTCAAGATCATCGTTGGTGCTGGCGGGCGCGGCACTGGCGGCGCCGGCACCGCTGTCGGGCAGGGCCTCCAGGGTGCCGATGATTTGGCCACCCGATTCAACGGACAGCTTGCCGTAGCGGACATCGCCTTCGATCCGGCCCCTTGCCTTGACGGTCAATTCCCCGCGCACGGTCAGGCTGCCTTCGAACTGGCCCGAGATGATGGCCTCTTCTATGACCGCCGAGCCCTTGAAGGATCCGGTCTCGGATATTTCGATGGATTGCGAATTTTCCAAGGCCGCCTCGACCCGGCCCTCGACCACCAGTTGATCGCACGCGGTGATCTGTCCGTTCAGAACGATTTCCCGCCCGACGATCAGTTTCTTGCCGCCGTCACCCGGCGCCGGCGCCGCGGCACCGCGCAAGGGGCCGCCCGGCAATTCGGGCAGACGGCGGGTAATTTCGGGGCGAAAGGCCGAACCCGCGGTTGGGTTTTGCTCTTCGTTGGCCATGGTTTGCTTCCTATTCCTAACGCATCAAATCACGTTCTAGATCACATTTTGGATCCCAATGGCCGAATTCTTGCGGCGGCTCGATTAGGAAACGATCTCAGTTGCCTGTGCGCCTGAATGCGCACCTTGTAAAGCCTTGAAGATATGCAGCATAAACGCCGTCGCCAAAATAGGTACAAATAGATTAACGATTGGTATCGTCATTAGAAAGGCGATGACCACGCCGGCCGAAAAAACCCGAAGGCCATTGGCCTTGCGCAACTGACGGGCCGCTTTTGCATCCTTATGCCTGAGGCTTACAAGCTCAAAATACTCTCGAGACAGAAGATAGCCGTTTAAGCCATAGAAAATACAGGCAAAAAGTGGGGGAAACAACAGCGCGATCACATAAAACGGCAGGGCCAGCACATTTAGCACGATTGTTATGCCGATGAAGCGTAAGGAAACGCCAAAAGTCTTTGAAAAATCAGCCGAACGCCCCGGCGGATCGGCCGCGTAATGGCGTGTTTCCACGGCACTGGCTATATCGTCCAGAAAAATCCCGCCGATCAACGTTGCCGTGGCTGAAAATGTCAGTACCAACAAGGCGAAAAACGCAAGGCTGCCGCCAACTTCCAGGGCACTGTTCAACCATTGCAGCCAGTCGGATTCAAAAACCTTCACCTCCGGAACCAGCCAATAGAAAAGCACCGTCAATGCAACGAACAGGGCCAGGGTAAACAAGACGCTCTTGATGACCACGCCCCGGAAAGCCGGATCGGAGATTTGCCCCAGGGTCAGGGAGGCGGCGCGTATTAGCATGAATGGCCCTCAATCTTGGTAAAAGTCATTGTCAGGATTAGTCATTGCCCAAAGATGTAGGCATTCCGACCCAAAATTGAAGGGTACGGCTGGATTTTCCTGAAAAACCGCGATCATTTCGACCGCGGATCAATGGGCGCCTGCCACTGCAGGTCTTGATTGGCTTCGAACGCCGCGGCCGCGGACAGCAAGGCCGCCTCGCCCCGGGGCGGCGCCACCAGTTGCAGGCCGACCGGCAGGCCGTCCTTGGTGAAGCCGCAAGGGACCGAGACCGCCGGACAGCCCGTGGGCGTGATGACAAAGGTATGCATCAGCCAATCCACATAATTGTCGAACTTTACGCCCGCAACCTCATCCAAATAGCGAACTTCCACCGGAAATGGCGCCGTCATCACGGTTGGGGTCACTAACAGGTCATAAGTCTCGAAGAAATCACACATATTTGTCTGCAGGCGTCCTCTGGTCCGCTTCGCATCGGCGACATCCTCGATGGAAAGCGAGGCGCCGTGCTCATAGTTCCAGATCACCTCCGGCTTTAGCTGATCGCGGTTTTCCTGCATGTGAACGCGGTGCCCGGCGACGAAACTGACGCCCCGCAGGGTTTGAAACATTTCCTGGGCGCCGGTGAAATCGGGACAGGCCTCCTCTACCTTTGTGCCCAGGTCGGCAAAAGACCGCGCGGCGGCGGCGCAGATCTCGGCCACTTCCGGTTCCACCGGCGCGATGCCCAGGGTCGCGCTCCAGCCGATCCGCCCGGGCGGTTTGGCCGCCTGAGCCGCAGTTTGAAAGGGTTCGTTTGGGATTGGTAACGAAATCGGATCGCGTGCGTACTGACCCACCATGGCATCCAGCATCAGTGCCACATCGCCCACATTGCGGGCCATGGGGCCGACCACGCTCATGTCATCGAACTGGCCGAGAAAGGCTGAGGTGCCGCGCGGGCAGCGCCCCGGACTGGGGCGGAAGCCGACGATGGAGTTGAAGGCGCCTGGAATGCGCAGCGAGCCACCCAGGTCGCTGCCGGTGGCCAGCCAGACCTGCCCTGTGGCCAGGTTGACCGCCGCTCCGCCCGAGGAGCCGCCGCAGTTCATTCTGGTATCCCAGGGATTGCGGGTGGCGCCGAAGACTTCGTTGAAGGTATTGGCGCCGGCGCCGAATTCCGGTGTATTTGACTTGCCGATGACAATGGCGCCGTTGGCCTCCAGAGTGATTACCTCCAGATCCGACTCGGTGGAGATATGATCGGCATATATTGGTGAACCCTGGGTACAGCGGACGCCTTCCACATGGTGCAGATCCTTCACCGAGATCGGCAAACCGTACAGATAACCCGGCCCCGGCTGCTCCGGATGGCCCTTGGCCTCAATCCGGGCGGCGGCGTCCCGCGCCCGTTCCAGGCACACGGTGACCATGGCATTGACGGCGCCATTGGTCGCCTCGATACGTTGCGCCGCAGCGTCCAGCGCCTCTACGGGCCGGACTTCACCCTTGGCCAGCAGGGACACCATTTCGCGTGCGGTCTTGCGCCACAACTCAGTCATGTTTTCTCCCCGAATTAATCCCGCGCGATGGCGCAGGCTTTCCTTGCACCCAACGAAGTGCCTTCTATACTGCCTCATCCTATCATCGCAATAGTGGGACCGCGCAATGGCCGAAATCCGTTATGACGTACTTGGCATCGGCAATGCGATTGTCGATGTGCTGGCCCCGGCAGAAGACAGTTTCCTGGCGCAGCACAATCTGGCCAAAGGGGCGATGATGTTGATCGATGGCTATCGCGCCCAGGAGCTTTACGCCGCCATGGGCGTGGGCACGGAAAGTTCCGGCGGTTCCGCCGCCAACACCGTGGCCGGCGTGGCTGCCCTGGGGGGCCGGGCCTGTTTCATCGGCAAGGTATTCGACGACGAGTTGGGCCGCATTTTTGCCCATGATATTCGCGCTGTCGGGGTGGATTTTCATTCCCAACCGGCCACCGGCGGCGCGCCAACCGCCCGCTGCCTGATCATGGTGACCCCCGATGCCATGCGGACCATGAATACCTTCCTGGGCGCCTGCATCGAATTGGGGCCTGAGGATGTGGACGAAGATCTGGTCGCCGCCTCGGCTATTACCTATCTGGAAGGATATTTGTGGGATCCGCCCGGCGCCAAGGAAGCCTTCCTCAAGGCCATGGGCGCGGCCAGGGCGGCGGACCGCAAGGTTGCGTTGAGCCTGTCCGACAGCTTTTGCGTCGACCGTCACCGTGAGGAGTTTCAGGACCTGGTGGAGCATCACGTGGACATCCTGTTCGCCAACGAGCAGGAGATCATTTCGCTCTATGAAGTCGACACCTTTGATGCTGCGATGCAGGCAGTGCGCGGTTATTGCGAGATTGCCGCCCTGACCCGTTCGGAAAAGGGCGCGGTGATCGTGGCCGGGGAGGAAGTGCATGTTATCGATGCCGAACCCGTGGATCATGTAGTCGATACCACCGGCGCCGGCGATATTTACGCCGCCGGTTTCCTGACCGGTCTGGCGGCGGGGCGCGACTTGCCCGATTGTGGCCGCATGGCGGGGATCGGCGCGGCCGAGGTTATTTCCCACATGGGCGCCCGGCCGGAAGCCGATTTGCAGGAACTGATGCGGGCCAAGCTTGGCTGACCTCGCCGCTATGGACGTTGACTGGACTGTGTCTGGACATTCTAGGCCGGAATTGGCATTTAGCCGGTTCTGTCCGGTTCTCTTTTGCCCCGTTCGGGGCCAGAAACCATTACCCTAAGACGAGGCTTTCGTAATGCGCGATCTGCAACTTCCCGGCCGCTCGACGGTTCATGCCAGTAATGGCATGGCGGCAACCTCCCACCCCTTGAGCACCCTGGCGGCCTTGGACGTGCTGCGCCGGGGCGGCAACGCGGTTGATGCCGCCGTCACCGCCTGTGCCGTGCAATGCGTGGTGGAGCCTATGTCCACGGGCATCGGCGGCGATTGCTTCGCCCTGTTCGCGCCGGGTGGCGGACCGGAGGTTATTGGCCTGAATGCCTCCGGCTGGGCCCCGCAGGGCTTGACCGCCGAACATCTCCTGGACCAGGGCATGACCAGTATCGGCATCCAATCGCCCCATGCGGTGTCCGTCCCCGGCGCCATTGACGGCTGGCATATGCTGTTGCGCGACCATGGCACCATCGATCTCGACCAGGCTTTGCAGCCGGCCATCACCTATGCCGAGGACGGCTATGCCATTACCCCTCGCGTCGGTGTCGATTGGGACCGCAATGTGGCCAAGTTGTCGGCGGACGCCTCGGCGGCGGCGAAGTATCTGAACAATGGCCGCGCCCCCAAGGCCGGCGAAATCTGGCGCCTGCCGGAGCTGGCGGAAACCCTGCGTACCGTCGCCAGGGAGGGGCGGGACGGCTTTTACAAGGGCTGGGTGGCCGAGGACATGGTGGAATACCTTTCCAGCCTGGGCGGTTGCCACGCCTTGGATGATTTCGCCGAAATGACCGGTGAATATGTAACGCCGATCTCGACCGAGTACCGTGGCCATACCATGTGGCAGATCCCGCCCAACGGCCAGGGCATCACCGCCCTGATGATGCTGAATATTCTCTCCGAGTTTGATTTGACCACGATGGATCCCAACAGTGTGGAACGCCTGCATCTGGAGACCGAGGCCTCGCGCATGGCCTATGCCGCCCGCGACCGTTATGTGGCCGATATGCGCCAGGCGGATGTGCCCGTCGAGCATATGCTATCGGCCGAGTTCGCAGCTGAAATGCGTTCCCAGATCCGTCCCGATAGCGCCATCGACGCGCCGGAGGCGACCGGGCCGGTCTATCGCGACACCATCTATCTCTCCGTGGTCGATAAGGACCGCAATGCCTGTTCCTTCATCAACTCGCTCTATATGCCGTTCGGAACCGGACTGGCCTCGCCGCGCTCGGGCGTGATGCTGCAGAACCGCGCCGCCGGCTTCGTGGTGGATCCCGGCCATCCCAACAATGTGGCCCCGCGCAAACGGCCCCTGCACACCATTATTCCCGGCATGTGCACCAAGGACGGCAAGGTCGCCTATTGTTACGGCGTCATGGGCGGCGGTTATCAGCCCGTCGGCCACGCCCATGTGCTGACCAACATGATCGACTATGGCATGGACCCCCAGGAAGCCATGGACAGCCCCCGCGTCTTTCACGTCTCCGGCCGTCTTGATGTGGAGCGGGGCCTGGGCGATGACGTCATGGCGGGCCTGGCGGCCCTGGGCCACGAGGTGGGCCGGCCCGAAATGCCCTGGGGCGGCGGTCAGATCATCGCCGTGGACTGGGAAAACGGCACCCTGGCCGGCGGCTCCGACCCGCGTAAGGACGGCTGCGCACTGGGATACTAGCTGGGGTACTGGATGTCAGAGGATAGCAAACGCGTCGCCCTGTGCGGCGTGATCCTGGAAAGCAACGCCTTCTCCCCCGTTGCTGAGGAAGCGCATTTCCGCGAGGCCTTCTATATGGAGGGCGCGGATATTGTCGCGGAGGCGCGCAAGCCCGTCTCGCCGCTGCCCCGCGAAATGGCCGCTTTCGTGCAAACCATGGACGCGACCGGGCCATGGACGCCCGCGCCGCTGTTGCTGACCGGCTGCCCGCCCTGGGGGCCGGTCGAAGGCGGTTTCTTCCAGGATTGCGTAGATCGCATCGTGGCCGGCCTGCAGGCGGCCGGGAGGCTCGATGGCGTCTATATCGCCAACCATGGCGCCATGGTGGCGACCGATGACGGCGACCCGGACGGTACCTTGATGGCGGCGATCCGCGATGCGGTGGGACCAGACACCGCCGTGATCTCGACCCTGGATCTGCACGCCAATATTTCCCAGGTCATGGCGGACGCGACTGATGCCATCATCGGTTATCAGACCAACCCCCATGTGGATCAGGTGCAGCGCGGCGAAGAGGCCGCCGTCATGATGCGGCAGATCTTTGCCGGCATGCGGCCACGGCAGGTGCTGGTGCGTTTGCCCCTGGTGCCGCCCTCGACCACGCTTTTGACGGCCGCGGGGCCCTATGGCGATCTGATCGACCATGGCCAGCGCCGCGCCCGCGAGGAAGCCGGCGAGATCGTCAATGTTTCCGTGTTCGGCAACTTCGCCTTTTCCGACTCGCCGAAAAATGGCCTGAGTGTCGTTGTCACGGCACGCAATGACGAAGATAAGGCCGCCACCCTGGCGAACGAAATCGCCAGCCGCGCCTGGGACAACCGCGCCGCCTTCACACGGCAAATGATGTCGATCGAAGATGGCGTCAATCTGGCCAATGTGGTGGCGCAAGATGCAGACCGTGCCGCGGTGATTTTTTCCGATGCCGGTGACAATCCAGGCGGCGGCGGCGAGGGGCGGACCACCTGGCTGTTGGCGGCGCTGGTCGCAGGCGGCGTACGTGGTGTCTATTACGGTGCCTTCTTTGACAAGGACCTGGCGGCCGAAGCTCATAGCCTGGGTGAAGGCGCGGAATTCGACGCGGTGTTCAACCGGGGCAATGAAACCGAATTCTCCAAACGCTTCGAGAGCAAAGCCACGGTGTTGAAATTGAGCGACGGCGATTTTGTCGGCCGTCTTGGGATTTACAAGAACCGGCGGCTAAATCTGGGGCCCAGCGCGGTGCTTGAAATCGGCGGCAGCGGCGGCATTCTGGTGGTCGTGATCTCCGCCCGCCACCAGACGGCGGATCCCATGTTCTTCGAAATGTTCGGCCTGGATATCGCCGATGCGCGTTCGGTTTGTGTTAAATCGCGCGGTCATTTCAGGGCCGGTTTCCTACCCTGGTTCCCGTCCGAACAGGTCTTTGAAGTCGATACCGCCGGCCTGACCTCGCCGGTTCTGAGCCGATTCAATTGGCAAAACCTGCCCCGTCCGGTCTATCCCATGGACCCCGATACCACCTGGACGCCGCCCGCCCGTTAAGCCACCCACTCGCTGACCGGCGCCCGGGCCTCCTGCAGGGGTTGGCAGATCACGTCGACCAGGGCGGGGCCGGGGCAGTCCAGGGCGGCGGCCATCTTGCTTTTCAGCTCGCCCGGATCCTCCACCCTCCAGCTTCGCAGGCCATAAGCCTCGGCCACCCTGGCATGATCGGTGGTGTTGAAATCCACGGAAAAATAGCGCTCATCAAAGCCGGTTTTCTGCCCCGCCTTGATCCAGCCGAAGACACCGTTCGAGACCACGACGAAGGTTATGGGCAGGCCGAGGCGGGCCACGGTTTCCATCTCGCCGCCGTTGAAGCCGAAACTGCCGTCCCCCATCACCGCCACCACCTTGGCGCCGGGCCGGCCATGATAGGCCCCGATGGCGGCCGGCAGGGAATAGCCCAGAGCGCCGTGGGCCCGGTTGGAAAAGAAGTGCCGTCCCGTGCGCTTGACCGGGTAATAGGCCGATAAATAGGGGCACGGCGTGCCCGGATCGGCGATCACCACCGCATCATCGTCCAGCAGTTCCGATAGGGTGGCGACCAGGCGTTCGGGGCGGATCGGCCGTTCGTCGCTCTCGGCCAGTTCCTGGAAAGCGGCGAACTTCGCCGCCTTGGCTTCCGCCACCGCCGCCGCGTTCAATTCCCGCGCCGGCGCCGTTGGCTTGCCCAATTCGGCATTCAGGGCGGCCAGGGCCAGGCGGGCATCGCCGACCATGGCTGCCTCGGTCGGATAATTGGCGCCGATCACGCCGGGATCGCTGTCGATATGGGCGACCTGACAGGCACCGGGTGCGGGGAAGCGCCAGCGTTCGGTGGTGACCGAGCCGGCCCGGCAGCCGATCAGCAGCAACAGATCGGCCGCCTGCATGAAGCGGCGGGTCTCCGCAACGCCGCCGTTGCTGCCCACCACGCCGACCGCCAGGGGGTGGTCTTCCGGGATCGAGCCCTTGCCGCTGATCGTGGTTGCCACCGGGATGGCCAGCTGCTCCGCCAGGCGGATCAATTCAGTTTCGCCGCCGGCCAGCACCATGCCGCCGCCGCAGACAATAACCGGATTGCGTGCCGCCAACAGCACCCCGGCCAGGCGCGATACCGCCGCCGGATCAGGCCCCGTGGGCCAGGCCGGATACCGGCCCAACTCTGGATCGCACCAGATATCGGCGGCATCCACGGCGCCCTTTTGCACATCGAAGGGCAGGGCTAGGTGGGCCGCGCCGGGGCGTCCGGTGGTCATCTCGCGAAAGGCGGTGCGCAACAGTTTGGGCACATCCTCGGCCCGGTCGATGACGCCGTTCCATTTGGTCAGGGGCCGGAACAGCGCCGATTGATCCAGTTCCGTCAGGGCATAGCGGCCCCGGGCGGCGACGGATATATCCGTGGTGATGGCCAGAATGGGAATGCTGCTTTCGTTCGCCTCCACCAGGCCGGGTGCGATATAGGTGGCACCGCCGCCCGAGGGCCCTTCGCAAACGCCGACCTTGCCCGAGACCCGGGCATAACCATCCGCCATGTAGGCCGCCGAACGTTCATCGCGGCTGAGAATATGGGTCATGCCGTGGTTCAGACGGTGTAGGGCGTCGTAGAACGGCAGCGAGGTATCGCCGCACAGGCCAAAGATGTAGTCCACGCCATGGCCTTGCAGCATGTGCACCAGGGCTTCCGCGCCGCTCATCTGGTTCATGGTCCGTCCTCTGATCGGATTTTGCCCATCAATCCAAAGTCCATCAAATTGAAGCCAAGCAAACTGCAAGAGGCCCGTGGCCGGGCCACGAGCCTCCTGTCATGCTATCAGATCAGAGCAATTTTCAATTACCTGGATTCGCGTTGGCGATCCAAGTGATTGGTTCAATTGCTCTTCTCTTAAGAGTCCGAGCATGTCTGGAAGAGACATGCTCTAGGGCGCGTATGCACGCGCCGCAGAACTGATTAGCAGCCGGCTGCCTTCTTCAACTGCGCGGCGGGCTTGAATTTCAGAACCTTGGACGCCTTGATCTTGATCGGCTCGCCGGTCTGCGGATTGCGGCCCTTGCGCGCGGCCCGCTTGGTGATGGCGAAAGTGCCGAAAGTACCGATGGTGTATTTGCCTTCCTTCTTGGAGGCTTCCAGGCCGGCCATGATTTCGCCCATGACGAGGTCGACCGTGCGGCCGGCTTCGGCTTTCGAGAGCTTGCCTTTTTTGGCAACGCGCTCGACAAGTGCTGCTTTGCTCATATCTGTTCTCTCACTAATGTATGAAGTTGGTGATTCGCTTCAACTAACAGAGCGAATCGCTAATGACAAGTGCCGCCCTTCGGATTCGCCCGGCCAGCCTGGACTTTAGGGCAATTGCGGGGTTTTTCGCCTGTAACATCGGGGCATTGCGCCGTGCCGTCCATTAGAAAAACATTCCGAATAGGCGATTCGCGGGGCTTTCGGCGTTAACTTTCCGCCTCTCCGGCAAGGGCGCCGCTGGCCTGCATGGCCGTGATGGCGTCTTGGTCATAGCCCAGCGCCGCCAGTATCTCGGCCCCGTTCTGGCCCAGGCGCGGCGCCTGGCGGCGGATGCTGTTGGGCGTTTCCGAATAGCTGACGGGCGGCTTGGTCACCACCACCTTGCCTTCCGTGGGATGGTCGTGACGCTGAAACATCTCCACATCGGCCAAATGCGGGTCCGTGAAAACATCGTCCAGATCCAGCACCGGCATGGCCGGGATCTGGGCCACTTCACACAGTTCCATCCATTCGGCGACGGTCTTTTGCGCGACCAGCTCCTCCAGCAGGGCATAAATGGCGTGGATATGTTCGTTGCGCGTGGTGTGATCGGCGAAGCGCGGATCGTCGGCCAGTTCCGGGCGGTCGGCGATACGGAAGAATTCCCGCCAATGCCTGTCCGTATAGGGCAGCACGGTGACATAGCCGTCCCGGCAGCGGAAGGGCCGGCGCATGGGTGTGGTCAGGCGCTTGTAACCCAGGGGGCCCAGGGGCGGCTCGAAGCCATGTTCGTAGATATGTTCCACCATCAGGAACGAGACCATGGTCTCGAACATGGGCACCTCGACGAACTGGCCCTGGCCCGTCCGTTCCCGATGCAACAGCGCGGTGGCGACTGCCTGGCTCATCATCAGGCCGGTCAATTTGTCGACCATCACCGTCGGAGCGAACTTGGGCTCGCCCTGAATGGTCTGGAACAGGCCGGCCAGACCGGAGCAGGCCTGGATCAGATCATCGTAGGCGGGTTTATCCTTGTAGCGGCCCTGTTGCGAAAAGCCGTAGCAGCCGCAATAGATGATGTCGGGCTTGATGGTGCGGACCGCATCATAGGAAAAGCCCAGACGGTCGATGGCCTGGGGCCGCATGTTATGAACCAGCACATCCGCCGTCTCGATCAGCTTGCTTAGGGCCTGCTTGGCGCTGTCCTGCTTCAAGTCCAGGGCGATGGAGCGTTTGTTGCGGTTCATGTTGATGAACGGCCCGCTCATGCCCGGGCTGCGCATGCCGCCCAGATAACGCGTGGAATCGCCCTTGGGCGGCGCCTCCACCTTGATGATATCGGCCCCGGCATCGCCCAAAAGCTGGGTGCCGTAAGGGCCGGACAGAATCGAAGTTATATCGACGACCCGATAGCCGTCCAATGCACCTGCCATGATGGCTTCCTTTGAGATTTGCCTGGATTATCCGCTTTCCCGGTCCGCTCGCAGCTCATGCGCCGGCCCACGACCGCCGCCCCGGCCGAAGTGCGGTCAGCCCGGAAAAACCCATGGTCGTCGAAAACAATTAGAGGGCGGCGCGCTCGGGCTCCGCCATCTCGATCGACCACATCTTTTCCAGATTATAGAACTCCCGGACTTCCCGGCGGAACAGGTGCACGATGATGTCGCCCATATCGATCAACACCCAATCGCGCTTGCTCAGGCCCTCGACCTTGCAGCGGCCCAGGCCTTCATCCTTGGCCCGGCGCAGCAAATGATCCGCCATGGCGCCCACGTGACGGTCCGAGCGACCGTTGGCGATCACCATGTAATCGGCAATGCTGGATTTACCCTGCAGGTCGATGACGACAAGCTCTTCCGCCTGGTCCTCATCGAGAGAACTATTCACGAGTGCCAGCAATTCTTGGCTATATGCCGGCTGTTGCCTTGCGCTTGCTATGGTGAATAGCTCCTGACTTTTCGAATGGTCTGCATATTGACCCTTATGTTCACGGATAATGTCTGATTATGGCAACATTTCGCCAAAATGTCATGTTCCTTTACCGGTTTCCAGGTGCGCCGCCCGGAGCTCCGTGCTGGAGGCCGGATGCAGGCGGGAAAACAGAAAACACCAGGCCGGCGGCGGCGCCAGGGGCAGTTCAAACGGCCTCCGCACGCGATAGGCGGCATAACGGGCCGCCGCCGCGCCGGCCAATGCGCGGTGGCCTTCACCAGGGCGGTTGAAGACCGCCATGGGCGTGGTCTCGACGATCTCGCGCCAGCGGCGCCATTGCGGCAACTGCATCAGATTATCCGCTCCCATGAGCCAGACGAAATGGTGATGCGGATAGCGCCGCCGCAGGCGCGCCAGAGTATCCGCCGTGTAACGCGTGCCCAGGCGGTTTTCCAGATCACTGACCCGAATACGGGGATGGCGGGCCAGGGCCCTGGCGCCGGCCATGCGATGGCTCAATGGCGCCATTTCGTCGCTTCCCTTGAGGGGATTTTGCGGCGAGATCAGCCACCAGACCTGATCCAGCCGCATTTGTTTCAGGGCCAGCAAAGAGATATGCCGGTGACCTTCGTGGGCCGGATTGAAGGAGCCGCCCAGAAGGCCAATTTTCAACCGCGCCATTAGGAAGCTCTAAGGCCGGATCTGGCCCTGGCCGTGCACCACGTATTTGAACGAGGTCAGCTGTTCGACGCCAACCGGGCCCCGGGCATGCAGGCGGTTGGTGGAGATGCCGATCTCCGCCCCCATGCCGAATTCTCCGCCGTCCGCGAACTGGGTCGAGGCATTGTGCAGCACAATGGCGCTGTCGACCTCGGCCAGGAACCGTTCCGCCGCCGCGTCATCCTGGGCGACGATGCTCTCGGTGTGGTGCGAGCCGTAATCTTCGATATGGGCTATGGCATCGCCAACCCCGTCCACCACCTTCACGGCGATGATGCTGTCGAGATACTCCGTATCCCAATCCGCTTCCGTGGCGGGCACCACGCGGCTGTCCGCGCCTTGGGTGTCATCGTCGCCGCGCACCTCGCAGCCCGCGTCCAGCAGGTCCTTGACCAGGGGTGCCAGATGGGTGGCGGCACATTGCCGGTCCACCAGCAAGGTCTCGGAGGCGCCACAGATGCCGGTGCGGCGCAGTTTGGCATTGAGGGAGATCTCCCGCGCCATGGCGAGGTCGGCGGAGCCGTCCACATAGACATGGCAATTGCCGTCCAGATGGGCGATCACCGGCACCCGGCTTTCATTTTGCACCCGCTCGATCAGGCCACGGCCGCCACGGGGCACAATGATGTCGATATGCTGGGGCATGGTCAGCATCATGCCCACCGCGGCCCGGTCCGTGGTCGGTACCAGTTGGATCGCCCCTTCGGGCAGCCCCGCCGCCCGCAGCCCCGCAACCAGGCAGTCATGAATGGCGCGGGAGGAATGAAAACTTTCCGAACCGCCGCGCAATATGGCCGCGTTGCCTGATTTCAGGCACAGCGCACCGGCATCCGCCGTTACATTGGGACGGGATTCATAAATAATGCCGATCACGCCCAGGGGCACCCGCACGCGGGCGATGCGCAGACCGTTGGGACGGTCCCATTCGGCGATGGTATCGCCCACCGGATCGGTCAATTCGGCGATGGCCTCCAGGCCTGCGGCCATAGCCTCGACCCGGTCTTCGTTGAGCAACAGCCGATCCATCAGGGCGGCCGTTAAATCACGCTTTTCCGCCGCCGCTATGTCCGTGGCATTGGCCGCCAGTATCGCCGCCTGTTCCGCCCGAATGGCCGCCGCCGCCGCCAACAGCGCCTGGTTCTTGGCCTCGGCCGGCGCCTTGGCCAAAACCGTCGCCGCCGCCCTGGCGCCGGCGCCCAGATCCAGCATCCGTTGCTGCAGATCGTCCGCCAAATTTTCAGCCGTGCTCATGGTTCCAGTCCTTCTTGTTCGAACCTAGCCTAACACCAAATCATCCCGATGGATCATTTCTTCCCGGCCCAGAAAGCCCAGGATCTCCTGGATTCTGTCACTGCGATGCCCCTTGATCCGGGCCGCATCGACCCGCGAATAGGCGATCAGGCCCCGGCCCAGGGCGGTGCCGTCGGGGCCGCGCACTACCACCGCGTCGCCGCGCTGGAAATCACCCTCCACATCCGTCACCCCCGCCGGCAGCAGGCTCTTGCCCCGGCCCAGGGCCTGCACCGCGCCCTGGTCTATGGTGATGGAGCCACGGGCATGCAAACTGGCGGCGATCCAGCGCTTGCGGGCGCTGGCCGGTGTCGCTGCGGTGGTGAACCAGGTGCCGCGCCCGCCGTCCAGCAACTTCGATATGGGATGGGCCGCGCGCCCGTCGGCGATCACCATGGCGCAGCCCGCCTGGGTCGCCAAGCGGGCGGCCTGCAGTTTTGTCACCATGCCGCCGCTGCCGTCGTAACTGCCGGTGGCGCCGGCCATGGCTTCGATCGCGGGGGTGATTTCCGCCACTTCCCCGACAAATTCGGCACCGTCGTCCTGCCGGGGGTCGGCGCTGTATAAGCCGTCGATATCCGACAACAGGACCAGGCAATCGGCGCCGATCATGGCCGCCACCCGGGCTGCCAGGCGGTCATTGTCGCCGAAGCGAATCTCCACCGTGGCCACCGTGTCGTTCTCGTTGACCACGGGGATGGAGCCGTGGGCCAGCAGCGCGGTCAGGGTATTGCGGGCGTTCAGATAGCGCCGCCGCCGCTCCGTGTCGTCGCCGGTCAACAGGATCTGCGCCACCGCCACGTCGTGGCGGGCCAGACTTTCCTGATAGGCGTGCGCCAAGCGGATCTGCCCAGCCGCCGCCGCCGCCTGGCTGTCTTCCAGGCGCAGGCTCCGCGCGCCCAGCTTGAGGCTGCGCCGGCCCAGGGCGATGGCGCCGGAGGACACCAGCAGGACATCCTGGCCGCGCTTGCGGCAGGCCGCCACGTCGTCTGCCAGGGCATCCAGCCAATCCCGGCGCAGGGTACCGTTTTCCTGGTCCACCAGCAGGGAGGAGCCGATCTTGATCACCACCCGCTTGGCCTTAAGCAACCGCTCCGTCATGGCTGCCAGCCCCCGGCGGCCGCCTGCTCCGCCACCTCTTCCGCCTGGGTTTCGGACGCTTCCATGGTCTGGGCCAGTTGGGCCAGAAGCTCCGGCAGGCCCTTGCCCGCGACACCGGATATGATGTGCACCTCGCGGCCCGAGGCCGCCGCCAGCTCCGCCTTGCGTGCGGCGATCAGGTCATCGCTCAGGGCGTCGCATTTGTTCAGACAGACCAGTTCCAGCTTTTCCGGCAGACCGGCGTCGTAGGCGTCCAGTTCGCCGCGCACGGTACGGTAGTCGGTTGCGACATCCTTGGCCGTGCCATCGACAAGGTGGATCAGCGCCCGGCAGCGTTCCACATGGCCCAGAAAGCGGTCGCCCAGGCCAGCGCCTTCATGGGCGCCTTCGATCAGGCCGGGAATGTCGGCCAGGATGATTTCCCGGTCACCCGCCTGGGCCACGCCGAGATTGGGATAAAGCGTGGTGAAGGGATAGGCGCCGATCTTGGGCCGGGCCCGGCTGACCGTGGTCAGAAAGGTCGACTTGCCCGCGTTGGGCAGGCCGATCAGGCCGGCATCGGCGATCAGCTTCAAACGCAGCCAGACGGTCAATTCCTCGGCCTCGCCGCCTTGCTCGAACTGCCGTGGCGCCCGGTTGGTGGAGGACTTGAAGCTTTCGTTGCCCCTGCCCCCGCCGCCGCCCCTGGCTAGAACAACCTGTTGCCCGGGCTTGGTCAAATCGGCCAGGATATGGTCCCGAGCCTCATCCAGGATCTGCGTGCCCACCGGCACCTTGACCAGCGCGTCCGTCCCGCCCGCGCCGGTGCGAGAGCTGCCCATGCCGGGGCGGCCGTTCTTGGCCTTGATGTGCTGTTGGTAGCGGTAATCGATCAGGGTGTTGAGATTTTCCACCGCCTCGACCACCACGTCGCCACCCTTGCCGCCATTGCCGCCGTTGGGGCCGCCGTACTCGACGAATTTCTCGCGGCGAAAGCTGACACAGCCGTGCCCGCCCTTGCCGCTGAAAACATAGATCTTGGCTTGATCGAGAAATTTCATGACCCGTGTTCTTCAAGTTTAATTTGGCTGAACCACCCACTTGGCGGCCGGCCCGGCGCTTTGTCGATCGTCAAAAAGACTCTAGCTCAAAAAAATAAAAAACGGGGGATGGAAAGCCATCCCCCGCTTGTAATTGCGCTTGCGGGCGCGCCTATTCCGGCGGCTGCACCGAAACGTAGGTCCGACCGCCGGCCCGGGTCCTGAAAGACACCTTGCCTTCGATCAGCGCGAAAATGGTGTGGTCCTTGCCCAGGCCGACATTGTCGCCCGGCTTCCACTTGGTGCCGCGCTGACGCACGATGATGTTGCCGGGAATGACCTTTTCCCCGCCAAATTTCTTGATGCCCAAACGGCGGCCCGCCGTATCGCGGCCGTTGCGTGAACTACCACCTGCCTTTTTGTGCGCCATAGCTGCCGCTCCCTAACTTTCGCTGCTCTCGGCGGCGCTATCGGCCGCCTTGTCCGCCGGCTTGTCCGCCTTCTTTTTCGGTGCCTTTTCCTCAGCCTTGGCCTTGCTCTTCGGCGCCGCCTTCTTCTTGGGCGCCTCGTCCGCCTTCGCCTTGGCTTTTGGCGCCGCCTTTTTCTTCGGTGCCTCGTCCTTCGCCTTGGTCTCGGCCTTTGGCGCCTCGTCCTCAGCCTTGGCTTTCGGCGCTGCCTTTTTCTTGGGCGCCGCCTTCTTTTTCGCCGCACCGGGGCCGGAAATGTCGGTGATCCGCACGATGCTCAATTCCTGGCGATGGCCGTTGCGGCGGCGGTAGTTTTTCCGCCGCTTTTTCTTGAAGACAATGATCTTCTTGTCGCGGGCCTGTTCCATCAGGGTGCCGACAACCTTGGCACCGTCCACCAGGGGGGCGCCGACGGTGGTATCGCCATCCGCGCCCATCATCAGGACGTCGTCAAAGGCCACCTCATCCCCGGCCTCGCCGGCGATGCGCTCAATCCGGATCACGTCGTCCGGCTCTACGCGGTATTGTTTCCCGCCCGTCTTGATTACAGCGAACATTAATTCAGCCCATTATTTGCTCTTGCGTGTCCGAACTCCAGGCCCGGCGTCCATGCGCCGCATCCGAAATCACTCTCCCACGCGAAACAGTTCAGGCGGCGCGGACGCCGCCCAGGTCGGCGCGGATATACGCCCCACACGGCCCTTTGTCAACGGCCCCGGGGGCGAAAGTCGCCCGCGCCGAGGGAAATTTGGCGCCGCCATGGAACGCATAATAGCTTGCAGAGAGGCACCGCGCCTCTTTATAACCGATCCCGCCCGAATTGACGGCCAAAACACGGACGATTCCCGCGGAGGGGTGCCGGAGTGGTCGAACGGGCCGGTCTCGAAAACCGGTGTACTCTTGCGGGTACCGTGGGTTCGAATCCCACCCCCTCCGCCACTTTTCTTGCGTAACATATTGATTTAACGTTGGTATTCTAGGCCCGCTTCTGTTCAGTCCCACATTTGGT
>JASLLM010000035.1 GCA_030747035.1 Alphaproteobacteria bacterium | reverse complement strand
CAGGTGGTTAAGAGAATCACACCCGCAAGCTCATGAAAACCCGCCATAAGAGTCAGCAGTTGAGACGACTGGTATAAATAGGGGTTAAGCCCCGTCAATAACCTTCGACATCCACGACTTCCGAAAGCGGTTTGACGCGGGCGTCGACCTGGCGGTGGACGTAGTATTCAATTGCCGGCTTGTAAAAATCGAAGACGCGGCGCAGCTCGCCCACGGGTTCCTCGTGGGCATCCACGCGCAGGTCCACGCGGGCATATTCCTTGTCCTCATAGACCAGAATGGCGGCGGAACGCTGCCCGCCGTGTTGCCCGCCGGCATCCCGGCCCGCCTCGATCGCGGTCATCAGGCGGTCCTCGATCTCGTCATCGGGGTCGGCATTGTAGCCGTCTTCGATGGCGGTTAGAATATGTTCGCCGTGGAGGACATTGCCCAGGGCAATGAAATTTTCGTGCACATGATGGCCGGCCCAATCCCGGTTATTGGCGCCGGTGCGCGCGGCCGCGAAACCGTCATCGTCAATCGCGCCCAACTGCCGGTATTCATGATAGGGATCGCCCAGCACCAGTTGATCGATCACGCCTTGCGCCTTGTAGCCGGTCTGCAGCAGCCGCTGTGCCATCAGGCCAAGCCGCGTATCGGCGATGGCCATGATCGCCACCGCGCCCAGCCGGGGCTGCACGAACGGCACACGCGAGCCCACGGCCAGAGAACGGGTCGCGGTGGCAATGCCAAGGCGGTTGGTCCTGGCGCAGCGCGCGATCGCGGTGAAGGTATTGAATTCCGGTCCCGGTGGCTGTGACTGTGGCTGTGGCAGCATGGGCTATCTCCCGCCAATGTTCGGTTCACATCAGCCTAGCGGGATTCCAGACCGCCGGTCAGTCCTTTTTTGCCCGCCGGAGCGTGGCGGCCGGCAAGACAAAATTTGGCAAAACCCAACGACAGCGCCTAAACTGAAAACCGGATTGACGGGCGCCGGATCATGACATGGACGAATTCCAAGGCCATCTGTTTGTTGGACCTTTTTTGGAAGCCGTGAAGCTGGCGGGGAAATTGCCGGTCGGGTTCTGGCAACTGTTCATGTTCGCGAGCGTGGGGATGGCCTTGATCGGCCATTTGACCTGGAGGAATTACCGCCGTCCGCAGCGGGAGCGATCGGTGCTCGAATTTAGCCCGGTGCTGCTGCTGTTGCCATTCGAGATTATCGCCGTCGCCGTTCTTGTTGAATGGGCCGTGTTGCTGGTTCTGGGCCAGGGCATGGACCTGCCGCTGCATTCACATTGATATCTAGGGCGTCTTCCGCATCATTTCGGGGCCGTTCGGAGCGTGCCCCATTGCACCACGAACATGGCGGCGACAATGATGACGACTCCGGGCAGGGTCAGGGCGTCCGGCAGGCCCTTGCCCAGGACCCAATCGATCATCACGACAAAGGCCGGGATCAGATAGCCGTAGCTCATCACCCGGGTCGGGCCGAGGCGCAGGGTGCCGTGCTGGATAATGAAAAAGCTGATGATCGTGGTGAACACCGCCAGATAGGCGATGCCGGCCCACACGCCACCCTCAACCGCATGCCAGGCGATTTCAAACACCGTCACGTTGTTCAACAGCACCAGCCAGACTGTCCCCGTCGCCATGGTCCAAAACGCCATCACCGCCGCCGGTTCGTCGCTGTGCAGACGCTGAACCAGGGGGGTGTAGGCCGCCATGGCGAACAGGCCGGCCAGGAAGATCAGATCGCCCTTGTTGAAATCGAGGCTGAGGAAGAGCGCCATATCGCCCCGGAAAACCACCCACAGCGCCCCCACAGCACCCAGTACCAAGGCCAACAGGCGATGGGCGCCAAGCCTCTCCCGCACCAGTACCGCCGCATACAGGGCCGAGATGCACGGCAACACCGTGAAAAGGGCCGCCGTGTTCAGGGCCGAAGTGTGGCGCAGGGCCGCGAACATGCACCAGAAAAACGTCACCAGACAGGCCCCGATCGCGGCATAGCCGGCCAGCGCCCTGGCCGAAGGCAGGACAAGCCCATGGCGCCAGGCGATGTAGGGCGCGAACAGCAATGTTGCCAGGGCGAACCGCACCAGGATCAGCATTTCGGGCTCCAGGCCGTGGGTGATCGCGGCGCCCACGGGAAACGAGGTGGCGATCAGGACGCGCCCGAACACGACCTGTACATGCACCCGCGCCAGACTGGCTGAATTCAACGCCACGCGCCCCGCCCGTTCACCCCCGTCATCGACCTACCTCCACGGCTTTGTTGGCGCATTGTAGCAAGCCCGCCCCGCCGCCGCCACGTCACCGTAGCCAACGCCCGTGGGCCCTATGCGGCCAGTTTTTTCATCAGGTTCATATTGAACAGGTTGGTCATGGACAGATGGAAGGACGGGTGTTTCATCATCATCGCCCTGAGCCTCGCTTTGTCGATCAGGATACAACTGGCCGCGCCGTTGACCAGGACATCGGCATTTGGCGGCGCCTTGGTCAGAAACGACATCTCGCCGACGATGCCGCCCTGATGCAGCTTGCCGATCTCCGCGCCGTCCCGGCGGACACTTAACTGCCCACTTGTAACGAAATAGAGAAAGCCGTTTTCCCTGCCCGCATGTATCAAAACCTCGCCGTCGCCGTAGGAGCGGTATTCGAAGATACTCTTCAGCCGCTTGTACTCTTCGATCGCCAGGCCGAGAAAATTGGTTTTCCACAAGGCCAGGTCCGCCTCGGACAGGCTGGTTTCCCTGTTGGAGACAAAAAAAGTCGCGATCATATAGATGTTGATGAGCATGAAAACGGATAGCCAGATGATCGGCACCCAAAGGGGTTCCACCGTCACGAAGTAGTTGTATCCGACACCCACGAGCCCCGACAGGATGCCCAGCAGCCGCAGCAGAATGATATCCCGCATCAGCAAGGACAGCGCGACGATCAAAAAGGACAAATGTCCGACGGCGTCGATAAACGGCATGCTTGCGCCTCCCCATGGGCCAGATCCCCGCCCATCATTCTGCCCCGGCCACCGGCGCTGTCAAGAACGGCCCGCTGTTTCATTGCCTGCGACAAAATGGATGTAGATTCCATCTGTCCCGACGCGGCTGAACTTCGTATGATCGGGCCAGGAACTTCAATCATGCGCCATCAGTCCCGGCGCAGCCATCAGCAAACCAACGTTTCAAGGGAGAGTTATCAATGGCAAATCTATGTGAAGGCCGCGTGGCCATCGTTACCGGCGCGGCCCGCGGCGTGGGCCGCGAACATGCGCTGTTACTGGCCAAGGAAGGCGCCAAGGTGGTGGTCAACGATCTTGGCGGCGCGGTCGACGGCTCCGGCGCGGACAAGACCCCGGCGCAAGGCGTGGTCGACGAAATCGTCGCCGGTGGCGGCGAGGCCGTGGTCAACGGCGATGACGTCTCCAGCTGGGACGGCGCCAAGAACATGATCGACCAGGCCATCAATACCTATGGCAAGCTGGATGTGCTGATCAACAACGCCGGCATCCTGCGCGACCGCATGCTGGTCAACATGACCGAGGAAGAATGGGATGCGGTGATCCAGGTGCATTTGAAAGGCACCTTCGCGCCGGCCCGCCACGCCGCCGCCTACTGGCGCGGCCAGTCCAAGGAAATTGACGGCCCGGTCGATGGCCGCATCATCAACACCACCTCCACCTCCGGCATCTACGGTAATATCGGGCAGACCAACTACGGCGCGGCCAAGGCCGGCATCGCCGCCTTTACCGTGATCGCGGCGCGTGAACTGCGGCGCATCGGCGTCACGGTCAATGCCATTTCCCCCTCCGCCTACACGCGGATGACCGACAACCTGCGGGAATACACCGAGGAAGAGATCGAATGGCGGGCGCCAAGCTGGGTCGCCCCTGCGGTGGTCTATCTGGCCAGCGCGGAGGCGCACGACATTTCCGGCCGGGTGATCCAGGCCGGCGGCGGCATGGTCGCGGTCTGTGAAGGTTGGCGCCGTGGCGCCGAGATCGAGCAGATGGCCGACCCGACGGAGCTTGGCCCGCATCTGCGCGAAATGTGCGAGAACGTGCGGAAAAATTCCGGCATGGACGGGTTGGAACTGGACTAACGGAAACTCCTACCCCAATGCGTGCTCGATAACGGCGGCGGCGCAGGCGTTGGGGTTTTCCTGGACCATCAGATGCAGACATCCGGGCATGGTGCGGGCTTCAGCCCGCACCATGTTTTTGGCGATGGACTTCATAGTTTCCGGCGCCCAGGAATGCAATTCCGGCAGCACCTCCTGGTCGGTGGCGAAAAGGCGCGTTCGCGTCGCCACCTTGGCGGTCAATTCGAAAATGCCGCTGTCTGGGCAATTGTCATAGATCGCCGCTTCTATTCTACCGGGGCAGCGCAGGACCAGGCCGCTCTCACTGTCTTCATCGGGCTCCACCGCGGCATCCAGATAGGCCGCCATCATCTCGTCGGAAAAGCGGCGGTAGGTGATGATGTTCTGCACCTCGTCGCGCAAGGCCTCGCGGTCAGGGAAGCGACCCTGCCGCCCGGCCGCCCAGCGAACGAAGATCGGCGAATGCACCAGCGCGGCCGCCCGTTCCACATGACCCACCGGCGGATAAATCGGCGGCTCAAACAATGTCAGGCTGTCGAACGGCGCCTCGTCCAGCTCCGCTTCCAGCAGCACCGCCGCCAGGCCGCCCAGGGAGTGGGAAGCGAAATGCAGCGGCACGCCATCGCCGATCATCCAGCGCACCCGGGCGGCGATGGCGCTCAAATCCTCGGCGAAACGGACCATGGCATAGTCACGCTCCAGGTCATCCAGCGGCCGGGAGGACGCCCCGTGGCCCCGCGCGTCATAGGCAAAGACATGGAAATGATCGCTCAAACGGCGCAGCAGCGGCAGATAGCAGCCGGCGTTGAAGCCGTTGGCATGGGCCCAGATCAGGGCCGGGGCAGGTTCCTTACCGCCGTCAGGCCGGTTCAGCACGCGATAGACGGCAATGTCCAAACCCCCGGTCGAGGGCACGGTGAAGGCATCGGCGAAAGTCTCGGGCAGGGTCGGGGTGGGCATGAGGCTAGTAGGACAATTCCTCATAGATAGGATCGACGGATTGCTTCCAGGGGCCGTTGTAACGCTCCAGCAACAGCTCCGCCGGGGTGCGTCCGCTGGCTACCGTCTCCTGCAGGGTGGCCAGATACTCGGTCTCGTCGGCCGAGACCACGCCGGGTCGGGCCCGGGCCCGCAGCCCGTCCGCCGCTATCTCCAGCACCGGCTTGGCCAGATCCAGCAGGGTGCCGCCCTGATCCAGCGGCGTAGCGAGGCCCAGGCGCGGCACCTCCGCCCTGACCCTGGCCATCTCCTCGACCGTCATATGCTTGACCAGATCCCATGCCGCGTCCTGGGCACCCTGGTCGTATAACAGGCCCACCCACAGGGCCGGCAGGGCGCACAGGCTGGCCCAGGGGCCGCCGTCGGCACCGCGCATTTCCAGGAATGTCTTCAGCCGCACTTCCGGGAACAGGGTGGTCAGATGATCCTCCCAATCCTTCATGCTCGGCTTTTCGCCCGGCAGCGCGGGCAGGCGGCCGTCCATGAAATCACGGAAAGATTGCCCCGTGGCATCGAGATACTTGCCGTCCCGATAGACGAAATACATGGGCACATCCAGGGCGTAGCGGGCATAGGCTTCGTAACCCATGTCGCCATCAAAGACGAAGGGCAGCATGCCGGTGCGGTCCGGGTCGGTGTCGGTCCAGATCTGGCTGCGCAGGGAGAGGAAGCCGTTCGGCTTGCCCTCGGAAAAAGGTGAGTTGGCGAACAATGCCGTGGCCAGGGGCTGGAGGGCCAGGGAAACGCGGAATTTCTGCACCATGTCCGCTTCCGAGCCGAAGTCCAGGTTGACCTGTACCGTGCAGGACCGCAGCATCATGTCCGGTCCCAGATTTCCCCTGGTTGGCATATAGCCCAGCATCAGACCATAGCGCCCCTTGGGCATGACCGGGATATCCTCGCGCCGCCATTTCGGATCGAAACCAAGGCCGAGGAAGCCGACGTCCATGGCCTGGGCGACTTCCTTGACCTGGGCTAGATGGTTGTGCACCTCGGCGCAGGTTTGGTGCAGATCTTCCAGCGGCGCGCCGGATAGCTCGAACTGTCCACCCGGCTCCAGCGTGATCGAGCCGCCGTCCTGACTCAAAGCGATAACATTGCCGGCCTCCAGAACCGGCCGCCAGCCAAAGCGCTGCAAACCTTCCAACATGGCGCGGATGCCCTGGGGGCCCTCATAATCCAGGCGGCCCAGATCGGAGTTCCGATAGGCGAACTTCTCGTGCTCGGTGCCGATTTTCCAACGATCCCGCGGTTTCGCGCCGTCGGCGATATAGGCCACAAGTTCGGAAAAATCTTCGATTGGCGGCGGCGCGCCGGTGGACTTATCGGACATACACATCAACCTCGGCTTGCCGTCACGGAACCTCCCCGGTGTCTCGTAACGGGGACAACAATATTCGAGTTAATGTATGCGGGCCGCGGATGCAAGAGCCGACATTAGACCGTTTTCGATCTTCATCGAATTGCCGAGCCACCCGCACCCCCTTCCCGACCACCCATCAATGGTACCCTGCGGGCGGTCGGGAAGGGTGTGCGGGCGGGTAGTTCAGCTTCGAATATGGTCTAGCGCCGGCCATCGCCCAGAACCGCCTGCCAAAGGCTCAGGGCCGCGACGGCGGCGGTTTCGGTGCGCAGAATTCTGGGGCCGAGTGACATTGGCACGACAAAGGGGCGGTCCCGCAGCATCTGGCTTTCCTCGGCTTCGAAACCGCCTTCGGGACCGATCAGAATGGCCCAGGAACCCGCCTTTTGGTCCGCCATCGCCGACAGCGCGGGCGGTCCGCCGGCCTCGTCACAGAACAGCAGCCGGCGCCCTTCGGGCCATGCGGCCAGGGTTTTTTCCAGGGATTGTACCGGTCGCAGCTCCGGCACGCTCAACCGGCGGCATTGTTCCGCCGCTTCCGCCGCCGTGGTGGCGAGGCGGACCAAATTGATCCGTTCCACAACCGTGCGCCGGGTGGTCGTGGGCAGCAGGGCGCCAACGCCCAATTCCGTGGCCTTTTGCACCAGATAGTCGACCCGGCCCCGCTTGATGGGCGCGAAAAGCAGCCAGACATCCGGTTCGATCGCCTGGGCCAGGCTTTGCGCGGTCAGCTGCAACGAGGCCCAGCCCTTGCCGATGGTGTCAATGCGGGCCCGCCACTCCCCATCCCGGCCATTGAAAAGCGCGACCTCGTCGCCGGGACCAAGGCGCAGGACGGAGCGCAAATAATGCGCCTGGCTGGAGGCCAGACCGACGACGCCGTCGGCCGTCAGATCGTCGCTTACATAAAGGCGGACTTTCGTCCGCTGCCCATCCTGTGCCATGGCCCTAAAAAACCAAAAATTTCCAGCTGTCTGCGCTATCTTACCCTGATGGCGAGCCCAGAAACACCAGTGGAATCACCCGGCCGGGACGAGGGATCCTTTACCGATATCCCCGATAGCGGCTGGATCGCCCGCCACGCCCCGGACCGTCTGCGGCCGTACCTGCGACTGGCGCGGCTGGACCGGCCCATCGGCACCTGGCTTTTGCTATGGCCTTGCTGGTGGTCCCTGGCCATGGCAAGCGAAGGCATGCCAAGCATCTGGCTGCTGGCGGGTTTCGCCGTGGGCGCTTTGGTCATGCGGGGCGCGGGCTGTGCCTGGAATGATATCACCGACCGGGATTTCGACGGTCAGGTGGAACGCACCCGCACCCGGCCCATTCCCAGCGGCGATCTCAGCATTCCCCAGGCCGGCGCCTTCATGCTGCTGCTGGCCCTGATCGGCCTGAATATTCTGCTGCGCTTCAACAACTTCGCCATTCTGATCGGGGTGATGTCCCTCGCCCCCGTGGTCATTTACCCCTTCATGAAGCGCATCACCTGGTGGCCCCAGGTTTTTCTCGGCCTGGCCTTCAACTGGGGGGCGCTGCTGGGCTGGGCCGCGGTGCGCGGCGAGTTGGGCCCGGCGCCGGTTTTGCTGTACCTGGGCGGTATCGCCTGGACCCTGGGCTACGACACCATCTATGCCCATCAGGACAAGGTCGATGACGCCCTGATCGGCGTTAAATCCTCCGCCCGGGCCCTGGGCGCCCATACGCGGCCCGTGCTTTGGCTGTTTTACAGCTTGGCGATCGTGCTGTTCGGGCTGGCCGGATGGGCCGCGGAAATGAGCCCGATTTTCCTGGCCGGCCTAGCATTGGCAGCGCTGCAACTGGCATGGCAGGCAGGCCGCGTCAATATCGATGATCCGGAGGATTGCCTGGCCAAGTTCCGCTCCAACACCTGGTTCGGCTGGCTGGTCTTCGGCGGCGCGCTGTTGGCCTAGGCGTCGGGCACGGTGGTGTGGGCCAAGCGCGTGGTATCGAAACTTGGCAGGGTCAGTTCGTCGGGCAATCCGGGAACATAGCTTAGGGCGGTAAACTCGTAAGCCAGACCGGTCACCTCGACTGTGACCAGGGGCGTCACGGTTTGGCCGGTACCGCTGATGTCCAGGCCGCTGTCCGAATAGGTCACGACCACATTGTCGCCGGTAATGCGTGGCGCGACGGCCTGCATGGCGGTAACGATGGCATCGAAGGAGTCCGAATTATCCACCGAACCGCCGCTGCACGAAACGCTGCCCGAACCGGTGCAGGGGATCGGCGTGGCGTCCAGGTCGCCCAGATCAATGATGGTGTCGTTGATCAGCGCCGTGCGCAAACCGCGCCGGGTGGCCTCGGAAACCTTGTGGTAGTCAAACATGATCAAGCCGATTTCCAGGGCGCCGAGCGTAAGGAGAAGCAGTGCCGGCAATATCATGGCGAATTCCATTGCCGTGGCGCCCTCGCGGGCCCTGCACCAGGCAGGGATGATCCGGCTCGATTTCAGCCATTTGCTTGTATGCATGGTTCAATTCCCCACATAGGTCTGTTCATGGGCCGCATTCAGGGTGATCGTGGCAATGCCGTAGGTTTGCAGAAAACCGCTGAAATAGGCTTCATATGGGACACTCGCCACCAGCCTGATGACGTCGTAGTCGGTACCGCCCGAGCTATAGGTCGAGGTCGACAGGGACAAAGCTGCGGAGGTGTTGGACCAGCCGGGAACCACGTAGTCGCCGCTGCCGTCCGTGGTACCGGTTTTCACCAGATTGCCGATCGTCGTCTCCACCGTGCCGGACAGGGGCAGGCTGGACCGCGCTGCCAGCATGGCGCCCGTCCGCAGACTTTTGTCCAGATCGTTCGATTGATTGAGGTAATAGCCAAAATCATACATCCCCACCATGACCAGCGCCAACAATGGCGCGAATAGGGCGAATTCCACCGCCGCCACGGCGCGGCGGCAGATCAGCGCGGCCCTGATGCCGCTGTATGATTTAGTCAACAAGTTGAACATTGATATGCACGTCATCTGAATACTGCTGCAATAGAGGTCCGATAATTTCCGTATAGGTGGCCGCTTGGCTGTTGCTGACTTCCTCAGTCAAGAAAACTTCCACATAGCGGCCGTAGGTGGGGTATTCGCCGCTTCCCTGCACGCCAAGTGCGGTGCAGTCCAGGACCGCGACTTTCAACACCCGGCGCTTGATATCGCTTGAGGCCGAGGATGTGGGCACGCCGGCGGCCGGTATCAAAGCGCTGGCTGGCGCCACCGTGGTGTAACCCGAGGGTTGGGTAATGCCGGTGGTCGGATAGATGGTCTTGTTTTCGTCGCGGTAAAAGGTTTCGCCCAGTTCGTACAGATAGACCTGGTAGCGGGTGTAGTCGGACAGGTCGGAAGGCTGCGCATCACTGGGATGGTTCGCCGTCCAATAGGATACCGGATCCCAATCGCCATTGCCGATGATGGTACTGCCCGACATGTCCGAATCGCGGCCATAGCTCATGATATTCTGGGCCGGATTTTTCGGGTTCTTGTTGCCGGTATCCAGCCGCGCATTGATGCCGTTGCGGGCCTGCTGGGTCTGAACACCTGGCGAGGTGGTAATGGTCGAGGTGTAGCAAAGGCCCGGATCGTCGGCCAGGGCGTCACTGACGCTGGCAGCGCCGCAGTTGCCGGACGATGGGCAAAGCAGGCCGAAGTTGCCCGGTGCCAGGGAACCGCCACCGGCGCCCTCCTTGGTCAACAACTGGCGGCCCGCGTTGTCCGCGTCCAAAAGATCATCCCCCGGATCACCGCCTTCGGACGGGTTGCACGCCATGTAGGGCGGAGAGGCGCAGGTAATAATCGAAATGCCGGCCCGCGCCGAGCCCTCCAGGGTAAACTGCTCCGCGATGGCGCCGGAGGAAACGGCCTGCAGGGCGGGAGCAAGAAATATCGTGATGGTACGCGGCGCCAGGGTGACTTCCACATAGACCGCTTCGCTGTCATCGGTGGTGACCACGGGCGTCGGGTCGGTACCGTCATAAAAGGTGATGCTTTGCACCGTGAAGGCGCCGGCGGTATCGGACAGATTGGTTGTGTTGGAGATGGCATTCGACGCCGCCGCCGTACCCCGGGTAATGGCACCCGATTGGCCGTCCAGTTGCGCCGCCGCCGACAGGGCGGCGGCATCAGCGGCGTTCTGCATTTGCGACCGCAACACCACCACCCGGCCGATGTCCAGGGCCAGCACCCCGCCGGACAGGGCCAGGGTTCCCGCGAAAGCCACATATATGGCGGCCGCGCCGCGCCGGTCTCGTGAAAAACCCGAAATCACGGCGGCAATGCTCAGCCAGAACCTGGCCAAGAACCCGTATCTGCTTTTTATCTGCCAAATGTTCATTGCAAGTACACTTTGGAATACCGGTAAACTAAGGAATAATAATCCTATCGCATGGTCTTGAATGAAATTTTGCCCTGTTCAGAGGCATTTCAAGTGATTTGCATCACAACCAAAGAAATTTCATTGAAATTGTTACCAGTTAGTTAAAATATGCCCTGTGAAAATTAACAATTTGTTAATAGAAATTGTCCGCTTGCCCAATCAAACCTGTCCGATTATGACTAGGATCAACAAATACCGCCGCCGCGCCAAGGCAGTGGACACCATGGGGAATGGGGGAATGTCATGACATCCATGTATCGCTATCAGTTACCGGTGGAGGAAACCGGTTGGCGGGTCGACAGCCAAAACGAAGTCCAATTCGCCTGGGAATATGAAGACGGCAACGATGATTTGCTGAAGCTTTATGACAAGGGCAAACAGCAACAGTGGGATGCCAAGGAGCGGATCGACTGGAGCCAGGATCTGGACCCGGAAAACCCCATGGAAATGCCCGACGAGATGGTGCGGATTTACGGCTCGCCCATTTGGGACAAGCTGAACAAGGCGGAACGGGCAAATCTGCGCCGGCACAGCCAGGCCTGGCAGATTTCCCAGTTCCTGCACGGCGAACAGGGTGCTCTGATGGTGGCGGCGCGCATCGTCGAAACGGTGCCCGAGATAAACAGCAAGTATTACGCCGCCACCCAGGTGATGGACGAGGCCCGCCATGTAGAGGCCTATTCAAAGCTGCTGCATGACAAGTTCGAATTGGCCTATCCGATCACGCCGCCCTTGGCCTCGTTGTTGGAGGATGTCCTGCATGACAAACGTTGGGACTTCAACTATTTGGGCATGCAGGTATTGATCGAAGGTTTGGCCTTGGCCGCGTTTCACGGCATCCGGGATATGTCGAAGAACCCGTTGTCGGCCTCGATTAACGCCTATGTGATGCAGGACGAAGCCCGGCATGTGGCCTTCGGCCGCCTGGCCCTGCGCGACTATTACCCGCATTTGAGCGCCGCCGAGATGGCGGAACGGGAGGAATTCCTGATCCAGGGCTGTTGGCACATGCGCGACCGCTTCACGTCCGAGGAACTGTGGGCCGCCATTGGCCTGCCCGAAAAGGAATGCCTGGAATGGGTGGAACAATCGGAAAGTTTCCGCCTGTTCAGAACTCGTCTGTTCAGCCGCATCGTGCCCATTGTCCGCGATATCGGCATGTGGACCGACAATGTGCGTGACGCATTCGAGAAAATGGGCGTGCTGGAATTCATCGATCCCAACCAGGACGTCGACGAGCTGCTGGACAGGGACGCCAGGGTGGCCGAGGAATTCGACGCCAAAGCCCATATCACCCAGGCGATCCAGGCGGCGGAATAGGGCCCGGGCAATCAAGTTCGTTGCGGACGCCCGCCGGCGGTCATGGACGCTTGAAAAGCCATCATGGTATGATAGAGCCGTGAATCTCTCTTGAAGTTTTGCGTGAGAGCATGGACCTGACCGCGGCCAATCGACCGGAACAAGAGGCCGGCGCGACATCGCCCCAACTCAGTCATCGGCTGATGCTGCGGCTCTTGCGCGACTACATCCGCCCGCATGCGGGCCGGCTGATCTGGGCCGCAATCTTCATGGCCGTGGTTGCCGCCACCACCGGCCTGAATGCCTGGTTGCTGGAACCGGCGATCGACAAGGTGTTTGTCGAACAGGTTCCCGGAATGCTGATTTTGGTGCCGCTGGTTCTGGTCGCGGTGGCCTGTCTGCGCGGGATTTCGACTTATCTGCAAAGTATCCTGATGCATGGCGTCGGCCAGCGCATCATCGCCGAAACCCAGGTCAAGATGTACCGCCATCTGATCAACGCCGATCTGACCTATTTGCAGTCAATCCATTCCGGCAAGTTGCTGTCCTCTTTCCTGTATGACGCCAACCTGTTGCGCGATGCCGTCGGCCGGGCCGTCACGGGTATCGCCAAGGATGCCCTCACGGCCGTGGCCCTGGCCGTGGTGATGTTCGTGCAGGATTGGCAACTGGCGCTGATCGTGGTGCTGATCTTTCCCCTGGTCGGCATTGCCATCCGCAAACTGGGCAAGCGCATGCGCAAGGCCTCCACCGCGACCCAGGAGGAGACCGGAAAACTGGCCAGCCAGCTAAGCGAAACCCTGGACGGGGTCCGCCTAGTCAAGGCCTATGGCATGGAAGAGGGCGAGACCGAACGGATCCGCGCCCGGATCGAACGCCGCCTGAAGGAAATCATGCGCGGCATCCGCACCCGGTCCGCGGCCACGCCGCTGACCGAGGCTCTGGGCGGCGTGGCGGTGGCCCTGGCGATCTTCTATGGCGGTTGGCGGGCCCAGGAAGGCGTGCTGTCCCTGGGCGAGTTCATGTCCTTTCTGGCCGCCTTGTTGATGGCCTACCAGCCCCTGAAGGGGCTGGCCAGTCTGAACACCGCATTGCAGGAGGGCCTGGCGGCGGCGCAGCGGATATTCGCCATTCTGGACGTCGCCCCGACGATTACCGAAGCCCCCGGGGCCAAGGCATTGGCCGTCGGGCAAGGCGCGATCGCCTATCGGGATGTGCAATTCTCCTATGACGGCAAGACGGCCGCCTTGCACGACATCAATATCGACGTGGCGCCGGGCAGCACCGTTGCCCTGGTGGGGCCGTCGGGTTCGGGCAAGACGACGTTGATGAATCTGCTGCCACGGTTTTACGATCCCGACAGCGGACGGGTGGAAATTGACACTCAGGATATCCGGGGTGTCACCATCGCCAGCCTGCGCGCGGCGACCGCCCTGGTCAGCCAGGATATTACCCTGTTCGATGATACGGTGACGGCGAATATCGCCTACGGCCGGCCCGGCGCCTCGGAAGCGGAGATCGCGGCGGCCGCGCGGGCCGCGGCGGCGGATGATTTCATCACCGCGCTGCCCGAGGGCTATGACACCATGGTCGGTGAAAACGGCGTGCGTCTTTCGGGCGGGCAGCGGCAGCGCATCGCCATCGCCCGGGCCATGTTGAAGGATGCCCCGATCCTGTTGCTGGACGAGGCGACCTCGGCCCTGGACAGCCAGGCCGAGCGTGAAGTGCAGGCGGCGTTGGAGGCCTTGAAGGTTGGCCGCACCACCCTGGTGATCGCCCACCGCCTCTCCACGGTCATGGCGGCGGACCACATCTATGTCCTCGACGCCGGCCGGGTGGTGGAGAGCGGCAATCATGACACGCTGTTGGCGCATGAAGGCACCTATGCCCGGCTCTATAAACTGCAGTTCGCCGAACACGGGGGGGGCCAGGAGGGAGGTAATATTCCCGAAAACAGCGTCTCCGCGCGGCTTGGGAGTTGACCCCGGTGGGTCTGGGCAAACGCTTCATCGGCAGCGAAACCGGCCGGAACATCATCGGCTTCGTGGCAGCGCAATATGTTCGCCTGGTCAATTGGACAACCAAATGGCAGGTGGTGAACGGACAGTTCCTTCATGATTCTCTGGCAAATGGACAAGGCATCATCTCAATAACCTGGCATAGCCGGCTGATGATGGTTCCGATTGCCTGGCCCGGCCCGAAGCCGCTGCATCTGCTGGTCTCCCGCCACCGTGACGGCGAGATGATCGCGCGGGCAATGTCCCATTTCGGCATGATCATGATACGCGGTTCGACCCGGCGCGCCGGGCGGGACCGGGACAAGGGCGGCAGCGCCGCCTTGCGGCAAATGCTGGGGCTGTTGCAGGCGGGTCATTCCATTGGTTTGACGCCCGACGGACCAAGGGGCCCCGCCATGCATCTGAGTGAAGGGGTGATCACCCTGGCACGGCTATCGGGTGCGCCCATCATCCCCGTCACCGTTTGTACCAGGCGTCATCATGCTTTCGACAGTTGGGACAAATTCCGTTTCGCCTTGCCTTTTTCACGGGGCGTCATGGTCTTTGGCGCGCCCATTACGATAGATCGCGAGATTGATGAGCAGGCGAAAGAGGCCAGCCGCCATCAGGTCGAGACGGCGCTGTGTGCCGTGACGGAACAGGCCGACCGCCTGCTTGGAACAGTGCCATGAACCATGCGATCTACCGCTGGATCACCATCCTGCTGGGCCCCTTCGTCACCTGGTACCTGGGCCGCCGGCTACGCCGGGGCAAGGAGGATCCGGTCCGTTTCAAGGAACGCTTGGGGCAGCCTGGACAGGCCCGTCCCACCGGCCGCCTGGTCTGGGTGCATGGCGCATCGGTCGGTGAGATGATTTCGATCCTGCCCTTGGTCGAGCGGATCTTGCATCGGGACGCTGGCCTGCATGTCCTCATGACCTCGGGCACCGTGACCTCGGCCCGGATCATGGCTGACCGCCTGCCAAAGCGGGCCATACACCAGTATGTGCCCGTGGATCTGCCGTCGAACACCGCAAGGTTTCTGGAGCATTGGCGGCCCGACCTGGCGCTGTGGGTGGAATCGGAGCTTTGGCCCAATCTGATCCATCAGACCAGGGCGCGGGGTGTGCCCATGGCCTTGATCAACGCCCGCATGTCGGAAACATCATTCCGCCGCTGGCGGCGCCTGCCATTTTTCATCAAACCATTGTTGCAGTCGTTCCAATTCTGTATTGCGCAAAGCGCGCCCGATGCGGGCCGGCTGGCTACCCTGGGGGTACAATCGGTTAGCTTTCACGGCAATTTAAAGGCCGCATCGCCGCCCTTGGCGGCGGATCCGCGTGATCTGCACATCCTGAAAACCGCCATTGGCCGGCGGCCCGTCTGGTTGGCGGCTTCGACCCATCCGGGCGAAGAGGCCATGGTGGCGGCGGCGCATCAGAAATTGTCGCCGCACTTTCCCGGGCTGCTGACCATCGTGGTGCCGCGCCATGCCGTTCGCGGTGAGGAGATCGCGGCCGAGCTGGAGGGCCGGGGATTGGCAGTCGTCAGGCGCAGCCTGGAGCAGCCGATTGATGGCAAAACCGATATCTACCTGGGCGACAGTATGGGGGAAATGGGGCTCTATTACCGATTGGCGCCCATTGTTTTCATTGGCGGCTCCCTGGTCGAACATGGCGGGCAAAATCCGCTGGAGGCGGCGCGGCTGGATTGCGCGCTGCTGTTCGGCCCCCATATGTTCAATTTTACCGAACAGGCCGCCGCCATGATCGAGGCCGGCGGCGCCGTGCAGGTTTCCGGCGCCGATAGTTTGGCGGATCAGGTCCGAATACTGTTGGCTGACGGGCAGGAAGCCGGGCGGCGGGCCAAGGCCGCCGCCCTGGCGGCGGATGACGGCCGGGATGTGGTGGCGGCGGTGTTGCGGCAACTGGCACCGGTATTGCCCGAGCGGGGGTCTGATCGTGCGAGCGCCTGATTTTTGGACCCGCGACGGTATCCTGGCGCGAACCTTGCAGCCGGCGGCCTACTTGTATGGCATGGCCGGGCGCTTGCGTTGGGCCATGGCGAAGCCCTGGCGGGCCGGGGTGCCGGTGATTTGTATCGGCAATCTGGTGGCTGGCGGCGCCGGCAAGACGCCAGTGGCGCTGGCGCTGGGCCTGGCCCTGACCCGCCGGGGTATCGTGGCTCATTTCTTGAGCCGGGGTCACGGCGGCCGCCTGGCCGGCCCGGTCCGTGTCGATCCGGCACGGCATGGCGCGGCCGATGTTGGCGATGAACCGCTGTTGCTGGCTGCCGCCGGGCCGGCCTGGATCGCCCGCGACCGGGCGGCCGGGGCCCGCGCCGCCGTTGCCGCCAGCGCCCAGGCGATCATCATGGATGACGGTTTCCAAAATCCCGGGCTCGCCAAGGATCTCTCCCTGCTGGTGATCGACGGTGCTTATGGCCTTGGTAATGGCCGGGTACATCCCGCCGGACCCTTGCGCGAAACCGTTGCAGCCGGTCTGGCGCGGGCCGACGACGTGGTGCTGTTGCAGTCGGGGGAAACCCCCGCCGCCCTGCCGGCGCTGCAGCGGCCGCCCTTGACCGCACGCCTGATCCCCGGAGCCGATGCCCTGGCGTTGCGCGGCACCCGGGTTGTAGCCTTTGCCGGGATCGGCCGGCCGCAACGCTTCTTTCACACCGTGCGGGAATTGGGCGCGGAGCTGGTGGAACAGCAGGCCTTTCCCGACCATCATCCCTATGGGGAGGATGAGATTTGGCAGCTTGTCGATCTGGCCCAAAGTCTGGATGCCAGGGCCGTGACCACCGCCAAGGATGCGGTGCGGCTGCCGCCCGAGGCCCGCGCCATGGTGACGGTGATCGATGTCGCCCTGGAATTCGACAGTCCCGACGATCTGGACGATCTGCTGGACCGCTTTCTGAACCATGCCGCCAAGGCCGGGGCGCCATGAAATATCCCCTGCGCTACCGCCTTGAACTTTACCTCGGCCGTCTGTTCTGGGCCCTGTTCGCGGCCTTGCCCGTGGCGGCGGCCTCGAACCTGGGCGGCGCTCTGGGCGGACTGCTGGGGCGACTGCCGGCTCTTGCGCGCCGGACGGAGGCGAACCTGTCCCTGGCCATGCCGGAGCTGGGGGCGGAGGAACGGGCCCACATCATCGCCGGCGTCTGGCAAAATCTTGGCCGCACCGTGGCCGAACTGCCCCACCTAAGGGCGTTTGCCTTGACCGAAGGCCCACCCGGCCCCGCACAGGTCCAGGTGGTGGGGAGGGAAAAGCTGACCGCGCATATGGGCGAAGCCGGCGAAGCTGATGGCAGGGCGGCCTTGCTGTTCGGCGGCCATCTCGCCAATTGGGAGATGATGTATACGGTCACCGCCAAGTTGGGCCATCCCATGCATGTGGTCTACCGCGCCGCCAATAATCCCCTGATCGACGCCTGGCTGTGGCAGGTGCGCAAGGATTCTGCCCTGAGCGCCCTGGCCAAGGGCCGGACCGCTGCGCGCGGTATTCTTGCCGCGCTAAAACGTGGTGAACCCGTGGGCATGTTGGTGGATCAGAAAATGAACGATGGCATCGCCGTGCCGTTTTTTGGCCGCCCCGCCATGACCGCGCCGGCCCTGGCGCAACTGGCACTGCGGCAGGACCTGCCGGTCCTGCCGGTGCAATGCGAGCGCCTGGACGGTGCATCCTTTCGCGTCACGTTTCTTGACCCCCTGCCCTATCGCAAGGGGGGCGACCATGGCGACGACGTCGCCGCCATGATGGAACAGGTCAACCGTATGCTGGAGGATTGGATCAGGGCCAGGCCCGAACAATGGCTGTGGCCGCACAATCGCTGGCCCTCCTAAAACTCACCAGCTATTTCGGCATGGGACCCAACAGTAGCGCCGGGTCCAGGCGTTGTTTGAACCAATTCAGGCGCCAGTCCAGGTGCGGCCCCGTGGCCCGGCCGGTCGCGCCCAGGGTGCCGATTTGTTCGCCCTGGCGGACGAACTGGCCGGTCTTTACCGTGACGCTGTGCAGATGGGAATAGACCGAGGTCAGGCCATGGCCATGATCCAGCATCACGGTGCCGCCGGTGTAGTACAGATCGGCCTCGGCCAGCGCCACCTTGCCGTCGGTGGAAGCATGCACCGGTTTGCCCGTTTTGGCGGCAATATCCAGGCCATAGTGGGGCCGCCTGGGCTTGCCGTTCAGAATGCGCTGGCTGCCGTAGACGCCGCTGATCCGGCCCTTCAGGGGCCAGGCGAAGCCGCTCTCAAACCAGGGCGTTGGGCTGTCCAGGCGGCGTACCGCGGCAATACCCTTGTTCTCGCGGCGAATGCGGGCCAGAACCTTGGCCGGTGGCGTGACCATTTTCGGCGGCAGGCCGTCGATGCGTTGCACCTTGTACTTTCTCGCCTTGATCTTCAGGGTTTGGCTTTGCCGCTTGCCCTTCGGGGCCTGCCAATACAACGGCGCGGTGCGGGGGAAATCGCGGCCAAAGCCGATGATAAAGCTGCCGTCCGGACCGGTCCGCACGGCCCGGCCATCAAACTCCACCTTTGTTCCCGGCGCGACATGGCCGCGAACCAGGCCGCCCTGGACGAAATCGCCGGTCAGGATCGGCGCATCCGCCAATGCCGGCAGGGACCAGAACAGCAACAGGATGAACAGCCAGCGGCGCATTAAAACAGCGAACCTTGCGGGCCCTGGCCGCCCGGATCGGATTTGGCCTTGGTCTTCTTCCGTGCCTTGGCCGGCGCCGGTTTGACCTTGGCCGAGCTGTCCGCGGCGCCGTCGTCGACGGTCACCGCCACCTCGCCATCATGGAAACGGATCGCCAGCGGGCTGCCCGGGCCCGCCGCCGCCGCCGCCATGACGACACCGCCATCACGATGGCGCACCATGGCGTAGCCGCGTTCCAACACCCTTTCGAAACTGAGACTGTCGAGCAGTTTGCCCTGCGCTCCCAGGCGCAGCCGGTGTTCGTTGAGACGGCCCTGCACGGCCCGAAGCTGACGGCCGTCGAAGTCCCGCAGGCTCCGGTCGCCGCCCTCTATCGCTTCCAGCACCAGACGCGGCCGCAGGCGTGCGGCGATGGCGGTCAGGCCGTTGCGTTTTTCCGCACCAAAGGTCAACAGCGCCCGGTGCAGCCGGTCCGCGCCTTCGTCCAGGCGCTGACGGGCCAGGGCCAGCAGCTCGCGCGGGCCGCGCAGGCCGCGGCTCAGGCCGTCCAGGTCACGGCGCCGCTCCGCCAGCAGACGTTGCGCGGCCAAGCCAAGACGGCGTTCGAGATCCTGATTGCCCGCCACTAATTCCGACCGCACCGGCACGGCGATTTCCGCCGCCGCCGTCGGCGTCGGTGCCCGGCGGTCCGAGACAAAGTCGATCAGCGTGGTATCCGTTTCGTGGCCGACGGCGGAAATTAGCGGAATTTCACTCTCCGCCACCGCCCGGGCGACAACTTCCTCGTTGAAGGCCCACAGATCCTCGATGGAGCCGCCGCCACGGGCCACGATCAATAGATCCGGGCGCGGAATGGTTGAGTTTTCATCCAGGGCGTTGAAGCCGCGAATGGCGGCGGCGACCTGTTCCGCCGCGCCCTTGCCCTGAACCAGAACCGGCCACAGCAGGACGCGCGAGGGAAAACGGTCGCGCAGGCGGTGCAGGATGTCGCGAATCACTGCGCCGGTGGGAGAGGTCACCACGCCGATGACCCGCGGCAGATAGGGCAGGGATTTTTTGCGTTCTTCGGCGAACAGGCCTTCGGCCGAAAGTTTCTGGCGCCGCTCCTCCAAAAGCGCCATCAGGGCGCCGATGCCGGCCGGCTCCATCGCGTCCACCACCAGCTGATAGCGGGAGCGTGGCGCATAGGTGGAGAGCTTGCCCGTACAGATCACTTCCAGGCCATCTTCGGGTTTGAAGCGCAGTTTTCCGGCGGTGCCGCGCCAGACCACGCTGTCGATCACGGCCCGGTCATCCTTCAGGGAGAAATACAAATGGCCCGAACGCGCCGCCAGAAAGCCGGAAACCTCGCCCCGGATGCGGACATAGCCGAAGTTATCCTCTACCGCCCGTTTTACCGCCGCGGCGATCTCGGAAACCGAATATTCCGGCAAATTGGGTGTGCCGCCGGTGTCCCCGCCAGTTTCTTGATCGCTCATCTGCCAAAAATCCAGATCATCTGCTGCCGCGCCTGCCCGGCTATGATACAAGGGGCCCCCAAAGAGTAAACGTTATTGCGTAAGACGAAGAGGTTTGAGGGCATGCATGTTCTGGTCATTGGCGCGGGCGGGCGGGAGCATGCGCTATGTTGGGGGGTGGCCCGATCGCCGCTGGCAACCCGGTTAAGCTGCGCGCCCGGCAACGGCGGCATCGCCCAACTTGCCGAATGCGTCGATATCGCGGTCGATGACTTCGACGGCATCGTGGCTTACTGCCGCGCGCAGTCGGTGGATTTCGTCGTCGTCGGGCCGGAAGGCCCCTTGGTGGCCGGCCTGGTTGACCGCCTGGACGAAGAAGAAATTCTGGCCTTCGGCCCCAGCGCAAGGGCCGCCATACTGGAAGGCTCCAAGGTCTTCACCAAGAATCTGTGCAAGCGCCACAATATCCCCACGGCGGCCTTTGAACGCTTTTCCGATCTCGCCAAGGCTCAGGAATATATCCAGGACCGGGGCGCGCCCATAGTGGTCAAGGCCGATGGCCTGGCCGCGGGCAAGGGTGCCATTGTCTGCGAAACCACCGAGGAGGCCCTGGCGGCGGCGGCGGATATTCTGGGCGGCCAGTTCGGGGCGGCGGGCAATGAAATCGTGGTGGAGCAGTTCATGGTCGGCGAAGAGGCGAGCTTTTTCGCCCTGTGCGACGGCCGCAATGCGCTGCCGCTGGCCACGGCCCAGGATCACAAGGCCGTCTTCGATGGCGATAAAGGCCCCAACACCGGCGGCATGGGTGCCTATTCTCCGGCCCCGGTGATGACGGACGAGATGTGCCAGAAAACCATGGAGCGGATCATCCTGCCCACCATGCGGGCTATGGAGCAGGACGGACGGCCCTTCAAGGGCGTGCTGTACGCCGGCCTGATGATCACGGAACGGGGCCCGCAACTGATCGAATACAACGTGCGTTTCGGCGATCCTGAGTGCCAGGTTCTGCTGGCGCGCTGGCAAAGCGACCCCCTCGCGGCCCTGATCGCCGCCGCCAAGGGACAGTTGGCCGGCTATGAAGTGGACTGGTCGGAGCGGGCGGCGATTACCGTGGTCATGGCGGCCCAGGGTTATCCCGGCGACTATGCCAAGGGCACGGAAATCCGCAACCTGGCCGGGGCCGAGGCCATTGCCGGCGTCTCTGTCCTGCATGCGGGCACCAAGCTGGATGGCGGCCGCATGCTGGCCAACGGCGGCCGGGTTCTGGGCGTTACGGCCCAGGGACGGGACATCCGGACCGCGCGGGAGCGGGCCTATCAGGGCGTGGCGGCGATCGACTGGCCGGAAGGCTTCTGCCGCGGCGACATCGGCTGGCGCGCGGTGGAGCGGGAGGAGCAACAGGAAAGCGAGGCGTAGGAGGGGACATGACAGATCGCGCGGCACAAACCAGGACCGCATGGCTGGCGACCCTGGAAAAGTTCAAGCATGATCCCGATCAGCCCGCCAACGGGGAGATGTGGTCGCCGCGCCTGGACGGCGCCAGCCGGGACGAACTAACCGCCATCCAGAACGAGAAGCTCGCCGCCGTCACGCCGTTCCTGTACGAGAACAGCCGCTTTTACCGCCAACGCTTTGACAGCCTGGGTCTTGCGCCGACGGATATCGCCAGCCTCGATGATCTGGCCAAATGGCCGGTGGTGGATAAATCCGAGATGACCCTGGATGTGGAGGCCCCCCCGCCGTTCGGCCATTACACCACCCTGCCCGACGAGATCTGGCGCCAGCGGGGCTGGATGCTGTTTTCGACCTCGGGCACCACGGGCACGCCGCGGATTTTCCGCTATTCCCAGATCGACCGGGAATACTGGGCCTGGGCCAACGCCCGGGCCATGCATGCCATGGGCTTCACGCCCGCCGACACGGTCTTCATGATGACCGGCTATGGCCCCCATGTTTTTGCCTGGGGCGCGCAGATGGGCCTGGCGAAAATGGGCATCGGCATCATTCCCGGCGGCGGCATGGACGGCAAGATGCGGGCCGGCATCGTGGAACGTTTCCAACCGACCGTTTTGTGCTGCACACCGTCGTACGCGCTGTACCTGGGCCGGGTCATGCAGGACATGGGCCTGGATCCCGCCGCGTCATCCGTCTCCAAGCTGTTCTGCGGCGGCGAACCGGCCCTGGCCATCGCCCCGACGCGGGAGAAGCTGCAGGATCTGTGGAGCGCGAAGCTGGTTGAGTTCTACGGCTGCACCGAGGTGGCGCCCCATGCCGGCGGTTATAGCTGCGCCGCCGGCGGCCGGGATGGCGAGGAGCAATTCCTGCATTTGATGGAAGACGTGCAGATTTGGGAAACCGTTGATCCAGAATCCCTCCAACCCGTCGCGGCGGGCCAGCGTGGTCTTTCGGTTTGCAGCAACCTGAACTCGGAAAGTTCGCCGCAACTGCGGTTTCTGGTGGGAGATTTCACCACCCTGAAACACGACACCTGCGCCTGCGGCCGCAGCCATGCCCGCGCCATGGGCTGCTTCGCCGGCCGGGCCGATGACCTGATCAACCTGCGCGGCATCAAGTTCTTCCCGACCCAGATCGAAAAGGCGGTGCGCGCCATTCCCGAACTGGGCGATGAGTTCCAGATCGTCCTGACCAGCCGCGACAGCGACGGCATGGATGTGATGAAGGTGGTGGTGGAGCATGCCGACCATGGCCCCGCCTCGGCCCTGACGGAACAGGTCGCCGCCGCGGTACGCCTGGAAATCGAAGTCCGCGCCGATATCGAGGTGGTCGCGCCCGATACCCTGCCCAAGACCGAATTCAAGGCCAAGCGGGTAAGCGACGAACGGGGCAAGGGTTAGGCCGGAATCCTCCCACCACCACCGTGTCGCCGCGCCGCCAGAGGCATGGATTCCTGCCTTCGCGGGAATGACTTGGTGGTGCGTTCAACACCGGTGTCGCACCCGCGAAGGCGGGTGCCCATGCCAGAGTGTTGGCATCTGATCAGCGGTCGCGCGTTTCTCACGACCAAGAATTGTTTCATCATTGCCAAACCTGACCCGGCAATCTTTGGACAGGCTTACGACTATGTCTTAAGCGCCCGCTGCAACACCTGCACTATGTGCACCGCCTCGCGGCCGCTGCCGTGCTTGATCTGTTGCCGGCAGGAGGTGCCGTTGGCGACCAGGGTGGTGGCGGAACCCGCATCACGGACGGCCGGCAGCAACGAGGCCTCGGCCATGGCCATGGCGGTGTCGTAGGTCTCCGCGCCGTAGCCGAAGGCGCCCGCCATGCCACAGCAACTTGATTGCACAGCCTCCGTCTCCGTATCGGGCAACAGGCCGAGCGTGGTATTCATCGCCCCCATGGTCTGATGCGCCTTTTGATGGCAATGGCCATGCAGGAGGACGTCGCCCGCCGCGCCCAGGTCGAGATCCAGGCGGCCCGCTTCATGTTCCGCCGCCAGATATTCTTCCAGCAGCATGGCGCGATCGGCCAGGGCCTTGGACCCTTCGCCCGGCAGCACTGCCAATAGTTCGTCACGCAAGGTCAGAAGACACGACGGTTCCAGGCCCAGAACCGGCAGGCCACGGGCGACAAACGGCGCCAGGGCCTCGATGGTGCGGGACATCTCGGCCCGTGCCTGCTCCACCAGGCCGGCGGAGAGGAATGTGCGGCCGCAACATAAGGGGCGATCACCGTCCAGGGCCTGGGCCATATGCACCCGCCGGCCCGCCGCCACCAGCACATCGATGGCCGCCGTCAGGTTCTCCCGCTCGAACGCCCCATTAAAGGTATCGGCGAACAGCACCACCTCCGGGCCGTCTGTGGGACCATAGGCGTTCTGTTCGGGGCGGAAGCTGTCCCTACGCCATTTCGGCAACGGCCGCTTGGCGGTGAAGCCGAACAGTTTTTCGCTCAGCCAGGCCAGGCCCGGCACCTGGTCCCGCAGGTTCAATAACGGCGCTAGGCGCGCGGCCCAGGGCGCGTAGCGGGGCAGATAGGCGACCAGGCGGTCGTGCCAGGAAATGCCCGAACGTTTGGCGCGCTGGTACTGCACCTCGATCTTCATGGCCGCCATGTCCACGCCCACCGGGCATTCCCGTTTGCAGCCCTTGCAGCCCACACACAACGACATGGCATCGGCCATGGCGTTGGAATGCAAGGCGTCCGGACCCAGTTGCCCCGACAGCCCCAGGCGCAGCAGATTGGCGCGCCCCCGGGTCAGATGCGCCTCGTCACCGGTGAGCTTGAAGGAGGGGCACATCACGCCGGCCAGGCTCAAATTGCGGCAGGCGCCGTTGTTGTTGCACATCTCCACCGCGCCGGCGAAGCCGCCCCAGGCGGACCAGTCCAGACCGGTTTCCAATGGCGCGGTTTCGTAGCCCGGCTTGAAGCGGAACAGGCGGCGGTCGTCCATTTTCGGCGGATCGACGATCTTGCCCGGATTGAACAGGCCCGTGGGGTCGAGGATGTTTTTCACTTCGGCGAAATTGTCCACCATGCGCTGGCCGAACATGGGCAGGTGGAACTCCGAACGCACTAGGCCGTCGCCATGCTCGCCGCTGTGGCTGCCCTTGTATTCGCGCACCATTTCGAAGGCTTCCTCGGCCATGGCGCGCATCTGTTTGGCGCCGGCCTCTTCCTTCAGGTTGACCACGGGGCGGACATGCAGGGTGCCGACGGAGGCATGGGCATACCAGGTGCCTTCCGTGCCGTGCTTGTGGAACACCTTGGTCAGGCGGTCGGTGTAGTCGGCCAGATCCTCCAGGCGCACGGCGCAGTCCTCGATGAAGCTGATCGGTTTGCCGTCGCCCTTCATGGACATCATGATGTTCAGGCCGGATTTGCGTACTTCCCAGACGGCCGATTGGAAACCGGGGTCCGTCGCCTCCACCACGGCGCCGGGGAAGCCCAGATCGGCCATCAGTTCCACCAGTTGCGCCAGCTTGCGCAGTTGCTCTTCCCCATCCTCACCGGCGAATTCCACCAACAGCAGTGCCGCCGGCTCGCCCTGGACGAAACGCTCCACGGTGGGCCGGAAAATCTCGATCTCCCGGGCCAGATCGATCATGGTGCGGTCCACCAGTTCCACCGCCGCTGGCCCCAGCTCGACAATATGCCGGGTCGCATCCATGGCGGCGTAAAAGTTGGGGAAATGACAGATGCCCAGGGCCTTGTTGGCCGGAAGGGGGGCGAGATCCAATTCGATGGCGGTGGAAAACGCCAACGTGCCTTCCGAGCCGACCAGCAGGTGGGCCAGATTTTCCGAACCGATGCCGGGCACCAGGGCATCGATGTTGTAGCCGCCGACCCGGCGCTGCACCCGGTCGTCATGCAGATCGGGAAAGCGGGCGCTGATCTCGTCCGCTTCCCGCCGGCCCAGGTCCAGCAGCGGGGCGGCGATATCCCGAAACCGGCTGGGAATATCGGCGGCCTGGAAATCGTCGGGCAACTGGCCGAAATGCAACTTGGCGCCGTCGGCCAATATGGCATCGATGGCGCGCACGTTTTCCACCATGCGGCCGTAGCGGATAGAGCGGGCGCCACAGGAATTGTTGCCGGTCATGCCGCCGATGGTGGCCCGTGACGAGGTGGAAACATCGACGGGAAAGTACAAACCATGGGGTTTCAAATAGGCGTTCAACTGATCCAGCACCAGGCCCGGCTGTACGGTCGCGCGGCGGTTTTCCACATCCAATGAGATGACGCCGGCGAAATGTTTCGAGACATCCAGCACCAGGGCCTCGCCCACGGTCTGGCCGCATTGGGAGGTGCCGCCACCCCTCGGCAGAATGGGAATGCCTTCGTCGCCGGCGATCTGAATGGCGCGGACGATGTCCTGCTCGGTCTCGGGTACCACCACGCCGATGGGTTCGATCTGATAGATCGAGGCATCAGTGGAATAGCGGCCGCGGGAGGCGCCATCGAACAGCACCTGGCCCTGCAGCTCCCGGCTCAGGCGGGCCGCCAGGGCACTGTCACCGATGCGGCCGGTACCGGTGTAGGCCGGCCCCGCATACGAAGAGCCTTTGAGCGGGGCGGTTACGGCGCACCTCCCCGGGCCCGGTCCCGCGGGACGGACGTCCGGTTCTGGCCCGCCGGAGTTTTAGGCAGGCAGGCCCCGCATGGCTTGGCGCTCATCTCCCATACCCCTGTTGCGATTGGTAACGGTTCGGCATGGCGGCAATTTATCGTCTGACCAGGGGCGGTACAAGCGGCCACGGCACTTTCATGGCCGCCGCCAACATGCTATCACCCGGCCACCAGCGCCTGCCCATCAGCGCAGGCATCCTCTTGGGCGCCCGTAGCTCAGCTGGATAGAGCACTTGATTCCTAACTAACAATTCCATCCATAATGTATTTTTTATTAAATGAATCCAATAAGTTATCAACTAACAAATCTCCAAAAAATCAAAGGTGAAGGATTAGTGTAT
>JASLLM010000351.1 GCA_030747035.1 Alphaproteobacteria bacterium | reverse complement strand
GCCCAGGCCGGCGCCGAAAGTCAGCTTTTCGCGCAGCAGCGGGCTATCCTCGTTGGCCGCGCCGTGGTGGGAGTTCAAATCGCCGGCCAGAAAAAACCGCAGACGCTTGCCCAGGGGGTGTTGGACAACAAGACGCAGTTTGCTGCCCAGGTACCCCCCTGCCCGTCATAGGCCGGGCGGGCGGCGGAGGCGAAGGGCGCGGTCACCTCGTAGAAATAGTCCTGCAGGATTTCGTCGGCAAAGACGGCGGACAGGCCCAGTTTTAGCTTGCTGCCGTTGCCAAGAAAATTACCGTGCTGATAGGCGATTTGCGGCTCCAGCAGGAAACCCTGGTGCTCCACATCCGACAAATCGGTGGAAAACACAGCCCGTACGGGCAGTTCAAGATCCAACTTGGCCCAGCGCGCGGCCCGGGCGAAGGTCCATTGCAGGCGCGGCCCCAGTTCGGCCAGATAGTCCAGATCAGGCATGCCCCGGCGGGCGTCGTTGTCATCGGAATCGGCATCAAGCGAGCCGGAGAGCGAGATATCCAGCTCGAAATCGCTGCTGTGAACC
>JASLLM010000350.1 GCA_030747035.1 Alphaproteobacteria bacterium | reverse complement strand
CGGTTTCCCTTGCGCCGGCTGCTGTACCGGGCCGACCGCCTGGCCCGGCCGGACAGCAAACTGGCAACTTCGGCGATCCAGCCGGATGACGGCTGGTGCGATGATCCCGCCGATGCCGCCTATAACCAGCCCGTGCGTCTGCCTTACGGCGCCAGCGCGGAAAGCCTGTGGCGGAAGGACGGCCTGTACGATCTAGTGGTGATTCTGGGGCACAACGACGCGCCGGTGGTGCCCGGCGCCGGCAGCGCCATCTTCATGCATGTGGCCAGCCCGGGCCATGGCCCGACCGAGGGCTGCGTCGCCCTGGCGCGGGATGACCTGCTTGCCCTGCTCCCGGAGCTCGACGGTGACACCGAAATTCAATTTACGGTCTAGGGATAAGGTTGGCGGGCACCGAAGATTGCCGTGCCGACCCGTACCAAGGTGGCGCCGAAGCGTATCGCCACCTCGAAATCAGCGCTCATGCCCATGGACAAGCCGTCCAGACCGTTGCGCCGGGCAATCTCGCGCAACAGGGCGAAATGCAGGCTGCAGTCCTCGTCCAGCGGCGGAATGCACATCAGGCC
>JASLLM010000034.1 GCA_030747035.1 Alphaproteobacteria bacterium | reverse complement strand
GGAGGAGACGTGCCGGGCATGGATTACGGATTGCCCGAATTCATCGGCCTGGCGCAGCCACAGCCCAGTGGCCGAGACCGCCAACAGACTTTGCCGCCCTTCCAGATAGCGCCCTTCAAGCTGTTCGTAGCGTGACGACATGATGGCGGCCAGGGGATTGAAAAGCGTCATCATGATGGTGCCCAGCAGCAGGGCGATGACCAGGGCGGGGGCCAGGAACTGCCAAACCGAGACACCGGCGGCGCGGGCCACGATCAACTCGTGACTGCGGGTCAGGCGGGAAAAGGTGACTATGGCGCCAAACAGTGTCGCCACGGGCAGCACCTTTTGCGCCAGCGAGGGCAGATTCAACGCCGCCATGCCCAGAACCAGGCCAATGCCGGCGGCCTCGCGCCCGGCGGCGCGGCGCAACAGCTCCACCACATCGATCAAAAAAATCAATGCCAACAGGATGGCCAGGACAAAACTGATGCCAAACAAAAACTGCCGGCCGAGATAGAGCGAGAATGTCGGCGACAGGCGCATCAGAGTGTTTCCGCGCCGCCGTGGCGCCAATCGGGCCGGCGATGCCGCCATAGGCCGCCCCGCATCAAGGCATAAAGACAAATCACCATGACCAGCGCGATGTTTAGATACAACAGCGGGATCAAGGCCGGAAACTTGGCCGACAGGCCGACCAGGCCCAGCCCCGCGCCCCGCAGCAGGGCGATGCAGCCCACCGCCATGACGATACGCCAGCGCCGGCCGCGCCGGTTGAACTCCCCGGTCAACACCGCGGTCAGGGCAATCAACACAAAGGCCAGGCTGTAAAGCGGCGAGGCCAGGCGGTCATGACCCTCGGCCCGCATGCGGGCCGCGTTGGCCCGGTCATCGGCGCCGGCCCCGGGCCAGAACAATTCATGCAGATAGCGTTCGCCCGGTTCCAGCCAGCGGTCCTCGTCCCGCTGTACGAACTGGCTCAAATCCAAGGCATAACGGTCGAACTGCAACAGGGACAACTGCCCCGCGCCATGGTCGATTTGCTGCCGGTTGCCGTTGACCATGATGAAGCGGGGCCCGGCCTCGGTCCGCACCATGGCGCCCTTTTGGGCGATCATGGTGACCGGGCGTTGGCGCTCCCGGCTGTCATGAACCAGAATGCCCAGCATTTCGCCGCCCGATTGCCGGGCCCGGATATATACCGTCAGGCTGTCGCCAATGGTGTTGAAGGTGCCTTCCTGCAGCAACACATAGGACAGATTGGTGCGCAGCGAGGTCTTCATGTCCTTGAAGGCGCGCTGACCCGTGGGCATCAGATAGAGCGAAAGGAAATAGCCGGCCAGGGTGACCACCAGGGCCAGGATCAAGGCCGGCCGCGCCAAGGCCAGATTGCTCAGGCCGGAGGCGCGCATGACGACGATTTCACTGTCGCTGTCCAGGTTGTTGTAGACATACAGCACGCCGGCGAACAGGGCGATGGGCAGAATGATGGTCAAGACGCTGGGCAGGATCAGCAGGGTCAACTGTCCGAAGTACGAAGCCGACAGCCCCTTGTTGATGATCAGGTCAACAAAACGCAGGGACTGGGTCAACCAGATCACGCCGGTCAGCGACAGGAGAAAGAATACGAACGGCCCCGCCAATTGCCGCAGGATATATTTTTGCAGTCTGCGCACGCCGTGAATCATACAGCCAAGGACGGCGGAAGAACAGAAACAAGGCGAGCGTCAGCCAGCCGAGAAAATCCTAAAACTTGTTGTAGGCGCCGTCGATGATGAAGGTGTCGCCGGAATGATAGGCCGAGGCGTCGGAGGCCAGATAGACCGCGACGCCGCCGAAATCCTCCTTCACGCCCCAGCGCCGCTGGGGAATGCGCGGCAATACCGCATTGGCGAACTTGTCCCAGCCGAAGGCCGGTTCGGTCATCGGGGTTTCGATCCAGCCGGGCAGCACCGAATTGGCGGTGACGCCATAGCGGGCCATGCCCGTGGCCAGGGAAATCATCATGGAAATCAAGGCGCCCTTGGTGGCGGCGTAATGCACGCTGCGCGGCGAGGATTCGATTGCGGCCAGGGAGGCTGTGCCGACCAGGCGGCCGCCGCCTTCCCGTTCGGTCATATGCTTGGCGGCAGCCTGCAGGGTGAAAAACGCACCGTCCAGATTGACGTCCATGACCCGGCGCCATTCCTCCACCGGCATATCCTGGAACGTCGCGGCCTCGGACCGGCCCGAAACCCCGGCGTTGGCGAAACAACTGTCCACCCGGCCGAATTGGGCCAGGGTTTCGGCGAAGGCCTCGCTGACCGCCGCCTGATCGGAAACATCGCAGATCATCGCAGCCGCCTTGCCGCCATGGCTCTGCAATTGCGCCAAGGCGGCGGCGTTCTTGTCCCCGTTGGTACCCCAGATGCAAACATCGGCACCGGCCTGGGCCATGGCTTCGGCGAAGCCCAGGCCAATGCCGCTGTTGCCGCCCGTCACCAGGGCCACCTTGCCGCTCAAATCAAAAGGTTGATAGGCCATTACTGTCGTCCTCTACTACTCGGTTTGCTTCACATTCGTCTTATCGGTTTGCCAGCGCGCCGCCGCCGCGTCGTCATCCTGGCGGGCGGCGACCCATTTGCCTTCACCGTCGACCTCTTCCAGCTTCCAAAACGGCGCCTTGGTTTTCAACCAGTCCATAAGGAAGGCGCAGGCCTCGAACGATGCCTCGCGGTGGGCCGAGGTGGCGGCGCACAGGACGATTTGGTCGCCCGGCAACAGGCGGCCATAACGGTGAATGATCAGGACCCGGTCAAGGGGCCAGCGGCTCAGTGCCTCGGCCTCCAGCTTTTGCAGTTGCCGCTCGGTCATGCCGGGATAATGTTCCAGGGTCATGGCGGACAATTCACTGTCGCCTGCGACGTCACGCACCAGACCGATGAATGACGCCACGGCGCCGACCTGGTGACGGTCCCGGCTCAGTGCGGCCAGTTCCGCGCCGACATCAAAATCTTCCTGTTGCACCTTGATCATAGCAAAATTAGCCGTCAGCCACCCGTGACGGGGGGGAAAAAGGCAATCTCGTCATCCGGCCCAATGGCGGCATCGGCCCTGGCATAATCCATGTTGACGGCACAGCGCACCGAATTGGGATCGGCGAAAGCTTCGGCATGGCCGTCGGATTTCTGCGCCAGCCAGGTCGCCAATTGCCCCACCGTGGTGACCGATTCCGGCAGCTCAATTGTTTCCTCGGCCAGGCCGATCCGGTCGCGCAGCCAGGCAAAATATAGAAGCTTCATGAGGCCACCTCGTCAAAGGGCAGAAAATCCACCGCCTCGCCGGCTTTTATCCGGGTCACATCTTCGGCGATTTCAACCAGGCCATGGGTCTGGACCAGGGAATTGATGATGCCCGAGCCCATGGGACGGAACAGCACAGCACGGGGCCCCGCATCCACCTGGTGCTCCAGCCGCGCCCGCAGCCATTCCCGGCGCCCGGCCTTCTTCTCGTAATCAAAATCGGCGGTAACACGGTAAAGCGCCGGTTCCAGATCCACTGCCCCGGCCAGGCCCAGGATCAGTGGACGGGCAAAACGCAGGAAGCAGACCGTCGCGGCCACTGGATTGCCGGGCAGGCCGACAAAGGCCGTGGCGCCGACCTGCCCCAGGGCCAGGGGCCGCCCCGGCTTGATCGCAAGGCGCCAGAAATGCAGATGGCCCAGGGCCTCGACCGCTCCGCGCACATGATCCTCGTCGCCGACCGAGACACCGCCCGAGGTCAAAAGCAGATCATGCGCCTCGGCCGCATCGCTTAGACCCTGCCGCACCGCCGCCGCTTCATCGGGCAGAATGCCCAAATCGGACACCTGGGCGCCAAGGCCGCCAACCAGCGCCATCAGGATCTGGCGGTTGGCGTCATAAATGCCGCCTGTGGGCAGGTCCGCGCCGGGCTCCACCAGTTCATCGCCGGTGGAAAACACACCCACCTTGAGGGGGCGGTAAAGGGTCAGTTCGCCATGACCGACCGAGGCCGCCAAACCCAGGTCCTGGGCCCGCAGGCGCCGCCCGCGGGCCAGTACCACATCGCCCTTTTCCGTATCCTCGCCCTGGCGCCGCCGGTTGGCGCCTGATTTCAGGCCCGGCGGTATGACAATATGTTCACCGGACCGTTCCACATCTTCCTGCATGACCACGGTATCCGCCCCATCGGGCATCACCGCGCCGGTGAATATGCGTACCGTGCCGCCGGCTTCAACATGGCCCGTGAAGGGATGACCGGCGGCGGAGCGGCCGGCCACGGCCAGGCGGCTCGGCGCATCCGGTTTCAGATCGCCGTGACGCAGGGCATAACCATCGACGGCGGAGTTATCGTGCGGCGGCACATCAAGGTTCGAGACCAGATCCTCGGCCAGAATGCGCCCCTGGGCCTGGGCCAGGGGCAGCCGTTCCAGCCGGTCCTGGGTCACCGCCACGATGCGCTGCCGCAGCACGGCCAGGGCCTCGGCCGTGGACATCAAGTTCTTAACCTGGTTGAAACAATCGTCGGCTAGCTTGTTCATGGCGCCGGCCCTTCGGAGCGACAAAATTCAACGACAAAATCCGCCACCGCCTGGACATTGTCCAGATCCAGCAATGGCACGCCCAGATCCGGACCTTCGGGACGGTAGTTGGCGGCCAGGGCAATAAAACTCTCATCCTCGCGGCATAACAAGGGCTTATTCAGGCCGTCGCGGTGCACCTCCATCTTCAGGTGGCCCTCGCCCTTGTAGCCTTCCACCAGGACCAGATCCACCGGCGTCATGCGTTCCAGCAGCTCCGCCAGGTTCGGCTCACCCTCGTCCCGGTTCTCATGCATCAAGGCCCAGCGGACCCCGGCGCTGATCAAGACCTCGGTCGCGCCGGCCTCGCGATGGCGATAGGAATCCTTGCCCGGTTTGTCCACGTCGAAAGCGTGATGCGCGTGCTTGATGGTCGAAACACGCAGCCCCCGGGCCGTCAATTCCGGTATCAACCGCGTCAACAGCGTCGTCTTGCCGGCGCCGCTCCACCCGGTCACGCCCAACACCTTCATCGCCATACCTTTACGATTTATCCGTTCCATCGGGCCCGGGCGCATCAGCCGTAACATGCTTCAGCCCGGCGCGCAGATAGTCATAGCCGGTGTAGATGGTGAACAAGGCCGCCACCCACATCCCCAGCCGGCCGATTTCCATCACCGGGATCCGATCCCAGCCGGCGTCCCCCACGATCAGAAATCCGATTGCCAGCATTTGTATCGTTGTCTTCCATTTCGCCACCCGGCTGACCGGCACGCTGACCCGCAGTTCGGCCAGGAACTCGCGCAGACCCGAGACCAGGATTTCCCGGCACAGGATCACCACGGTGGGCAGGATCGTCCAGTCACCGATGCGGCCGACATAGACCAGCATCAACAAGGTGGCGGCAACTAACAGTTTATCGGCCACGGGGTCAAGAAAGCGGCCCAGACCGCTTTCCTCGCCCAGGCTGCGCGCCAGATAGCCGTCCAGGATATCGGTGATACCGGCGATCGCGAAAATGGCGAAGGCCAGCCAGTTCGACAACGGCGAGGTCAAATAGAAAGCGCCGATCAACGCCGGAATCGCCAGAATTCGTGACAGGGTCAAAAGATTGGGTAGGGTCGTAATCATGTTCTCAAATCGTGGTCCCCGTGCGAATCCCGGTTCCGGGGCGCGGCATGAGTATAAGGATTTAGCAGTAAGGTGAAAGCTCCCAACTCAACCTTCGGGATGAAAGAAGTCATAAATTTTTTGCGCCAGGGCCTTGGAAACGCCCCTGGTGCTTTCCAGGTCGGCCAGGCCGGCGCTTTCCACCGCCCGGGCGGATCCGAAATGGTTCAACAAGGCCCGTTTGCGGCCAGGGCCGACGCCGGGAATGCTGTCCAGGGCCGAGCGGTCCATGCGCTTGGCCCGGCGGGCGCGGTGGGTGCCGATGGCGAAGCGGTGGGACTCATCACGCAGGCGCTGCAGGAAGTACAGCACGGCGCTGCGCGGCGGCAAGGAAATTTCCGGCTTGTCGGGCAGATGGATGCGCTCCAATCCGGCATTGCGGTCCGGTCCCTTGGCGATGGCGGCCAGGGCGACGCCGCTCACGCCCAGGTCGGCGAAAACCTCGCGCACCGCCTCCAACTGGCCGACACCGCCGTCGATCAGCACCAGGTCGGGCCATTCCCCGGCGACGCGTGCATCTTCGTTCCGCTGATCGCCGCCTTCTCCTGCCTCGGCCTCGTCGGCGCTCTCCGCCGCCGCCTGGGCCTTCAACAGGCAGGCAAAGCGGCGGTGTAGTACTTCGCGCATCATGCCGTAGTCATCACCGGGGGTTAGGTCCTCGCCCTTGATATTGAATTTGCGGTAGGCGTTCTTCTGGAAGCCCTCCGGCCCGGCCACGATCATGGCACCAATGGCGTCGGTGCCCATGATATGGCTGTTGTCATAGACTTCGATGCGCCGCGGCGGGCTGTCCAGAGCGAACAAATCGGCCAGGTCTTCCAACAGGCGCCGCTGGCTGGCGCTTTCCGCCAGACGCCGGGCCAGGGCCTCGCGCGCGTTGGTTTGGGCATGTTGCACCAGCTCCCGCCGCTGACCGCGCTCGGGACGGTGCAGGCGCACCTTGCGCTCCGCCTTGAGGCTCAGGGCCTCGGCGATAAGGCCGTGTTTTTCCGGCCATTCGTTGAGCAGGATTTCCTTGGGCGGCGGCTTGTCGTCATAGAACTGGCCGATGAAGGCACCCAGGACCTCCGCCGGGGTCCGCTCCTTGCCATGACTGGGAAAATAGGCCCGGTTGCCCCAATTCTGCCCGGCCCGGAAAAAGAACACCTGAATACAGCTTTGCCCGCCCTCCATATGGATGGTGATGACGTCCGCCTCGGCCACGCTGGCAACATTGATGCCCTGATGGGCCTGAACATGGGACAGGGCGCGCAGGCGGTCCCGATAAACGGCGGCGGTCTCGAAGGCCAGGTCGGCGCTGGCCGCCTCCATCTTCTCGGACAGGCCATGCTGGACCTGTTGGCTGCGCCCGGAGAGGAAGTCCCGCGCCTCCCGCACCAGTTCCGCGTAACTATCCCTGTCAATCCGGTCGACGCAGGGCGCCGTGCAGCGGCGGATCTGGTATTGCAGACAGGGCCGGGTCCGGGTGGCGAAAATGCTGTCCGAGCAAGAGCGCAGGGGAAACGCCTTTTGCAGGGTGTTCAGTGTCCGGTTGACGGAAGTGGCGGAAGCGAAGGGGCCGAAATATTCCCCCTTGCGGCTGCGGGCGCCCCGGTGCTTGGCCAGCTGCGGCCATTCATGATCGCCGGTGATAACGATGAAGGGGAAGGATTTGTCGTCACGCAGCAGAATATTGTAGCGCGGGCGCAGACGCTTGATCAGGTTGCTTTCCAACAACAGCGCCTCGACCTCCGTATGGGTGGTCACCACCTCCATGGCGCGGGTCTCGGCGATCATCCGCAGGGTCCGGGTATTCAGACCGGCCGGCTGGGCATAGTTGCGCACCCGGTTTTTCAGGTTCTTGGCCTTGCCCACGTACAGCACTTCGCCATTGCCGGCCAGCATGCGGTAGACCCCCGGTGCCGCCGGCATGGTCTCCAATGCCGCCCGGATGGCGTCCCGTCCGTGCTCTATACCCGCCTCCGGCCGGCCGTCGGCGGGCAGGTCCAGGGACTGCTCGGTTGGTTTGTCAGCCTTTGCCATGGGGCTATTTTCCGCGCCTTTTGCCATCCGTCAATGGTCTATCGACAATTGCGGAAAGCTTTCCCGCCGATATCCACCTTGTCTGTGGATAACTGTGTGGGGAAGCCATTCCCGACGGTATCAAAGTGGCGGAATCCCGCCTGTTCGTCCGCTTTGCACAAAAAATAGGCAATTTCACAAACCATTGAATCTAAAGGTAAAAAGTAAAATGCTCGGTAACGGCAGCAATGCATTAGCAACATGTAACCTGAACGTTACTGAAACCCCGGACAAATCGACGGCCTATGCACAAAGAACATAGGTTAACGGCGTTTTTCGATCAGTTGTGGACAAGTCACCACACCCCGTGTGGCCGTTGGCTGACAATATCAAGTGGCGTTGCGGTTCTATTGTTGTGCTATTCAACCAAGTAACTTGGCCGGCATAGATAGTATTTGTACAGTCTGTTTTACGGTCTTTGGTTGGGCGGCCTGTTCGGCCTCGGTTTTAGGCATGCCTGACATGCCATGATACAACGAAAGCACATAAATAAAGTAGGCGAGGGCAAGAAAGCCGCCGTAGCGCCGGCTGATGGGTCGGCCGCGCAGCACGAACGGTGTTATCAGGATGGCCGCCGCCAGCATGATCCATAAATCGTACGCGACGATCTGATCCGGTATGGGCACTGTCCGCACCATGGATGTAATGCCCATGATGCCGAGAATGTTGAACAGGTTCGATCCCACCACGTTGCCGATTGCCACATCGCCGTGACGGCGGATGGCGGCGACCAGCGAAGTCGCCAATTCCGGCAACGAGGTACCCAACGCGATCAAGGACAAGCCGATGGTCGCCTCCGACACGCCCGCGGCCAGGGCCAGCACCACGGCGCCATCAATCAGCATGTCCGCGCCATAGACCAAACCGGCGATGCCCACCAGGATAAAGGTCAACGAAAGCCAGATTGAATGGGGCCGCGCGGCGATGCCTTCGATCTCGTCAACAATGGCTTCCGCCGTAACCTCGTTTTCCTCCCGCCCGGAAAAATACGACCAGGTCAAATAACCGCACAGCAGTGAGGTCATGATGGCGCCCTGCCAATTGAGTATTTGACCGCTCAGGCACAGCGCGGCGAAGGCGATGGAAATCGCGAACATGATGGCGCCGTCCCGGCGGATGGCTTCAACGTCGCAGGCGATGGGAAAAATAATGGCCGGCAAACCCAGCACAAGCAGAATATTGGCAATGTTGGAGCCGATCACGTTGCCGATGGCGATTTCCGGCGCGCCGCTCAGGACGGCGTCCAAACTGACGACCAGTTCGGGCGACGATGTGCCGAAGGCGACCACGGTCAGGCCAATGACCAAAGGCGGAACCGCCAGCCGTTGCGCCAGGGTCACCGCGCCCCGGACCAACACGTCACCGCCGATCAGAAGTAGCACCAGGCCACCGGCAACCATTAGATACGTCATGCCTCAACTTCACCGCTGGTTACCAGGTTGGGACAATCGCACGGCGTCCATCCGCACCGCGAAATAAACGGCTACAGTGGCGCGCACCCGTCTTATATAGCTGCGAAGGCCCCTGCTTTGAAGGGGCTTTCCAAGAAGAAATCCATCTCACGCCCGGAACAGCGCCGCCGGCATCAGCAGGGCCGCGCCGGTGGTGCCCGCCCGCGGCCGGATACGGACAAGATGGACAAGGGCGAAAGCCTCGGCTATGCCAATACTGCCCTCACCTATCGAAGCATCGGGACGCGGACGCTGTATGAGCATTCCAATACTTAACGGCCTGGCCGAATTGGCCGGCGACTATGATCTTTTCATCCTTGATCTGTGGGGTGTCGTCCATGATGGCGTAGCAGTCTTTCCGGATGCGGCGGATTGTCTCCAGCGTCTGCGCCAGGCCGGGACCAGGGTGGTATTGCTGTCAAACGCGCCGCGGACGAGCGCATCCGTCGCCCTGCACCTGGAGGAACTGGGCGTCATGGCGGATCTGTATGACTGGTTGCTGACCTCGGGCGAGGCGACGGCCAATACCATCGCCGCCGGGGCCAGCGGAGCCGGCGAGGCGGCCCGCCCGGCTTACTTTCATCTTGGCCCGGAACGCAGCCGGCCGACCCTGGACGCCTGCGGCGGCCGGGAAGTCGGGATCGATGCGGCGGAACTCATCATCTGTACCGGCCTGTTCGACGACGAAACCGAGACGGCCGAGGATTATCGTGAATTCTTGGCGATGGCGGTGGCCCGCGATTTGCCTATGGTTTGCGCCAATCCCGACATCGTCGTGATACGCGGCGGGCAGACGATCCCCTGCGCCGGCGCCCTGGCCGAATGTTACGAGGACCTGGGCGGGAAGGTGCAACGCTTCGGCAAACCGTTTCCGGATATTTTCGACCGCCTGTTCGCGGAAACACCGGAAATACCAAGAGCCCGCGCCGTCATGATCGGTGATGCGCTGGCCACCGATATCCGTGGTGCCCGGCAGGCCGGCATTGACGCCATTTGGATCGGCGGCGGCATTCACGCCGAGGCGCTGGCCCTGAGCGCGGAAGGGCAATTGGATCAAGACAAGGTGCACGAAGTCGCGGCTGAGGCGGGCGAAAACCCCCAGGCGATATTGCCCTGGCTACGTTGGTAGGAAAGCTAGAGCAACCCGTATTCAATTGAATGCGGATAAGTTGCTCTGTGCTAAGGGTTTAGCGCATGGGTTCGGGTTTGGTTAAGCCCGACATGCGCTAGTCGAATAGGGCGTCGATGTCGTCCTGCGAGGCGGTCTCGGCCGCGTCGGGCATCAGGGGTACGATATCATCCAGTTCCGGCTGGCCGTCACTCGGATCCGGAACGATTTCTTCTTCCGCTTCCGCTTCCAACTCTGGGATGGCTTCCGGTTCAGGCTCAATCTCCACCTCGTCATCGGCGGCATCGCCGTTGAACATGGCATCTATGTCGTCCTGATTGACATCTTCGGACGGCGCGGCACCAGCACCGTCGTCATCGGCGGCATCGCCGTTGAACATGGCATCAATGTCGTCCTGATTGGCATCTTCGGACGGTGCGGCATCATTGCCGGCGCCGTCGTCGGCATCATTGGCCTCGTCACCGCCGTTGAGAAACCTCGCCGCCGCCTCCATGACGGGCGCGGCGTCTGCGTCCGCCTCAAGTTCCGGCGCTTCAGCGTCGGTGATCTCAGCAACTTCCGCGGCCTCCGGCTCGGCCTCGATTTCGATGATCTCGGCGCTTTCCCCGGAGGTCACATCGCCGGAAAGCAGGTTGTCGACCTGATCCTGCTGTATACCTTCGCCATCAAGGGCGGGGCCGTGCAGCAAATCCTTGTCCGGCCGCGCGTCCTTGTCCTTGCCAGGCTCATCCGCCTCGCCCGCGGCATCTTCAATATCCGGACCCCAGGCATCCTGCAACCCATGCAGGCGTTCTTCGATATAGGTCAGGGTGGCGACCACCTTGGTGATGCGCTGCCCGGTAATATCCTGGAAGGAACAAGCCTCGAAAATCCGCATGCAGGCATCGTTGACGGCATCGCCGTAGTCGTCGGAGGCCGGATCGGCGAACATGATCTCTTCCGCCGCATCCATGATGGTGCCGGTCGCTTCCTCGGTCGAGGCAACGATGGCTTCCAGTTCCAGGCCCGCGCGGGGGATCTTTTCCTCTTTCAGGTCGTTCGGCCGCAGCTCGGCGATTTCGCCCCGGGCGCGCTGAATATACTCCGACAGGCCACGGAACTCGGAATAGAGGGTCGTGTCGATCGAGTTGAAATAACGCCGCATGGTCGCCAGCAAGACTTCCGTGACGCCGGCGATATCACCAAGAGTGACCGCCGTCGAGCGGTTCGTACGCAGATGATCGACAAGTTGCTCGATCCCCGCGCTGACCTCATCAGTATCCATCAAGAGAACTCCATGAAACAGCCGGACGCACAATTGGCGTTAGACACCCCAGGCGCATGCGCAAAAAATCCGGTAATCAGAAATCACCGATTACGGATGTCATTTTGGTCTTCAGTGTCGCCGCGTTGAACGGCTTCACAATGTAATTGTTGACGCCGGCCTTCTTCGCCGCGATCACGTTCTCGGTCTTCGATTCCGCCGTGATCATGATGAACGGCGTTTCCTGCATTTTTTCGTCGGAACGGATTTCCTTCAGCAACTGATAGCCGGTCATCGGTTCCATGTTCCAATCGGAAATCACCAGATTGTAATCCTTGCCCCGCAGCTTCTGCAAAGCCGCCGCGCCATCGGTCGCTTCGTCAACATTGTTGAAGCCAAGTTGTTTCAACAAGTTGCGGATGATACGCAACATCGTCTTGTAGTCGTCGACGATCAGGATCGTCATGTTCATATCGACAGCCATCGTTCCTGCCCTATTCAGTCTGTTGGTTCAATCAGCCAGTGCCAGTGTCGCGGCGCGGTTATCGGGCGAAAAACCCCTCCTCCGTCATCCGTGACGACTGCATATTGAGTGAGGGCACTGAATATTTGGTTAACGGCAAATGGAAGCCCACGTTTCCGCGCCAAAAAGAGGCTTGTTCGGTCGTCGCCCTGGCGCCGCATGGCTATATTGCGCCGCTATTTTCCCAGCCCCATCGCCGCCGTGGCCATTGTCACCAATGTAAACGTGGAAAAGCGCCGTTGCGCCCTGGAAACCATTTGCCTGCGCGGTGATGAACTTGTGGTCAAGGGCGATGCCTTTTTGCTGGTGCCGACCCGCGAGATGTTTGAAACCTGATGGCCGGAGTGAGGCGAAAAATTGTCGACTTGATTTCAAGGATTAACTGAGATTGAATATTTGTCATAATTGGGGAAAATCTAAACCGACGATCTGGGTTGCGACATGGCGGGAATTACTTATGGGGCCTTCCATTCTCTCATGCAGAAATTGGCTTCGAGCCGTTTCGGTGCTTGGTATTTCTCGAAAACCCAACAGCCACTGGATGCCCTTGTTCTGAAGTTGACCGGGACCAGGACCGCGACCAGTCTCCTGGCCGGTCTGCCGGTCATCTTCATCACCGCGCGCGGCGCGAAAACTGGGCAGCCACGTACGGTGCCCCTGCTATGCATACGGAACGAACAAGATCCGACCGAGGTTGCCCTGGTCGCGACAAATTGGGGACAGAGGCATTATCCTTCTTGGTATTTCAATCTAAAAACCCACCCCGAGGCGAGCGGCGCCATTGACGGCAAGACGAAGACCTATCTGGCGCACGAGGCGGAGGGTGAGGTCTACGCGCGCTATTGGCAGCGCGCGATGGAGACATATCTCGGCTTCCCGAAATACCAACAGCGCATTGGCGACAGCCGGCAAATACCGATCATGGTCCTGCGGGAAAAGGAATCCGCGCTGTAATCGGCCTGGCCGCATTAGTTTGTTGCCACGGAAGGCCGCAGCCCCAATAATCCCGGCCATGCGTATTATCCGTCACATCAAGACTGTTCCCGATGAACTGCGCGGCGGCGCCGTCGCGGTTGGTAATTTCGATGGCATCCATCGCGGCCACCAGGCCCTGATCGGTCGCTGCAGGGACATGGCCGATGCCGTTTCCGGGCCCGCCTTTGCCCTGACGTTCGAGCCTCATCCGCGAAGTATATTTCAGGCCGATGCGCCGCCCTTTCGTCTAACGCCCTTCCGCTCCAAGGCCCGCCTGTTATCGAAACTGGGCGTCGACTGCCTGGCCAGCCTGCGCTTCGACCACGATGTCAGCCAGCAGCCGGCGGAGGAGTTCATCCGGGAAGTTCTTGTCCAGGGCCTGGGCGCGCGGCATGTGGTGGTGGGTTATGACTTCGTTTTCGGCCACCACCGGGCCGGCAACGGGGCGCTGTTACAGGAATACGGCGAGCGCCATGATTTCACCGTTTCGGTGCTGGAGCCGGTCACCCATGACGACGATGTCTGTTCCTCGACCATTATCCGGGTCGATCTGGAAACCGGACGTTGCCGCCGGGCTGCTGAATTGCTGGGCCATTGGTGGGAGGTTGAAGGCCGCGTACGCGGCGGCGACCGGCGCGGCCGATTGTTGGGCTTTCCCACCGCCAATCTGCATTTGCGCGACAGCGCCCTGCGCCCGGCCCTCGGCGTTTATGCCATTCGTTTCGGTTTGGACGAGGCTGGCAAGACCAGATGGTATCCCGGCGTCGCCAACCTGGGACAGCGGCCCACCTTTGACGGCCAGGGCATCACCCTGGAATCCCATCTGTTCGATTTCGACCAGGATATCTATGGCCGCCACGCCCGCGTCGCCTTTATCGAACATCTGCGGCCGGAACAGAAATTCGACGGCCTCGATGCCATCAAGGCCCAGATCGCCCTGGACAGCGCGCAGGCACGGGAGATTCTGGCCGATCCCGCGAACGCCCAGGACAAGTTTGTCATTGGCCGGCCATAAAGCCTACCTGACTCCGGCCGGGCGTTGTCTATAATGGCGGCGCAACCAATCCGCTGTATTGAGGATAACCATGACGATTGCCGCCGTTACGCTTGACGACAAGTACGAACAGGAATCCGGCCGGGTCTTCATGACCGGGATGCAGGCCCTGGTCCGTTTGCCCATGCTGCAGCGCCAGCGTGACGTCGCCGCCGGTTTGAACACGGCCGGCTTCATCTCCGGCTATCGCGGCTCTCCCCTGGGCGGCTATGACGCGGCCCTGTGGTCGGCACAGCGCTTCCTCGCGCGCAGCCATATCACCTTCCAGCCGGGCCTGAACGAGGATCTGGCGCTCACGGCGGTCTGGGGCAGCCAGCAGGTCAACCTGTGGCCGGGCGGCAAGTACGACGGCGTCTTTGGCATCTGGTACGGCAAGGGCCCCGGTGTCGACCGCAGCGGCGATGCCATCAAGCATCTGAACTACGACGGCACCGCCCCGCACGGTGGTGTACTGCTGATCGCCGGCGATGATCATGGCGCCAAGTCCTCGACCCTGCCGCATCAGAGCGAGCCGGCCTTCATGGCCTCGGGCGTGCCGATTTTTCATCCCGCCGGGGTGCAGGAATATCTTGACCTTGGCCTGCACGGTTTTGCCATGTCGCGCTATTCGGGCTGTGCCGTGGGCTTCAAGGCGGTGGGCGAAACCGTGGAAAGCTCGGCCTCGGTCTCGATCGACCCGGAGGCGGTGCAGATTGCGAAAACCATCGATTTCGAGATGCCGGACGATGGCCTGAGCCTGCGCTATCCCGACGACATCATGGTCAAGGAAAGCCGGCTTTTGAATCTCAAGCTGCCGGCGGCACAGGCCTATGTGCGGGCCAATGGCCTGGATAGGATGATTTTCGATACGCCAAAGCCGCGCCTGGGCATCATCACCACCGGAAAGGCCTATCTGGACGTGCGCCAGGCCTTTGACGAACTGGGCCTGACGGCGGAGATGGCCGCGGACATGGGTATCCGCCTATACAAGGTCGCCATGACCTGGCCGCTGGAGCCGCAGGGTGCGATGGAATTCGCCAAGGGTCTGGAAGAAATCGTGGTGGTCGAGGAAAAGCGCCCGATCCTGGAAGACCAGTTGCGCAGCCTGCTCTATGGCCGGGACAGCGCCCCGCGCATCGTCGGCAAGAAGGACGAGGAAAACCGTGTCCTGTTGCCGGAAATTGGTGAGCTGACACCGGGCATGGTGGCCCAGAGTGTTGTCGGGCGGATCAAGAAATTCAGCGACATGCCTGACTTCGATCAGCGTCTGGCACGGATCGAACAGATCGAGACCGGGGCCAGGGGTTCACCGCCGACAATTCTGCGCACGCCGTATTTCTGTTCCGGCTGCCCGCATAATTCCTCCACCAAGGTGCCGGCGGGAAGCCGTTCCATGGCCGGTATCGGCTGCCATGGCATGGCCCTGTGGATGCCGGACCGCAACACCCAAACCATCACCCACATGGGCGCCGAGGGCGTCAACTGGATCGGCCAGGCGCCATTCTGCAAGACCGAGCATGTGTTTCAGAACCTTGGCGACGGCACCTACTATCATTCCGGCCTGCTGGCGATACGTGCCGCCGTGGATGCCGGCGTCAACATCACCTACAAGATCCTGTTCAACGACGCGGTGGCCATGACCGGCGGCCAGCCTGTGGTCAATGTCGGCGACGGCAAGCTGACCCCGGACGAGATCAGCCGCCAGGTTCATGCCGAAGGGGTCTCCAAGATCGCCGTGGTCACGGATGAACCGGACAAATATCCCACCGGCATCAACTGGGGTTCCGGCGTCAGCGTGCATCATCGCGATGACCTGGACCAGGTACAGCGTGACCTCCGCGCGACGCCGGGCTGCAGCGTGTTGATTTACGACCAGACCTGCGCGGCGGAGAAACGCCGCCGCCGCAAGCGCGGCCTGTTCCCGGACCCGGCCAAACGGGCCTTTATCAACGACCTGGTCTGCGAGGCCTGCGGCGATTGCTCCGTCGCCTCGAACTGTGTTTCGGTGCTGCCCAAGGAGACCGAATGGGGCCGCAAGCGGCAGATCGACCAGTCCAACTGCAACAAGGATTTTTCCTGCGTCAACGGTTTCTGTCCCAGCTTCGTCACCATCCATGGTGGCAGCCTGCGCAAGGCCGATAAACCCCGGGGCGCCGACGGCGGCCAGTGGGATGACCTGTTCGCCGGCCTGCCCATGCCCACGCTGCCATCCGCCGCCGAGCCCTATGGCGTTCTGATCACCGGCATCGGCGGTACCGGCGTGGTCACCGTCTCCGCCCTGTTGGGCATGGCGGCGCATCTGGACGGCAAGGGCGTCTCAGCCCTGGACATGGCCGGCCTGGCGCAAAAGAACGGCGCCGTCACCTCCCACGTCCGGATCGCCGATGCGCCGGAGGATCTGCATGCGGTGCGTATCGCCACGGGCGGTTCGAAATTGATCCTGGGCTGCGACATCGTAGTGGCGGCGAGCGAAGCTGTCCTCTCCACCGTCAACGAGGGGGTCACCGGCGCGGTGATCAACAGCCACGTGGTGCCGACGGCGCAGTTCCTGGCCGATCAGGATATGGAAATGGCCGGTGAAGGCCTGATCGGGCAGCTGCGCGATGCGGTGGGCGATGACTTCAGCCATTTCTTCAACGCCACCAGGCTGGCGACCGCGTTGATGGGCGATTCCATTGCCGCCAATCTGTTCCTCCTTGGCGCCGCCTTCCAGAAGGGCTATTTGCCCCTGTCCCTGGAAGCCATTGAAGGCGCCATCGAGATCAACGGCGTGGCGGTCGAGGCCAACAAGCAGTCCTTTGCCTGGGGCCGCCTGGCGGCGCATGACCCAGGTGCCGTGGACGACATCGCGGCGCCCCTGATGCCCCAGCGCGAAGCAGAGGCGGAAGCCCCGGGCCTGGAGCAGAAGATCGCCCGCCGGGTGGAATTCTTGACCGGCTATCAGGATGCCGCCTACGCCGCCCGCTACCGCGCCCTGGCCGACCGGGCCGTGACGGCGGAGGCGGAGAAGGCGGCCGGCCTGGAGGGCTTGGGCGAGGCCGTGGCCCTGAACTTCTTCCGTCTGATGGCCTACAAGGACGAATACGAGGTGGCGCGCCTCTATAGCGACGGCCGTTTCATGGCGCAGGTCGAGCAGCAGTTCGAGGGCGAATTCGAACTTCATCTGCACATGGCCCCGCCCATGATCGCCAAGCGCGACCCGGTCAGCGGTGAATTGCAAAAGCGGGAATTCGGCCCCTGGATGCTGAAACTGATGCCCTGGCTGGCCCGCATGCGCGGCCTGCGCGGCGGTACCTGGGATATCTTTGGCCGCACCGAGGAACGGCGCCTGGAGCGGCAACTGATCGCCGACTATGAAAGCACCATGGCCGAGGTGCTGGCCGCTCTGAACCATGATAACCATGCCATGGCGACCCGCATCGCCGAAGTGCCGGACCGCATCCGCGGCTTCGGCCACATCAAGGAAAGGGCCATCGCCAAGGCCAAGGAGACGGAAGCGGAAATGCTGGAATATTACCGCGCGCCGGCGGAACGAACCTCGGCGGCGGAGTAACGGCGGCAATTGCTAGGCTAAACAGAAAAGGGGCAGCCCATGCCGTATTCCCGCGGATTGGCATTTCGCCAGCTGGCGGGCGGGCATATGGGACCGCCGCCGCCCACCTTGCCCCTGGGCAGTACGGTCGGCGAGGCGGTGGCGCTGCTGGCCGAGGCCGCCTCCGCCAGCCTGGTCGTCATCGACGATGACGGCATCCCCCGTGGCGTGCTGACGGAACAGGACGTGGTGCGCAAGGTCGCCCTCCGCCTTGACCCTTCGGCCGCCCTTGATGACATCATGAGCCAGCCGGTGCGGGTGATCCGGGCCCAGGATCTGTTGTTCCATGCCATCGCCCGCATGCGCCAGGCCGGCCTGCGGCACATGCCCGTGGTGGACGAGCGTGACCGCCTGGCCGGCATGCTGACCCTGGATGGCGCCCTGGTCCAGGTCAACGGCCAACTGGTGGACCAGATCGAAAGCCTGACCCGGCCCGATGATCCCGCCGGCATGACCCAGGTCCGTGCGGCGCAGCTGCAGGTGGCGGAGCAATTGTTCGCCGACGATGTACCGACGCCGGAAATCCAGGCCCTGGTCAGCCATATCAACAACGATGTCTACCGCCGCATGACGCGCCACTGCATCCAGACCATGGAAAATGACGGCGAGGGCCCGCCGCCCCGGGATTTCTGCCTGATCGTCATGGGCTCGGGCGGGCGCCAGGAAAGCTATCTGAACCCGGACCAGGACAACGGCCTGATTATCGCCGACTATCCCGATGCGGAGCATGACCGCATTGACGGCTATTTTTCCGAACTGGCAGCTAGGCTGACCCGGGCCATGGACGGGGCCGGCATGCCGCTCTGTAACGGCTATGTCATGGCGGTGAACCCGTTGTGGCGCAAGACCGCGACGCAATGGCGGGCCCAGATGGACTATTGGCTGGGCCGGCGCAATCCCGCCGCCCTGCGTTTGGCGGATATCTTTTTTGATTTCCGTGGCGTTGCGGGGGAACGCCGCCTGGCCGCCGAACTGCGCCAGCACATAACGACACGCAGCAAGGGCAATCGGGCCTTCATGCGGGAGATGTACCTGCAAGACGAGGACTTCGGCGTCGCCCTGGGCCTGTTCAACCGCTTCATCGTGGAGAAGAACGACAAGGCCCATCGTGGTGAATTGAACCTGAAAATCACCGGCACCCTGCCCCTGGTCGATGCCGTGCGCGCCCTGGCCCTGTTGCATGGCGTGCCCGAGACCGGAACCCTGGACCGGATCGCCAAGCTGCATGAACTGGGGGTCCTGGACCGGGACGAGGCGGATTATCTATCCGGCGCCTTCCACCACATCACGCACCTGTTGCTGCGCCAGCAGATGACCGACCAGCGCGCCGGCAAGGAGATCAGCAACTATGTCCATCCCGACAGCCTGACCGACCGCGAGGACGATATGCTGGTCGACGCCCTGAAAGCCATCCGCGACCTGCGCGACCGGGTGCGCAGCGATCTGAGTGGGGAATTATTCTGATCCTACAGGGCCTAGATATAATACTGCGCTGAAACAGTGCCCGAAACAGCCCCGGCTTGGGTTCGAACTATCCTACCATTCATATCCTCTCGGCCACGGCCAGCCAAATCCCCATCGCCAGGGCACGGGTACGTACGGTGAGGCGGTGGCCCGAACGGCCAAATAGTAAATTTCGGCCAGATAAGGATGCCCGCTGTCTCGAATACAGTCGCGAAAAGCGATATCGGCCTCTTTTCGTTGCGCGCGCGTGCCACCGCGCCAGTAATGGAGATCGTGAGCCTCGCAACATTGTCGAAAATTGAAGTCCCTCGAGAGCGTACAGCCGTCTGTTCTGAATGGCTTTGGAGGCTTGCCGACTTCGGGTGTCATAAGGTCAGCGTCCTTGTTCCCAAATGGGCGCCCTTACGCTCGTAGGTTGCCACTTTCAATTCGCCGCCGCCGGTCGACAGACGGGTAAAATTGTCTTCGGAATAGACCTTTCCGAAGCGGGACAGGGTGTAGTCCGTGTCGCTGCTTTTCGCGAGCCTTCCCCTGAGCTTGAATCCCGAAGCCTGACCTTGTGGATAGGGCCAGAAAAAGGACGAAGAAATGATCGATGTCACAAGGAAATTGGGGTCGGCCGAGCATTTAAGCTGCCCGGCCATGGAGCAATGGACATCGCCGGACAGAAAAACCACCTTGGAAACGCATTTTTCACGGATGTGATCAAGAATTTCCAGTCGCTGGTCGGTGAATCCCGACCATTTGTCTTCCGAACCGGCGTGGGTATCGGGAAAAAACGGCACCGATGTGACCACAAATTTGTAGTTCGACTCCTGACCTTCGGCGACCAGCCAATTCTTTAGCGCGGTCATTTGCTCGGGGCTGATCATTTGCGGCGGGCTGTATGATGGAAAGCGCTCAGTTCGTGTGTCCATGACAAAAAAAGCCGATTTGCCGTGGCGGAATCGATACCAAAGTCTATGCGGTGTATCGGACCTTTTCGCTCTATTTGAAAACTGAAAACCGGGGCCGTGGACCAACTGATAACATTGAAAGGCGTGGATCGCGGCTGCAAATAGGTCGCTCTCTTGCTTGAAGCGATCCTGACTCCAATCATTGCTGATTTCGTGATCGTCCAATGTCATGTAAGTGGGTAACCGGCCCATGAGTTCGCGAATATGCTCTTGGCCAAATACCTTGCGATACCTGGAAAGAAATTCGTCGACTTTGTCGTCGGGTGAAATAATGGCGAGATCATCGGCATAGATTTGATCACCAATCATCAGCAGGAAATCAGTGGATTGTCCCGCATCGACCTGTCGATTGATCGACCTGAAAGTCTTGTCGCCGCGGCGATCAAAAAATGTGCCGCCAAAGAGGCGCAGCAGATATCGACAGGACCCGAATACAAAGGACATGCTGTCGGTGGAGTCCACGGGTGCCGTGCGAAATGAGCCGCTGGCGGCAATATCCCAATTGTAGTTTGAACCGGCCAATAAATCGCCCGGCTCGCCGGCGGCAAATACATAGCCGATCTGATAGTCGTAATTCTGGTTTGTTGTCAGGCCATCGAATTCAACGATTCCCGTAAAATCAAAAACTGGCATCATCTTGAAGACCTTGGGCTCCCCGAAAGCGCTCGCGCCGCTTTTCCGAATTCGGGCAATACCAAATGCCGGTTTGCCGAACTCGCATCCCCTCTTGCCCAAAGTCTGACGCTTGTCGCCGTCGTCCAGCCCACGATGGGACCAATGGTGGGATACTTGACAATCATGATTGAGCCTCCCTTGCCGCCAAAACAGAAAACTCGCGATAAACTTTGAGTCGTATCAAGCTAATTCTAATCCCTAAAATATTGAAGTGCGATTCAATTTGTCGCCTATTAAGAAGGCCGTTTGGGTCGTTTTCGAGGCACCGGCTAATACTGTTTCTGCAATCGCCGAAAGCGGCGCGCTTTACGGGACAGCTTCGCCAGATCGCTCACGGTCGTGGCTGTCCCGGCCATGGGCAGCAGGGCCAGGAACACCTCCGCCGTGGCCTGGGCGTCGCCCAGGGCGGTGTGGCGCGCGACCTCGGGCAGATCGACGCCATGACGCTGAACCAGGGCATCGAGGCCATGGTCATGGGCGCGCGGCTCCAGCACCGCCGACAGCAGCAGCGTATCCAGCACCGATTGCTGGAAAATGGGCGCGGCGTCGGCCTGGGCCAGTGCGAGAAACTTCATATCAAAGGCCGCGTTGTGGGCCACCAGAACCGCATCGCCGCAAAATTCATGAAAGTCCCACAACACGGTGCCGATGGTACGGCTGTGGGCGACCTGTTCATCGGTGATGCCGTGAAAGGTCGTCGATAGACGGGGAATGGGCCGGCCCGGATTGACCAGTTCATCGAACACCTGATCCCGCCGCACCACCCCATCGACAATGCGCACGCCGGCGATTTGCACGATGCGGTCGCCGCCCGAGGGCTCCAGGCCGGTGGTTTCCGTGTCGAAAACAACGAATTCCAGCCCATCAAGGGCCCGATCGTCTTCCTGCGCCGGCGCCGGCCGCCAGCGGCCCAGCACCGCCGGGCCCAGCAGGGTTGGCAGGAACACCCCCAGCATGACAACGGCGATGGCGCCGATTTCCATGGCCTGGATGGTTTCGCCCAGAACAATGGCGGCCAGGGGTACGGACAGGGGGCCGACCAGACAAGCGAACAGGCTGGTCTGGCCGACCGGCATGCGGCCGAGGGCGTAGTTCAGCAGGAAAAACGGCCCCGCTGTGGCCACCAGGCCCAGATAGGCCAGCAAGAGAATGGGGCCGGAGCTGATATGCGCCAACGCCTCCGCTGGCTGTTCGAAGATCAGCAGGGCCAGGCCGGCGATCAACAAGGCCATGGTCATCTGCCAGGCGGTGGTAACCATGGGCCGGCCCTGTTGCTGTGCCACCCGGCGGGCCAGCAGGGCATTGGCCGCCGCGCATAGCACGCCGCAAATCGCCAGCATGTCGCCGAACAGATCGCCCTCGCCCGAGACCTGGTTGGTCATGACCAGAACGGTGGCGCCGGCGAAGGCCAGCACGGCGCCGATCACCACCACCGGGTTGACCGCCTCGCCCAAGACCAGGCGGGCGGCGAGGGGCATGAGCACAGGCATCAGGGCCCAGAACATGGCGGCGTTCACGACCGAGGTATGGTTCAGGCCCCAGACCATGAGCAAGGCCACCAGGCCCGGATCCAGCGTGCCCATGAGTAGCGGCCGGGGCGCCTGGCGCAAACGTACCGGCTGCCGGGTCAGCAACACGATGGCCCAGATCAGGCCGGCGGCGAATATGGAGCGCCCGGCCACCACTTCCGTGATCGCCAAATCTTGCACCGCCACCTTGGCGCCGATCATCATGGACGACCACAACAGCGCCGCCAGAAACATGGCCAGAACCGGCATCGAGCACTCCATTCGCGACATCGAACACGCTGGATTGAAACACGAATTGTGGCATCTTGTCGCCCCGGGGCGCGCCATCTAGGCGGCGTCCGTCATTTCAGACTATATTGCGGCAAAATATGCAGGAGGCCGCAGCATGGCGGATGCCTATATCATCGGCAGCTATTCCACCCGGTTCCAGAAATGGCCCGACAAGAGTTTCAAGGACCTGACGCGGGAGGCCTATCTGGGCGTGCTGGAGGACAGCGGCCTGGAAAATGGCGACGACATCGAGATCGCCTATTTCGGCAATTGCGGCCTGGGCACCTGGGGCCAGCCCTGCATCCGGGGCCAGGTCTGTTTCACGCCCTTGGTGCGCGAGGGCCTGTTCCCGGAGCGGGTGGGAATGGTCAACGTGGAGGACGCCTGCGCCACCTCCTCGGTCGCCATGAACGGGGCCTGGAAGGATATCCTGTCCGGGCAATCCCATCTGGCCATCGCCCTGGGCGTGGAAAAAACCTATGTCCCCGACGATGCGGTCAAGACCATGGAATTGTTCGCCGGCGGCATTGACCAACTGGATCCCGAGGAATGGCAGGATCATTACCGGCAACAGGGCGAACGTGCCGGCAAGCCGTTCGAGACCGGGCCCGGCCGCACCGTCTTCATGGACACCTATGCCATGCAGGCGACCCATCACATGGGCAAATGGGGCACCACTCAGGAACAGATCGCCGTTGGCGCGGCCAAGAACCACAACAACGGCGCCCTTAATCCCCTGGCCCAGTATCAGTTCGAGATGTCCGTGGACGAGGTTCTGGCGGACCGGGAGGTCAGTCATCCCCTGACCCGCGCCATGTGCGCCCCCATCGGCGACGGTGCGGCGGCGGCAATCCTGTGTTCGGAGGACTATCTGCGCAATTTGCCGTCAGAGGTGCAAAACCGCGCCGTCAAGGTCAAGGCCTCGGCGCTTTCCGGGGGCAAATACCGCGACCTGGACGAACCGGGTCTGACCAAGATCGCCGCCGACAAGGCGTATGACATGGCCGGCGTGGCGCCCGACGACATCGATGTGGCGGAAGTGCACGATGCCACCTCGTTCTGCGAGATCTATCAGGTCGAGATGATGGGATTTTGCGAGATCGGCGGGGGCGGCAAATTCGTTGGCGACGGCCACACCATGCTGGATGGCAAGATTCCGGTAAACACCTCCGGCGGCCTGGTCTCCAAGGGCCATCCGGTGGGCGCCACGGGGTTGTCGATGATCCATGAATTGACGGCCCAGCTGCGCGGCGAGGCCGGAGCCCGCCAGGTCGAAGGCGCCCGCCTGGCCCTGGCCGAGAACGGCGGCGGCGTCATGGGCATGGAAGAGGCCGCCGCCTGTATCACCATTTTGGAAAAGGATAGCTAGTATGAGTATTCGTTATGACGGCCGCGTCGCCATTGTAACCGGCGCCGGCAACGGATTGGGCCGCAGCCACGCCAAGTTTTTGGCCGCGCGCGGGGCCTCGGTGGTGGTCAACGACATCGGCGGCGCCATTGACGGCACCGGCCACGATACCGGCCCGGCCCAGACCGTGGTGGATGAAATCAGCGCCGCGGGGGGCGAAGCCATCGCCAATACCGATGATATCGCCAGCGAGGACGGTGCCAAGGCGCTGGCCGATGAGGTGCGGCAGCGCTGGGGCCGCTGCGACATCCTGATCAACAATGCGGGCATCCTGCGCGACAAGAGCTTCCACAATATGGAGATGGGAGATTTCACCGGCGTGGTAAAGGTGCACATGCTGGGCTCGGTCCGGGTTACGCATGAAATCTGGCCCCTGATGCGGGAGCATCAATATGGCCGGATCATCATGACCACCTCCGCCGCCGGTCTGTACGGCAATTTTGGCCAGACCAACTATGCCACCGCCAAGATGGCGGTGATCGGCCTAATGAATGCCCTGAAGCAGGAAGGGCGGAAATACAATATCACCGTCAATACCCTGGCCCCAATCGCCGGCACCCGCATGGGCGGCACGATTTTTCCCGACGAAGTGATGCCCCTGTTGCGCCCGGAACTGGTGACCCCTGCGGTGGCTTATCTGGTGTCCGAGCAGTGCACGGACACAGGCCGGATCATCGTCGCCGGCGCCGGCCACTTCGCCAATGTGGAGATGGTCGAGAGCAAGGGCATCGATTTACCGGCCGCCGAGGACGTCAGCCCCGAGATGCTGGCCGAGGCCTGGGGAGATATCACCGATATGTCCGGCGCCGAGCCCTACGCCGAGGCCATGGCTGCGGTGCAGCGCATCTTTGCCAATCTGAAGCAATGAGCAGCGCTACCAACAAGGCCTTGGCCGCCTGTCACAATATCGACGATCTGCGCAGCCTCGCCGCCCGCCGGGTGCCGAAGCTGCTGTTCGATTTCATCGACGGCGGCGCCGAGGACGAGGTCACCCTGCGGCGCAGCAGCAGCGGTTTTTCCGACTACCAGCTGGTGCCGCACAATTTCGTTGACGTTTCCGAGATCGATATCTCCACGGAAGTCCTGGGCCGCAAGATCGACGCACCCTTGATCGTCTCCCCGACGGGCCTGGCGAAACTGTTCCACCACACCGGCGAGGAGAGCCTGGCGCCCGCCGCCGGCGCTCACAACATCCCCTATACCATGTCGTCGGCGTCCTCCACGTCGATCGAGGGCGTGGGCAATCTCTCCAGCGGGCCGAAATGGTTCCAGATCTATGTCTGGAAGGACCGCGCCATCGTCCGCGACTTTATCGACCGCTGCAAGGCGAGCGGCTTCTCCGCCCTGTGCCTGACCGTGGATGTACCTATCACCGGCAACCGGGAACGGGATGTGCGCAACGGCCTGGCCATGCCCCTGAAGATGACCCCGGCCATTGCCTTTGACATGCTGCGCAAACCGGCCTGGCTGTATAACGCCATTACCCATCCCATGCCGACCCTGGCCAATCTGGTTGACCGGGCCGAGGGTGATACCTCCATGGCCAATCTCTCCCGCTATACCGAGGAACAGTTGGACAAGGCGATCAGCTGGGACGATGCGGCGGAGATGAAGCAACAATGGGGCGGGCCCCTGGGGATCAAGGGCGTGTTGCGTGCCGAGGACGCGGACCGGGCGGCCGAAATGGGCTTCGACGCCGTCATCGTTTCCAACCACGGCGGCCGCCAGCTCGATCACGCCCCCGCACCCATTGATGTTCTGCCGGAAATTGCCGAGGCGGTGGATGGCCGTTGCCAGATCATCCTGGACGGCGGCGTGCGCCGGGGCACGGATGTGCTGAAGGCCTTGTGCCTGGGCGCCACCGCCTGCATGGCCGGCCGGCCCTATTTGTTTGGCCTGGGTGCCGGCGGCCAGGCCGGGGTGGAACGGGCTATGGAGATATTGAAGGGCGAGATCCGCCGCGACCTGATGCTGTTGGGTTGCGCCGACGTCAAGGATCTGGGACCACAGTTTCTGCGGCGCATCGGCTGATCGAAAGGGGGATCATGCGCATGGAAAACGAGCACGAAGAGGCCTTCGAACGCCGCCTTAGCGGTGCCGCCGTGGCACAATTGCCCAGCGGTTTGGTGCCGGCGCGACGGGTCCTCTCGGGCACGGAAGTGCGGCTGGAACCCCTGAACCCGGCGGAGCATTGCCAAGCCCTTTACGAGGCCTCGCACGGCTGTGCCGAAGCATTGGAGATCTGGACATATCTGCCCTTCGGGCCCTGGCCGGATGTGGAACAGTTTGGTGCCTGGCTGAGCCAAAACGCCGCCAGTTTTGATTACATCTGGTATGCCTTCCGGCTGGTAGCGACGGGGGAAATCCGGGGCATGGCGGCCTTCATGGATATGCAGCCGACCCAAGGCGTCATCGAAATCGGCGGCATCTGGTTCGCGCCTGATATGCAGCGGACCAGGGCGGCGACGGAAGCACTGTTTCTAATGCTGGACCATGCCATGTCCGATTTGCGCTATCGCCGCATGCAATGGCGCTGCAATGCCCTGAACCAGAAATCCCGCAATGCGGCCCGCCGCCTGGGCTTCAAGTACGAAGGTATCTTTTACAACCACATGATCTTCAAGGGCCTGAACCGGGATACCGCCTGGTATTCCATTCTGGACAGCGACTGGCCGGCAGTGCGCGATATCATGGCGGCCTGGCTGCATGGGAACAATTTTGATGCCGAGGGCACGGCGCTGAGTTCATTGACGGAAGCCATGTCGGCGCGCGCCATTGCGCCGCGAACATGATCGTGAATGTTACTGGGTCCGGGGATTTAGAGCGTTTCCGGGATCTTCTGAATCGACGTTTTGCTTTTTGATCT
>JASLLM010000349.1 GCA_030747035.1 Alphaproteobacteria bacterium | reverse complement strand
AACCGTTCCGCCCAACCGGAACTTGGCCAGGAAGAGTTGGAACAGACCCTACGTCGCTGCCGCGAGAAACTGTTCGAACGGCGTGCCAGCCGCATCCGCTCCGGCTGGGACGACAAGATATTGGCGGACTGGAACGGTCTGATGGTCGCCGCCCTGGCCAATGCCGCCGCCGTCTTCAAACGCCCGGACTGGGCCGCCGCAGCCGTTGCCGCCTATGATTTCGTCAGCGATAAACTTTCGGCCGACGGTGCCTTGATGCACGGCTACCGCCATGGTCAGCCGAAACACCGCGCTTTGCTGGATGACCATGCCAACATGGCCCGCGCCGCCCTGCTGTTGTACGAACTGCATGGCGGGGCGGATTTTTTGCATCAGGCAAAGGCCTGGGCGGCGGAGGTCGAGGCGCATTTCGCCGACCAGGTGCATGGCGGCTATTTCTTTTCTTCCGATCAGGCCACGGACGTCATTGCCCGCATGCGCAGCTGCAATGACAATGCCGTGCCCTCGGGCAATGGCGTGATGATCGGTGTTCTGACCCGGCTTTGGCTGTTGACCGGCAACGGCGCCTAT
>JASLLM010000348.1 GCA_030747035.1 Alphaproteobacteria bacterium | reverse complement strand
CGCTGTCCACCGAACGTCCGGTGATGACGATGTCGGCGCCCTCGTCCAGCGCCTTGGCGATGGGAAAGGCACCCAGATAGGCGTTGATGGACGCCAGTTTGTCCGGATCGGGGAAGCTTTCGCCCGAGAACATTTCCTTCGGCGACAGACGGTCTTTCTGCTCCATCAAATCATCGCCCAGGACCACCGCGACCTTCAGGTCCAGGCCCTGGTCCGCGATCAGGGCGCGGGCCGCCTCGCCGCAGGCGCGGGGATTGACGCCGCCGGCATTGGCGATGATCTTGACACCCTGGCGGGCGATCTCGGCCAGGTTCTGGCGCAGCATGGCGGTGATGAAATCACGGGCATAGCCGGCGTTCGGATCCTTGGCCTGGGCCCGCGCCATGATCGACATGGTGATCTCGGCCAGGTAGTCGTAGACGATATAGTCCAGTCCGCCGGCCTTCAGGAATTGCGGCGTGGCCATGGCGCTGTCGCCCCAATAGCCGCTGGCACCGCCGATGCGGATAATTTTGTCACTCATAACCTATCCTCCTCGATTATCTGTTTTTTCTGCCCGGGTGGATGCCAA
>JASLLM010000347.1 GCA_030747035.1 Alphaproteobacteria bacterium | reverse complement strand
AGAATTTCAATATCTATCATTTCTTTCTGCGCGATCCCGACGGCTATAAGCTGGAAATCCAACGCTTCCAGGATCCGACCTGGCCGTCGCCGTCCCAATAGAGCGTCATACGACAAGACCACCGGCGTCGCCGGTTTCAGCCAAAAGCCCCGCGATGATTTCCAGCCCCCGTGATACACGGGCGCGGGATGGTTCGTGACTGAGGCAAAGGCGGATGGCGTTCGGCGCCTCGGCCTGATCAATGACAAAGGTTTCGCCGGTCAGGACCTTTACGCCCAGCCTTTCAGCGGCGGCCCGGAAACTATCCGCCCACCAGTGATGCGGCAGCGAAAGCCACAGATGAAAACCGTGTGGATCCGCCCGCACATCATGCCCCGCCAGAATGCGCCCGGCCATTTGTTGCCGTGCCTGGGCTTCGGATCTTTGAAACTGGTTCAATTTGTCCGCCGTGCCATCAATGATCCAGCTTGAGGCGATCTCCGCCATCAGGGGCGGCGGCATCCAGCAGGACAGATTGACGGCGGCGCGTAGGGGGCGGCGCAGCCTGGACGGGGCATAAAGGAAACCGACACGCAGGCCGGGTGCGA
>JASLLM010000346.1 GCA_030747035.1 Alphaproteobacteria bacterium | reverse complement strand
ATGGCCATTTTCCCACCAAGGACGGCGTCTGGGTCGCCATTGCCTGCACCTCGGACAAGATCTGGGCCCGCATGGCGGAAAATGTTCTAGAGCGACCGGATCTGGCGGCAAGCCACCCCACCACGGCCCAGAGGGTCCGCGACCGGGCCCTGATCGATGGTGTGGTCAGCGGTTTCACCACGGCGCATTCCAGCGCCGAAATCGTGGCGATCTGTGAACGGGGCGAGGTGCCCTGCGCCCCTATCAACTCCATCGCCGATATCTTCGCTGATCCGCATTTCGATGCCCGCGGCACCCTGCATCGCATCCAGCACGCCCTGTTGGGTGAAGTAGTAGTGCCTGACGTCCTACCCAGGTTGTCCGGCACGCCCGGTGCCATCAAGGATCTGGGCCCCGGGCTGGGTGACTGGAACGATCTGGTCTATGGCGAACGCCTGGGCCTCGCTTCAGGCGAGCGCGACGAGCTCAAGAAACGCGGTGTGATCTAGGCGATGTTTTGCCATCTGCGACACCTTGAAGCGCCCAGGCAGACGCCTACCCGCTTGCCAGGACGGAGAGGCTATGCTACGAAACGCCGCGTCTTACGATAGGGCTGTCGGAGAGGGC
>JASLLM010000345.1 GCA_030747035.1 Alphaproteobacteria bacterium | reverse complement strand
CGCACCGGCGAGGTGCAGTATCAGGGCGAAACCGTGCGGATCGAGAACTTCGATTTCTGGTTCACGCCCCGGCGCCCGGAAATTCCCATTTACGCCGCCGCGGTATTTCCCAAGATGACCGCCGTCTGCGGCGAGATCGCCGACGGCATCATCCTGACCCGCTCCACCTTGAAAACCGGGGCCGAGGTCAAGCGGTTGCTGGCGGAGGGCGCCGCGCGTACGGGCCGGGATCCGAAAAAGGTAGTGATCACCACATTGCTGCCCACCGCCGTGGCCGACAGCCGTCAGGAGGCGTTGGATATGATGCGGCCGGGCCTGGCGCTCTATGCCGGGTTCTTCCCCCGCTACAACCGGCTGATCGCCGGCCACGGCTTTGCCGGGGAGGCCGCCGCCGTGGCCGCGGCCTGGGCCAAAGGCAATAGGGCCGGTGCGGAACGCGCCGTCACCGATGCCATGATCGATGCCACCTCCATCGTTGGCACGCCGGAGCAATGCCGGGAACAATTGCAAGCGTACCGCCAGTCAGGTATCGATCTGCCCATCATCAGCCCGTTCGCGCGCGGGCCCGGCGCCAAGGCAACCTTCGAGGCGGCAATCAGAGCCTGTGC
>JASLLM010000344.1 GCA_030747035.1 Alphaproteobacteria bacterium | reverse complement strand
CGCACCGGCGAGGTGCAGTATCAGGGCGAAACCGTGCGGATCGAGAACTTCGATTTCTGGTTCACGCCCCGGCGCCCTGAAATTCCCATCTATGCCGCCGCGGTGTTTCCCAAGATGACCGCCGTCTGCGGCGAGATTGCCGACGGCATCATCCTGACCCGCTCCACCCTGAAGACCGGGGCCGAGGTCAAGCAATTGTTGGCGGAGGGCGCTGCGCGCACGGGCCGGGATCCGAAAAACATAATGATCACCACATTGCTGCCTACCGCCGTGGCCGACAGCCGGCAGGAGGCGCTGGATTTGATGCGGCTGGGCTTGGCGCTCTATGCCGGGTTCTTCCCCCGCTACAACCGGCTGATCGCCGGCCACGGCTTTGCCGGGGAAGCTGCTGCCGTGGCCGCGGCCTGGGCCAAAGGCGATAGGGCCGGTGCGGAACGCGCCGTCACCGATGCCATGATCGATGCCACCTCCATCGCTGGCACGCCGGAACAATGCCGGGAACAATTGCAAGCCTACCGCCAGTCAGGCATTGATCTGCCCATCATCAGCCCGTTCGCGCGCGGGCCCGGCGCCAAGGCAACCTTCGAGGCGGCAATCAGAGCCTGTGC
>JASLLM010000343.1 GCA_030747035.1 Alphaproteobacteria bacterium | reverse complement strand
GCGGTATGACAATGTCCCTGGTCATTGCTTCTCCGACAGCCGCGCCTCCAGCTCGTGACGCTGGATCTTGCCGGTGGTGCTGCGGGGAAATTCGTCAAAGTCGATGAAATGCACTTCCTTGGGGAGCTTGTAGCTTGCCAGCTTGCCCTTGCAGGTGGCCAGCAGGTCTTCGGCGCTTAGGTCCGATTGGGCGCGGGCGGCAAAAACCACCGGCACCTCGCCCCAGCGGGCGTCCGGCTTTCGCACCACGGCGGCATCGGCGATACGCGGATCGGCCAGAATATGTTGTTCGATCTCGGCGGGGTAAATGTTCTCGCCCCCGGACTTGATCATGTATTTGACCCGGTCGACGAAATCCAGGCTGCCGTCGGGGTTGCGACGAAAGACGTCCCCCATGTGGAACCAGCCGCCGCGAAAGCTCTCTGCATTGGCTTCGTCGTTGTTCCAATAGCCGCTGAAAAGGGACGGCCCGCGAATGGCCAGTTCGCCTGGACTGCCGTCCGGTACGTCGTTGTCATTCGGATCGACCAGGCGGATTTCACAGAAATCGTTCTGCCGTTTCGACAATGATGTGGGCGCCGTTCCCACCGCGACATAGTTGGCCGTGGCCGGCGGCATGCCGGTTTCCGTCG
>JASLLM010000342.1 GCA_030747035.1 Alphaproteobacteria bacterium | reverse complement strand
TTCCGATATTCCGCTTTTGATCTTTGGCGCGGGCATATCAAAAGGCCGCAATGCCGCCTTCGGCCTTCAATTCGTTGTAGGCGGCGACGGCCCTTGCCACGATTTCATCCGATGTGCTGTTGCTGAACGCCATGAAGGGACGGCTTTCATAAGCGGTAAATACTTTCACGATCTCCCCGGCGGGAAATTTCGCATCCCTCATGATAGCTTCCATGTTGACGTCATGCATGATCCAAAGATCAATATGCCCGGCGCGGAGCTGTTTTGGCGACAGCGACTGATCCGAAACCAAACTCAAGCTTTCAAAACCGTTCTTGACGAGGAATTGATGCTTGTCGCTATCGATATTGGCGCCGATTACGTACTTCCTGGCGTCATCCAAGGATTTCACGGAGATGTCGGCGCGGCTGGAAAGCTTGTAAAAGCTGCTCTTGTCCGCCGCCGCGACCTGGCCCACCCATTTAAAGCGCATTCGCATCATCGAACGCGAGATGGCCACGATATCTGACGGCGCCAGGCCATCGCGCAGCCTGGCAAGTTTTACCAAGGGCTGAACCAATGAACCGATATTTCCCAGATAGTATTCGTATCGTAGCAAATCGTAGGCGAACCCGACCACCGATGGAAGGAATTTCGCT
>JASLLM010000341.1 GCA_030747035.1 Alphaproteobacteria bacterium | reverse complement strand
GACTACGAGGTCGAAGGGAAAACAAACGCCTCGGGATTCGTGAGGCGTTTTAATTCGGTGGAGGATTCCAGACCGGACATCCTTGGCGACGAGGGCCGGGACGAGCTGTCCGGTATCGAGATCCTGCAATTTGCCGATGCGGTGCTCAACCTTGATGATCTGGTGCAACTGTTCGACACGGGCGGCACCCTGGTTGGAACCTTCGATAACCTGAAGGATGCGGTGAACGCCGCCGCTGCCGACTACAGAATCGTGATCGGCAAGGGCGTGGTCGACCTCGCCGCCGCGGGCGACGGCAATCCGGCCCAGGTGGTGATCGACAAGGACCTGACCATCATCGGCCAGGGCCAGGGTAAATCGGTTATCCAGGCGGTCGACGATACAGGCAGTTCGGGTGATAGTCGCGGCATGTTCCTGGTCAATGCCGGTGTTACCCTTGACGTTCAGGACCTGACGGTCAGCGGCGCGGGCCATCAGGTTTACCAGGGTTTCCGGCACAAGGGCTCGGGCAGCTTCGAAGACGTCGAACTTACCGAGATCAAGTTCAACGAAAGCGGACCTCACTATTCCGGCGTCGCTATTGCCGTATTCGGCGGTGGACCGGGGCAAACCGTGGACGTGACGAACTCCGACTTTTCCGAAATCGGCCGTGTC
>JASLLM010000340.1 GCA_030747035.1 Alphaproteobacteria bacterium | reverse complement strand
ACGGTGGAACAATGCCTGGTCAATGGCGCGACCCATATGCGCACCCATGTGGAGTTGGACCCCAATGTCGGCCTGCGCGGCTTTGAGGCATTGAAACAATTGGCGGCGGACTACCGCTGGGCGATCGATATCGAACTTTGCGTCTTCGCCCAGGAAGGCATGACGAACGCACCCGAAACCGATGCCAATATTGTCACCGCGCTGAAAGACGGTGCCACGGTGGTTGGTGGTGCGCCGGGCTATGATCCCGACCATGAAGGCCAGATCCGCCGCATATTCGAACTGGCGCGGCAGTTCGACGTGGACGTGGATATCCACCTGGACGTGGGCCCGACCGTTGACGACATGGACATCCATCTGGTTTGCGACCTGACGGAGGAATTCAAGTGGGGCGGCCGGGTAGCGGTAGGGCATGGCACGAAATATTCCTGCCTGCCCACCGATCAGCTACAGGATCTGGGCGCGCGCCTGGCCGATACAGGGGTCGCGGTCACCGTGCTGCCGGCGACGGATCTGTTCGTCATGGGCCGGCATCAGGACCATAGCGTGATCCGCGGCGTGGCCGACGCCAATGCCCTGCTGGCCTGCGGCGTCAATTGCTCCCTCTCCACCAACAATGTGCTGAACCCCTTCACGCCGTTCGGCGACTGTTCGCTGATCCGCATCGCCAATTTGTATGCCAATGTGGCGCAACGGG
>JASLLM010000033.1 GCA_030747035.1 Alphaproteobacteria bacterium | reverse complement strand
GTAATCCTGTATCGAGTTAGTAAGAGGAGCGTCCCATGAAAATGTTGTCATGGATTTTCGTAGCTTTCACCGCCCTTGCCGTTTCGGCATGTGGAACCACCCAACAAAATTCTCAGACGGCAGCGCAAGGTCAGAGCCTGATCGGTGACTGGAATGGCACATGGTCGGCGGACAACGGCTCTTCCGGCGAATTTGCCCTGAAGGTTATCAGGGTCAGCAAGGGCGGGCGGATCATCGCCCGACGGTCTTCCCCACCGAGAAAGAGGCCTCGGTCGAGCATGTAACAATGGGCAAGATAACCGGCGACCAGATTGAGTTGGATCGCGGCAAGGGCAAGAATTCCTGGATCAAATTGTCCATGCAAAAGGCGGACGACGGTCAATTGTGGCTAAAGGGCCGCTATTCGGCGACGGCCGGCAAAAAGGGCAGCAAAAAGGTCGTTCAGGGAAGCATCTCGATCAAGAAGGCCAATTAGACAGCGGGCTGGATCGACAGGGATACGACGACGTGCATACTGGGTGCGACGTTCAGATCCTGGGTCGCCGCGCCGCCTGTCCGATGTGACTTGGCTGGAGCCCGTGATAGATTGCGTCACGATGCTGGACGGTAGCAAGCGATCAGCATCGCTGGATCAATGACCTGGGCCAGGGCGGATCGAAATGACGGGTATATACGTGCATGCGCGGATCCTGGCGGCGCCTAGGCGGTGGCAGGTGGTTTCCGACGCCCTGTGCACCGGGGGTGCTGAACGGCTGCGGGCCGCGGGCGGTGCGCTGTATGGCGTCTGGCGCAGCCAGATTGGACGGCCGCGCGATGAGTTGACGGTTCTGATGCTCTGGCCTGACGGCGGCGACTCGGCGAAGGCGATGGAGTTGTTGCTGGATGGCGTGGCTGACGTCGCCGATTTTGAGAGCCAGGCAATGGCACCGACCCTGCGGCCTGAACACTCCGATCCGCCGCGCCGGCAGGGCAACTATGCCTTCCGCTGGTTCGATCTGCCCATGGAGAACTGGCCTGAATTTCTCGAGCTTTGCACCACTGCCTGGCCGGGTTTCGAATCCTCCTACGATTCTCAGGTCATCGGCTTGTGGCAATGTCTCGACAGCACTGAAGGGCGCCGCCGCAGCCTGCTGCTGACCCGCCGTCCCGACCTTGCCATGTGGGAACGTTCGAAAATCCCCCAAGGCGAGGAGGAGGCGGAAGTGCGGCGCCAGCTTTCCCGCCGCTATGACCTGTGCGACGACACCTATGTCTACACCACGACATTGCTTAGTGCCGAAGACCGGGAAGATACGGTGCGCTGGACCTAGTGAAGGGTTACCGTGGCCTGCCGCTCGCCGTACCCCTACGCCGCCCGTTCCGCCGCGCCTTTCTCGGGCAACAGGGTCGCCAGAACATTTTCAACGATCTGCAGGCCGGCCTGATTATCCATGGACAGGATGGACTCGGGGTGAAACTGCACGGCGGCGATGGGCAGGGTTTTGTGCCTGATGGCCATCACCATGTCGTGCTCGTTGCGGGCGATGACCTCCAGCTCATCGGGAATTTTTTCCGAGACCGCCAGCAGGGAATGATAGCCGCCGACCCGGCAGTCGGGCGCGATGCCATCGAATATGCCGCTGCCGTCGTGGCTTAGCTGCCAGTATTTGCCGTGGCGCGGCTCGTCCATGATGGTCAGTTCCCCGCCGAAAGCTTCCACCGTGCCCTGCAATCCAAGGCAGATACCGAATTGCGGGATGCCCAACTTGGCCACGCTTTGGACCAGATCCGGCACGCCAAAATCCCTGGGCTGGCCGGGACCGGGAGAATGGATCACCAGATCGGGTTTTTCGGCAAGCGCGGCCTGTGCCGGTGCGCCATGGCGGAATGTCTTCACATCCGCCCCGGTCTGGCGGAAATAGTCCGCCAGGGTATGAACAAAGCTGTCTTCGTTGTCGACCATGACAATGGAGACATCGGTGAATTTCGGCGCGGCGGGTGCCTTTACCACCTCCGGGACTTTGGCGCCCAGGCTTTCGACAGCCTTGAAGAAGGCGGTTGATTTGATCTTGGTCTCCATTTCCTCTTCCGCCGGAACGGAATCCCAGACCAGGGTGGCGCCGACGCGGTAATCGGCGCGGCCCTGTTCCAGATGCACGGTGCGGATGGTAATGCCGGTATTGACCGTGCCCGAGAACATCAGGGCGCCGATGGCGCCGCCGTACCAGCGCCGGGGCGACACTTCCACGTCTTCGATAATCTCCACCGCCTTGCGCTTTGGCGCGCCGGTCAGGGTGACGGCCCACATATGGGAGAGGAACGCGTCAATGCCATCAAAGCCTTCCCGCATGCGGCCTTCCACGTGGTCGACGGTATGGAACAGGCCGGCGTAACGTTCGATGGCGCGCCGGGCCAACAGCTTTATGGTGCCGGGCCGGCAGATCCGCGATTTGTCGTTGCGGTCCACGTCCGTGCACATGGTCAACTCGACCTCGTCCTTCCAGGAATTGTACAAGGCCAGGATACGCTCGGCCTCTTCCATGGCATTGCCGCCACTGCGCGCGGTGCCGGAAATGGGGGAGGATTCCACTCTGTCGCCATCGACGCGTACGAACATCTCGGGCGAGGCGCCGATCAACTGCTCGTTGGCGAACTGGAAAAAGAACTCGTACGGTGAAGGGTTGATGCGCTGCATCAAACGGAACATCTCCGAGGGCGGGCCGTGGTAGGCGGTCTGATATTTTCGGCTCAACACCACCTCGAATATATCGCCGACGCGTATGCGTTCCCGGGCGCCGTCAACCTTGCCCATATAGTCTTCCGGGCTGTGATCGGACGTTATGGCGCCGTCAGAGACGGCATTGGGGCTGGCCGCCTGGGTCACGCCGGTAAAGGCGGTTTCGCCCTTGCCATGGGTGGAGATCGCGCGGTGGGTAAATTCGTACTCAAAGGCGTGGGCCGCTTCCAGGCGACGGTCCATCACCATGATCCGGTCAGGCAGATACAGATGCAAAAGCTTGTCATCCTCGGTCCGGGGCATGGACAGGGGCATCTGTTCGAACTCGTAGATCAGATCGAAGCCAAAGGCGCCCCATAGGCCAAGAAAATCATCATTCATACCTTCGAATTCGGCCATCAGGGCGCGGATCGGCGTGAAGGTGGAGGGTTGGCGGCTGCGCTCCTCCTCCGCGAACATGCGATCGGGCCGGGCCACGGTCAGGATTAGCTCTTCCTCCGTTTCCGATTTCAGTTCGATGTCCACATTCTTCAGCAACAGCGGCCGCAGCATGGCCAGGATGGGCACGCCGCGCGGGTTCAGGGCGGATAGGCGGAATTGTTCCGTATGGGCGACGATCTCCAACGGAGGATCGATGAAACCAAAATCCCAGCGCGAATAACGGTCCTGATCCTCGACACCCGATGAGAGAAAGGCGCCGCGGGTGTCGTCCAGGGCGTCGATAAGAAAGTCGATGCCGCGTTGGAAATCAATCGTCCGGTCGGTGCGGTCGATCACGATGCCGGTGGGCGAGACGTAGGAATAATCGGTCATGACAGGGTTTCCTGCTGGCTTGTATCGTGGCCGGGTAACCTAAATGCATAGGTCCGCCACGGCGCGAGATTATTGGTATAGTTGAAAATCGAATTATCGCGGCGGCATATTCCCGCCGCCCAGGCAAACGGAGAGCTTCACCAAAGAAAGGCGATGAACTTTGGCGGATGTTGCTCCGCGACCGATGTGCACAGGCGTCTCATAGCGCCGGGACGCTAGCACGGCCTTGCCAATGCGTCCAGCACACTGTCAAACTTTGTCCTTGTGGTGTCGATGGTAGATTGCAATGGACGTTTCAAGGCTTGCAGTGCCGCAATTGCCATTCTTACGAGAGGAGGCCAAAAATGAACCAGGACCAGCGCGCTGAACTGGTTGAATTGACCGAACGGTTTGTCGATGCATTCAACCGGCAGGACCTGGATGATGTCATGTCGTTCTTTGCCGAGGGCGCGATCTACGACGATGCCTACGGCCACAGACACGAGGGCAAGGCGGCGATAAGGGCCGCGTTTACGCCCGTCATGGACGGCACCATTGGCAGAATTCGTTTTGATGGCGAAGACCGTTTCATCGATGCCGGCGCGGAATCCGGTACCGGCAAGGTGATGGATAGCTGGCTGTTGCATATGCATATTGGCGAGGGCGAGGGCAAGGAAGGGACGCTGCGCGGCCTGGATTTGCTGCATTTCGATGCCGGACAGTTGGTCCGGAAGGTTACCTACAAACGGGATCAGATTTGAACCGGGATACAAGCAAGAAATCATGAACACGACCTCCCTGCATGGCAGCTACCAGGCCATGCCCTATCCCAGCCGGCCGGTACCGCTGTCTCATCCGGATCATTTGTACGTGGTTGGCCGTCTGCACGGCCTGGCGCCGCGTGCGGTCGGGGCTGCCAGGGTGCTGGAATTGGGCTGCGGCACCGGCGGCAATCTGCTGCCCATGGCCGCATCATTGCCCGAGGGGGAATTCGTCGGCGTCGACCTGTCGGAACGGCAGATCCATATGGCGCAAGAGGCAGCCCGGGCAGGCAGCCTGGAAAACGTGGAATTCCTGGCTGGCGATGCGTTGTCGTTGCTGGCGGACGGCTTGGGCCGGCCGTTCGACTATATCGTGCTGCATGGCCTTTTTTCCTGGGTGCCGCCGGGGGTGCAGGCGGCCCTGTTGCCACTATGCCGGCAACTGTTGACCGACGATGGCATCGTCTATGTCAGTTACAACACCTATCCTGGCTGGCATGGACGCGGCCTGGTGCGGGACCTGATGCTGCGGGCTGGCGCCGGGGCGGCAGGCCCGGAGGAACGGGTGGCCAGCGCGCGCGCGGCGTTGGATGATCTGATCCCGGCCTACGCCCAAAGCGATGATGCCTACGCCAATTTGCTGGCGGAGGAAAAGGCGCGGGTCGACGACATGGAAGACTCCTTCCTGTTGCACGACCTGCTTGAGGTGGAAAACCATCCCGTCTATGTGGACGGGTTCCTGGCCCAGGCGGCGGAGGCCGGATTGCAGTTCATCTCCGAAGGCAATGTCGCGGCTTCGCGCGAGGAGAATTTCTCGCCGGAAGCGCGGCGGCAACTGGCCGCCATTGATGACCCCATTGTGCGGGAACAGCACATTGATTTTCTTTTGAACCGCAGCTTCCGGCAGACCTTGTTGTGTCCAGCGGGTTTGCCGGTCCGCCGCCAGATTGCCCCCGACTGGCTGGCAGGGCTGTATTTGGCATCTCCCGTGCGGCCCCTGGGGCCGGATCAGAATGGCGCCCCAGGCGAAGCCTTCTTCGCCACCCCCGACGGCGGCCGCTTCGGCATGACCGCGCCCAACGCCATCGCCGCCCTGAACCATCTGGCCCTGGCCTGGCCGGATTTCATGGCGATCGAGGAGTTGGCGGCCAAGACCGGTGATGGGGCGATCGTGGCGCAGTTGGTGATCGATCTGTATCCCCGCAACTGGCTTGACCTGTTGCCCCGCCCGGCCGTCTACACGACCACGCCGGGACCACGGCCGATGGCGACCGCCCTGGCCCGCTGGCAGATGCGGCAGGGCGATTTCGTCACAGACCTGCGGCACCGTAACGTCACCATCACGGACCCTTTTACCCGCCAACTGCTGCCGTTCTTGGATGGGCAAACGGAACGTGCCGCATTGATGGCCGCCATTGCCGCTTTCGATAGCGACGAAAATACCCTGGTCGCCAATGATGACCCGGAAACGCTTCTGGATGCGGCACTGCACCAGTTGGCCGAACGCTGTCTGCTTGTCGAATAGATGGGCCAGCGGCTACATTGCCGCGCGGAGGATTTGTGAACATGAACGTAGATAACGCAACCGCTGATCCGTCGGTGCCGGATTGGACCGAGGCCAATTTCGCGGTCGTACGGCAATGGCAGGTGCGCCAGGTTGCCTATGTGCCAGACGCCGGACATTCGGAATTGATCCATCGTTGTGATGCCGCCGAAGAGATGCGCCTGGTGCCCCTGACCACCGAGGAAGAGGGCATTGCCGTTTTGGCCGGGGCCTGGCTGGGCGATCAGCGCGGGGTTCTGCTGATGCAGTCGTCCGGCGTGGGCAACTGCATCAATATGCTGTCGCTGGCCCGGATCTGCCGCTTTCCCTTGCTGATGCTGGTTACCATGCGGGGCCAATGGGGCGAATTCAATCCCTGGCAGGTGCCCATGGGGCAAATGACGCCAAAAGTTCTGGAGGCCGCCGACAGCCTGGTCTTTCCTGTCGATGACCCTGCCAGGATGGGCGAAACCATGGCCGCCGCGGCGCGCATGGCGTTTGAAGGTCCGGCCCAGGCGGCGGTTCTGATCGGGCAGAATGTTATCGGCGCCAAGAGTTTTGGGAAGTAGGGCATGAGCGAGACAATGAATGGAACGCTGGATCGCAACCGCGCGGCGGATTATCCCCTGCGCCGGCGCGAGGTCGTGGCGGAGTTGTTGGCCGAGCGTGGCGACATGCTGGTGGTCGCCGGCCTGGGCGCGCCGGTTTGGGATTGTACCGCCGCCGGCGACCATCCCCTGAACTTTCCCTTGTAGGGCGCCATGGGCGGGGCGGCGGCCATGGGTCTTGGCCTGGCCATGGCGCAGCCGGAACGCCGGGTGCTGGTGATCACCGGCGATGGTGAGATGCTGATGGGCCTGGGCGCAATGACGACCATCGGTGCGCAACGGCCCGATAATCTGGCCGTGGTGGTTTGCGACAACGAACGCTACGGCGAAACCGGCATGCAGCTGACTCATACCGCCGGCAGCGTCGATCTGCCGGCCATGGCCCTGGCCGCCGGGTTCGAAAGTGCGGCTAGCGTCAGCTCCGACAATGAGTTCAAGGCCGCCCTGCCAGCCATTCGCAACGCCGAGGGCCCCGGTTTTTGGTCCATCAAGATCAAGGCCGAGGGCAATCCCATCGGCGTCATGCCGCCCAAGGACGGCGTTACCTTGAAGGACCGCTTTCGCGCCGCATTGCTGGGCTCTGCTTGACATAATATGTGCATAGGGTTAGTCTAGCTAAGCTTAGCTAACCATATCAAAAACGGGTTTTTCATGCTCAAAGTCAACATGCACGAGGCCAAGAGCCGGCTGTCCGAGCTGGTCCGCCGGGCCGAGGCGGGCGAGACGGTTGTTGTCGCCCGCGATGGCAAACCGATCGTGGAGCTCAAACTTGTAGAAGTGAAGAAGCCCAAGCGCGTCTTGGGCATCTGGTCCCATGCTCTAAAAGATCAGCCGCCAGGTTGGGATGAGAAAATTCCCCTTGAAGAGATTTGGCCCGACTGGGTCATTAAATGAGAATCTTGCTGGACACTCACACACTGATTTGGGCGCTGTTCGACCAAAAACGGCTTACAGATAACGGTCACGAACTAGTCATGAACCCCGACAATGAAGTCCTGGTCAGTATTGTCAGCGCCTGGGAGATCGCCGTAAAGCAGGGGTTGGGTAGATTGGCCCCACCGGGAGATGTCAATCTGGCCGTTGAGCGAAGCGGCTTTGAATATCTGCCGATCAAGCCGGCCCATTGTGATGCATACGCGCTGTTACCGCACGATGGCGCACACCGCGACCCGTTCGACCGGATGCTGGTGGTTCAGGCCATGGCCGAGGGCGCGCGCCTGCTCAGCCGGGACCCGGCGCTGGATCGTTACGGTGTGGAGCGGGTCTGGTAGCCGCCGAAAATTAACCCCGTGACCGCAACACCACGGTGCCGGTGCCCTGGATCGATAGCGCGTCGTCCTGCTGATGCGCTTTTTGGCTGATCTCGACACAGTGGCGGCCCTGATCGTCAACGAATTTGTTGCTGACCTCGCCGTTGATGTAGAGCACGTCGCCCTCTGGGTTGTGGCGCCGGATGCGGCAGTTGTGGTGCGCCAGGAAGCCGTCGTCGCCCATCCAGTTGGTCAGGTGATGGGTCAGCCATGAATTGCGTTCAGGGCCATAGTCATAGGCGCCGGGCGCGCCGACTTCCGTGGCGAAGTCGTTCTCCCAATGCACCCGCTCGGGACAGTCGGGAATGTTGAAGCGGTTGGTGATGCCCAGACCGGGATGTTTATGGATCTGCTGCCAGGCCAGTTTGTTGGCCCGGATATAGAGGCCGCCCCAGCCCTGGGCGTAACAGATGAAGCCGGTGACCGTCATGGGGCCCTTCAGCATTGTCGGTAGTTTTTCACCGACCGTTACGTCTTCGTAATAGCGTGTTTCGGCGCCGCGGATCTCTTCCTTGGCATAATGGCGGTAGATATCCACCAATTCGTCGTCGCTGTAGGTCAACTGGCCTTTCTTGGCGGCCTCGTATTTGGTGCCGTCTTCCCGTGCCTTGTCCCGCTCGGTGCGGAAGCACCAGCTGTTGGCGCTGGAGATGTTGTCGCCGTCCTGGTTGTAGAATTCCACGTGATAGACCTGCTGAATGGCGCGGCCGGAAAACTGCGTGTCATGGGGGATCAACTCCTTCAGCCAGGCCTCGCAGTTGATCTCGTCGTTGCGGCGGATCGGTTTGTGCCAGGTCCAATCGGCGCCGGCCCACATAGCGTGGATGCCCGGCAGCCCGCCCACATAGCCGGAGATGATCCGGTTGGTGGCAAACAGGAAGCTGGGCAGGGCGATCAGGCCGCCATACTGGGTCTTGGCGGCGTAGTCGGGATCGCACCACAACGGATTATCGTCACCGATGCCGTTGGCGTAGTGGCGGATGTTGTCCCGCGTGGCTTCGTAGCACCATGGTTCCGGCATGTTCTCGATCTTGACATCGATACGCTTTTGCAGCTCTTCCAGGCCGCGTTCGGTGATTTTCGGGAACCGTCCCGCACTCTCGTCATTCATGATCTACTCTCCTCTTGCGGCCGCTTCGCGGTCCCGCAATATCTTGCGATTTACCTTGCCCGCCGGTGTCTTCGGCAATTCGCCGGCGAATTCAACGATGCGGGGATATTCGTGGCGGCTTAGATTTTCTTGCGCGAATTTTTGCAGTTCCGCCACGAACCCATCGTCAGCGGCCCGGTCGGACACGATGAAGGTCTTGACCACCAGGCCGCGGACCTCATCGGGGACGCCAATTGCGGCGGCTTCCAGCACATCGTCGTGCTTCAGCAAGGTATCTTCGATCTCCATGGCGGACATGGTCCAGCCGGCGGAAATGATCACGTCATCAGCCCGGCCGCCATGAAAGAAGTAACCCTCCGCATCAACATGGCCCCTGTCCTTGGTGGGGAACCAGCCATCCGGGCGCATAACCATGATCTCGCCGACCTCGTCCGGCGCGCAGGGCTTGCCGTCCGGGTCCAGAATGGCGACTTCCTGCCCCGGCATGGGCATGCCCAGGGCGCCCAGCTTGACCGGCAGATCCTCGGCACCGGGATAACTGCCCAGCAGCACGCCGACTTCCGTGGTGCCGTAAAAGCTGCCCGGATACTGGCCGAAGGTTGCCTTGGCCCATTCCGCCGTGTCCGTATCCATGGGCTCACCGGTGAAGCTCAGCTTCTCCAGGTTGAATTTGTACCGGCCGGCGGTGCCGGCATTCTTCATCATGCGGTAGTGGGTCGCCGCCGCTGACAGATTGGTAATCTCGAACTCTTCCAGGGCCGCCATCAGACGCTCGGGATCGAACTTGCCGGCGTAACTGGCCGTTGTGACGCCAAGAGCGTGGGGCGAGAGGGTGCCGTGCCACAGGCCATGTCCCCAGGCCGTGGACGATGGGCACATGAAAAGATCGCCGGGCCGGGTGCCGGTGCCGTACAGGGCGGCCAGCATCACCGTCACGATGGATTGATGGCGGTGTTTGACTGCGTCGGGCAATTCCCGCGTAGTGCCGGAGGTGTATTGATACATGGCCATATCCCGGCCATTGGTCGTCAGCTCAAAGGGAATTTCATGGTTCTCCAGCATGGCCATGAAATCGTCATCCGCGATCAAGGTCTCGCAGCCGGCATCTGCCGCCAGATCCGCCTTTTCCGGCGCCAGCAACAACAGCTTCGGCTGGCAGTCGTCGACGCGGAGGCGCAACCCGTCCGGGCCAAACAAAGTGAACAAAGGCACCGCCACGCAGCCCGCTTTCATGGCGCCATACAGGGCGATGTAAAAGGGCAATGACGGCTCCACCATCAGGGCCACCCGCTCGCCCGGCGCGATGCCCTTGGCGCGGAGGAAATTGGCGTAGCGGCCCGACCAATCGGACAACTCGCCAAAGCTGTAGCTTTCCGAACCACCCGCCGCCAAGGCAACCCGTACCGCCACCCGATCGCGGGGGTGACGTTCCAGACACTCGTGCGCGATATTTATGGCAGCACGGTCACCGTTAAACAGTTCCCACATGGCTTCCTTGGAGCAGAAGCGTTGGGCATCGGCGAAGGAGGTATACTCTGTCAGCTTGGGCATCAAATAGACCTGAGTTGAGGCATTTATTTTGAGCATCATGGAATCATAAAAAATTGTCAATAAGCAATTGTATTGTCTATTGACAATGATTCATAACTCAATGTGACCTTGGGCGGGACGGCGGTAACACCTGGCCGCGTGGCGTGCTATGACAGATCCATGACGCAGCAAATTGAGCTTGAAGCGCCCGGCGGCACCCCCGAGGGTTATCACCCCTTCACCCGAAGCGGCCCCTACGGCGACTGTATAGGACCAATCTATTTCCGGCGGAATCCGGCCGGCGGCTTCCGATATGCCTTTCGCACCCGTGCCATGCACGCCAATCCAAACGGCGTGACCCACGGCGGTGCCCTGTACAGCTTCGCCGATCATATCACCGGCCATTCCGTGGCTGTTGCCACCAAGCGGAACTGCGCCACCATCAAATTCAAGGTTGAATATCTTGCTGCCGCGCCATTGGACGCCCTGATCGAGGCGGAGGTGGAACTGCTGCGGATCACGCGGACCATTGTGTTCCTGCGACTGCGCGTATTTGCCGGCGAACAGACCTTGATGACCGCGGACGGCAGTTACAAGTTGTTTGAGCCATTCGAAATCAAGAAATCCGGCAAACCTAAAAGAGCCGCCGCCCCAAAGCCATCCGGCCCGCCGCCTGATGACGTCAAGGTGCCGCCGCCCGAGGGCTTTCTGCCCTATCCCGATCAAGGTGCCTTTGCCGAAGTGTGCGGCCCGACCTACTACCGCCGCCTGGGCGACGGCGGCTTTCTCAACGGTTTTCAGGCCCGGCCCCTGCACGACAACAGCAATAAGATCGTCCACGGCGGCGTTCTGTTCGCCTTTGGTGATGACATCATGGGGCGTGCCTCGTCGGGTGTATCCAGGCGCTATACGACAACGGTCGCCATGAATGTTGAATATCTGGCGCCCGCGCCACTTGATGCCTGGATTGAAGGTACCGCCGAGATCACCCGCATGGACGAAGATTTCACCTTTCTGCGCAGCCGCGTATTCCACGGCAAGCGAACCCTGTTGACCGCGGACGGCGTCTATCGGTTGCTGGGCCCTTATCAAAAGAAAAAGCCGGAGGCAGTCGAATGAGCAAAGCCATTAGCCATCAGGACATCGGAGCGGCCAGGGTCACCAGGGTCGAGGAGGCGGCGGGCCCGGCGTTTCGTCTCACCACCCTGTTCCCCGATTGGGACGACGCGGTGTTCGAGGTGCACCAGGATTGGTTGGTGCCCAACTATGTTAATCCCGAGAAGATGACGGCATTGTTGGCCATGCATTCCTGGGTCGTGCAGTTGAAAGGTCTGAATGTGCTGATCGATACCTGCGTGGGCAATGACAAGGACCGTATGCCCATGGAACGCTGGCATCACAGCCAGGGCCCTTATCTACAACGGTTGGAACAGGCCGGTTTTCAGCCCGAGGATATCGATATGGTGATGTGCACCCATCTGCATGTGGACCATGTTGGCTGGAACACGCGCCTGCGGGACGGCCGCTGGGTGCCGACGTTCCCGAACGCCAAATACATCTTTTCCCGTGCCGACTATGAACATTACAAGGATCGATCCGGGGATATGGACGCGGCCAGCTTCGCCGATTCCGTCCTGCCCATTGTTGAACACGGCTTGGCGGAAATGACCGATGGTGACCGTGTTCTGGCCGATGGCCTGTTGCTGGAACCGGCGCCCGGCCATACGCCGGGCCATGTGACCCTGAAGTTGGAATCGGGCCCGGATGCCGCGATCTTCACCGGAGACATGCTGCATCACCCGCTGCAGGTCTATTATCCCCATTGGAACAGCCGCTTTTGTATTCTGCCCGACGAGGCCCGGGTTTCCAGGCGCCGGGTCCTGGACTATTGCGCCGATCGTGGCGCCTTGTTGATGCCGGCCCATTTCGGCACGCCCCATTGCTGCCATGTGGACCGGGCAGGGGAGGCCTACGCCCTGCGCTGGCATCATGGCTGATTCCCGACGGCACACGTGGTGACGATGATCACGGTTTTTTGGACGGTTTTGCGCTAGATTTCTGGCAGTACAAGGTCATGACCATTGATGTCCATTGGAGTGCCATCGTGAAACCCTATCTGCAAATATCGGCCGCGGGCCTTTGCCTTGCGCTGCTATGCATCTTCGCCATTCCCGGCCAGGCCGGGCAGGTGGATATGTCCGACGTCGTCTTCAAGGAAGTGGAGAAGCGGCTGATCCGGGAATATTACGGCTCCCGCGAAAAAAGCCATGGCAAGAAACGCGGCAACAACAAGCATGGAAAAAAGGGCAAACGCGGCGGCGTGCCCCCGGGTCTGGCGAAACGGGACAGCCTGCCGCCAGGCCTAGCGAAGCGCAAGCACCTGCCGCCGGGGCTGGCGAAGCGGGACTTGCCCCCTGGTTTGCTGGATATCCTGCCGGCCGCGCCGCGCGGAACAAAACGGGTTATCGTCGACAACAACGTGGTTCTGGTTCAGAAAGCGACTGGTATTGTGCTGGATATTCTCATGGACGCGGTGGAAGGGACGAAATAGTTCCGCCGGGACAGGTGCCGGACCGTGATGACCGCAAGCTTCGATCTACCGAATGGCCCCGGCGCTTACGCCCTGCTGATCAGGCTGCCGCGACGACTGAACCTGTCCGTTGAACGTTTGCGCCATCCTGTCCTTGATCCGGGATGTTACGTCTATTGTGGCAGCGCCCGCGGGCCGGGCGGCCTGGCGGCGCGGGTCGGCCGCCACCTGCGCCGGGACAAAGCCCTGCGCTGGCATGTGGATTATTTAACGGCATCAGGCCGGATTATTGATGTCATCTGCCGGCCCGATGGTTCGGAATGCGCTCTAGTTCGGCACTATGGCCAGTTGCCGGGGGTATCAACGCCGGTCCCGGGATTCGGTAGTAGTGATTGCCGCCAATGCAAGTCTCATCTACTATTAGTGCCAGCCAAATTCGATCTATCCGTTTGAGTTCATGCCGACGAGGCCATCTCATGGCGCTTTCGCAAATTCCACGCATCCCCTTGGCGCATCTGCCCACGCCCTTGGAGTATTTGCCGCGGTTGAGCGAGGAACTTGGCGGGCCGCGCATTCTGGTAAAGCGGGATGATTGCACCGGCTTGGCATTGGGTGGCAACAAGACCCGCAAGCTCGAATTCCTGATAGCCGAGGCACAGGCCCAGGGTGCCGATACCATCGTTACCATCGGTGGGGTGCAGTCCAACCATGTGCGCCAGACCGCCGCCGCCGCGGCCCGTGTCGGCCTGTCCTGCCATTTGGTATTGGCCCGCGCGGTGCCATGGGACGATCCGGCCTATGAAGTCTCCGGCAACGTACAGTTGGATCACCTGCTGGGCGCGCAGGTGCATTTGCTGCCCGAAGGAACCGACCGGGATGGCGCCTTGCGGCGCATCGCCAGGGCGCTGCGGACCAACGGCCGCTCCCCCTACGTCATCCCCAGCGGCGGCTCCAACGCGATCGGCGCCATGGGCTACGCCGCATGTGCGGTGGAGTTGGAGGAACAGGCCAGGGCGGCGGGGGAAACAATCGATTATCTGATCCATGCAACGGGCAGCGGTGGTACCCAGGCCGGCCTTATTGCCGGTCTGCATGGCGCGGACAGCCAAATCCAGGTCCTCGGTATCGATATCACCGCGGCGGCCGATGAAATCGCCGGCAAGGTGCGGACAATCGCCCGCGATACCTCCCAGGCATTGGCACAGGCCAAACGTCCGCCTAGGGACGCGTTACAGGTCATATCCGGCTATGCGGGCAGCGCCTACGGCATGCCGACCGAACAGATGCGTTCCGCGGTCCGCATGGCGGCGCGGTTGGAAGGCCTGATCCTGGATCCCGTTTACACCGGCAAGGCCATGGCTGGTCTGATCGATTTGGTGCGCCAGGGACGGTTTTCAGAGACCGAGACCATCGTCTTCCTGCATACCGGCGGCATGCCGGGCCTGTTCGCCTATAATGAGTATTTTCGGGACGAAACCGGCGCATAAGCAAAGCCGCTAGCCGGTTGCCGTCATGCCGTCGTCATGGCGGCCAGCGGGCGGCCAGTTTCCGCGCCAATCCCATAGGCGTCTCCAGTGACTGACGCCACCTTTCCACTGACACCGGGGATGCCCTCCGTCATGCCGTTTCTCCAATGTTATGCTTGTGAACCCGGGAGAGTTGGTTGTGCTTGGCCGTTAACGTGCAGGTTGCCTTGACCGCCACTGTCGACTACGCTTTGCCATCATCAAAATGAAATGGGAGGCTAAAATGAAAAAATTTGGAATATTCAGGCCTTTGGTGGCGGGTGCGATCGCGGGGGCCCTGGCCCTTGGTTTCGTTGCCGCGCCGGCATCGGCCGAAATGAAATCGCGGGAATTCAAGGTGGTCGGCACCTGGGGTTTCCTGGATCATTGGAAAGAGCGTGAAGGTCCGTTCTGGAAAGACCGTCTGCCGAAACTCTCGGGCGGCAAATTGACATCCAACGCGAAATCGCTGACGGAACTGGGACTGTCCGGCTTTGAGGTCATGCGCCTGCTGAAATTGGGCGTGTATGATGCCGTGCATGGCGTAACCACCTATGTGGCCCAGGACAGCCCCGCCATCGAAGGCGCCGATCTGTCCGGCGTTATTCAGGATCTGGACACCTACCGCAAGGCGAACGAAGCCTATCGCCATATTATCGCGCGGGAGTTCGAGGAGAAATACGGCGCCAAGCTGCTGATGATCTATGCCTGGCCCAGCCAACAACTGTGGTGCAACCTTGGTGACAAAAGCATCAAGAAATTTGGCCTGCATCAGTTGAAGGGCAAGAAAATCCGCACCTACTCGACCACCTTGGGTGATTTCATTGAAGGCGTCGGCGGTTCCGCCGTGACCATCGCCTTTGCCGAAGTCGTCCCCGCGCTGCAAAAAGGCGTGGCTGACTGCGGCCTGACCGGCACCCTGCCGGCCTATAACGCCAAATGGTATCAGGTGGTGACCCATAATATCCGTATCCGCCTGGGCTATGCCTCCTCTTTCCTGGCCATGAACCTGAAACTTTGGAACAGCCTGGATGCCGATACCCAGGCATTGTTCAACAGGGAATTGCCGAAGCTGGAAGACGAAATGTGGGCGGCCACGGCGAAAAACGACCTGCGGGGCATGAATTGCAACGCATCCGGTCCTTGTGACGGCCCAACCGGCGGCATGATCCCGATCGAGCCAACGGCGGCTGATAAGGATATTCTGAAAGGTGTCGTGGAGAACTTTGTCCTGAAACGTTGGGCAAAACGTTGCGGCAACCAGAAGTGCATCGACGAATGGAATGCGACTATCGGAAAAATTTCCGGCATGAAAGCGTCCATGTAGCTTCCGGAAATAGACGTACGGGTTGGCGCCGCGTATGCAATGACGCGGCGCCAATTTCGTAATCCTCGGGTCTTCTCCCAATACAGACCAAGGAAGTAAATAATGCTTGCTAGTATCCATGCCCGACTGGAGCACATCTCGCGTCTGGCCGTTTGGGTTGGCGGCGCCGCATTGATGGCCGCTGCCTTCATGGTCACTGTTGACGTGCTGTTCCGCAAATTTGTCGGCTGGACCATGAGCGGTTCGGACGAATATTCGGGCTATGTATTTTCCGCCACCACGACCTGGGCCTATTCGTTTTGCCTTTTGCATCGCTCCAACGTACGGATCGATGCGCTTTACAGCTTATTGCCAAGGCCGGTTTCGGCCTGTCTCGACGTAGTGGGCTGCATTCTGCTGCTCTACTACATGTCGATCATGACCTATTACGCAGGGATTTCCTTTTTCGATTCCTATGAAAATAATTCCGTATCAATCACCACGCTGGCCACGCCGCAATGGATACCGCAGCTTTTCTGGTTCGTGGGCCTGGTCTTGTTCCTGGTCACCTTGATCTTCGTCACGCTCTATACCCTTGTCGCTCTGTTGCAACGCAACTGGGAACTGGTCGGAAAAATCGCCGGCGTTCCGAGCATCGCTGATGTGATCGAGGAAGAAACCCACGGTCAGGACGTCGTCTTGGCCACAGGTGAAACTCTGGACAGGACGAAATAGTAACATGGCCTTTGGTATTCTTATTGGACTACTCGTACTCGTTCTGTCGGCCGTACCTGTCGCCGCGGTGCTGGGAATATTAAGCTTTGTCCTGGACGAAATCGCCATGGACGGCAGACTGACGGCGGCCCTGGCGGAAATCTACTGGGAAAAAAGCAAGGAGTTCATCCTTGTCGCCGTGCCCATGTTCATCCTGTTGGGAGAGATCATGTTGCGTGCGGGTATTGCCCGGCGCATGTATGGTGCCGTGATCCAGTGGCTGTCCTGGCTGCCCGGCGGTTTGATGCATGCCAACATCGGCTCCTGTGCTATTTTCGCCGCCTCCTCCGGTTCCTCCGTCGCGACGGCGGCGACGGTGGGCACCGTGGCCTATCCGGAAATCGAGCAACGAAATTACAACGAACGACTGTTTCTCGGCTCTCTGGCGGCCGGCGGCACCCTGGGTATTCTGGTGCCGCCGTCGATCAACCTGATTATCTATGGGCTGCTGACCGATACCTCGGTACCGGAACTTTACCTGGCGGGCATTTTCCCAGGGCTTTGTCTGTCCGCATTGTTCATGCTGTCGATCATCGGGGCCTGTCTATACCGGCCCTCATGGGGCGGTGCCCGGATCGAGACCAATTGGGGCGATCGGATTAGAGCCCTGCCTCATCTGCTGCCGCCCATCGTCTTGTTCATCGCCGTGGTCGGTTCCATTTATGGCGGCATCGCCACGCCGACGGAGGCGGCCTCCATTGGCGTCATGGTGGCGTTGATAATTGCCGCGTCGTTCAAGACCTTGAGTTTTCGAATGCTGCGTGACGCCTTCGAAGGCACCATGCGTACCACCGCCATGATCATGCTGATCGTGTTCGCGGCGATCTTCCTGAATTTTGTTCTTGGCTTCATGGGCATCACCCAGGCGATGTTGGAGTTCATCGCCGCGATGGGGCTATCGCCGGTGCAGACGATCTATTTGATCGTGGTCTTCTATCTGCTGCTGGGCATGTTCATGGAAACCCTGTCCATGATGTTGACCACCATTCCCATCGTCTTTCCTATCGTGATGAAATTGGGCGTGCCGGAATTCTCCGACGTCTGGTTTGGCATCCTCATTACCGTGCTCATGGAGGCAGCCTTGATAACCCCGCCCATCGGCGTCAATCTATACGTCGTGCAGGGCATTCGGACACGGGGCGGTAAATTCAACGATGTCGCCATCGGCGCCATACCGTTCGTGATCGCCATGCTGGCCATGATCGTGATCCTGATCACCTGGCCGAACCTGGCGACCTGGCTGCCGAACTTGGTCTATCATTAGAATATTGTTTCAGCCATAGGCGGGCCGGACCATGTCTTGGATCATCGGGGTCGATGTCGGCGGTACCTTTACGGACTTTCACGTCTACGACGATGAAAGCGGCGAGTTGCGCCTGCATAAAACACCTTCGACTCCCGACAATCCGGCGCGCGCCGTCCTGAACGGGATCAACGAACTTGCCAGCGGCGAGTTGGACCTGGCGCGGGTCGGCCGCCTATCGCACGGTACAACGGTGGCCACCAACGCCCTGATCCAGCGGCGCGGCGGCAAGGTGGCCCTGCTGGTAACCGAAGGTTTCCGCGATCTGCTGGAAATCGGCCGGCAGATCCGCCCGCATATGTTCAGCTTCCAACAAGACCACCCCACGCCCCTGGTGCCTAGGGAGCGGCGCTTCGAAGCGGCGGAGCGTATCCTCTACGATGGCTCGGTCCATCGCCCGCTGGATCAGGGCGCCATCGACCGGGCGGTTGATCAGGTGCGGGACAGCGGCGCCGATTGCCTGGCCATCTGTCTGATCTTCGGCTTTATCAATCCCGATCACGAACGGCAATTGCGCCAGGCCCTGCAAGCGGCCCTGCCGGATTTGCGGATCTCCATCTCGTCCGAGGTACAGCCGGAATTCCGGGAGTACGAAAGGCTGTCGACGACGGTGTTGAACAGCTATCTGCAACCCATCATGGGCAGCTACCTTGGCGAATTCGAGGATGAACTGACCAAGCTGATGCCGAATGCCAACCTGGGTATCAATCAATCCGCCGGCGGCCTGATGACGCCGGAACGGGCCCGGCAATTGCCCATCCGAACAGCCCTTTCGGGACCAGCTGCGGGCGTCGTCGGGGCCATCGATGCGGCCCGAGCCGCGGATCTGGCCAATGTCATAACCCTTGATATGGGCGGTACCTCCGCCGATGTCTGCCTGATCCGCGACTTTGAGGCGGACGTCGCCTATGACCGCTGGATCGAAGGCTACCCGGTACGTCTGGCCAGCGTGGACGTCAATGCCGTGGGTGCCGGCGGCGGCTCCATCGCCTGGTTCGAACGGGACGGCCTGATGAAGGTGGGCCCGCAAAGCGCCGGTGCCGTGCCGGGACCCGCCTGTTACGGACAGGGCGGCACGGAACCTACCGTATCGGATGCCAATCTGGTTCTGGGCCGGCTCTCGCCAAGGGGCCTTCTGGGCGGCGGCATGGCCCTGGATGTGGCGGCGGGCCGCGCCTCCCTGGCGCCGGCGGCGGAACGCCTTGGCATGAGCATCGAGCGTACGGCCCATGGTGTCCTGGGCATCGTAGCCGCCAACATGGTACGTGCCATCCGCACCATTTCGGTTGAGCGCGGCCATGACCCCCGTGATTTCGTGCTTCTACCGTTCGGCGGCGCCGGTCCGCTGCATGCGGTGGACGTGGCCCGCGCCTTAGGGATCAGCCGCATGTTGATACCCGCCGCGCCGGGCATTCTCTGTGCCCGGGGTCTGGTTGTTTCCGACCTGCGGGAAGGTTTCGTCATTAGCCGGGTGACCCCGCTGGTTCCCGAAACCATGGCGGATATTGCGGCCAACCTGACCGACCTGCGGCAACGGGCCGAGACCTGGTTCGACAGGACGGAAATCGGTGTCGATGACCGCCAGACCATGTACAGCCTGGACATGCGCTACATCGGCCAGAATTACGAGCTGCAGGTGGACCTGGATAACGGCGAGGCGCAACAGCCCGATCTGGCCGTATTGGCGGAAAAATTCTTCGCCGCCCACGAACGCAACTACGGCTATCACAATCCCGACGACCCGGTGGAGGTGGTGAACCTGCGTGTCACCGCCGTGGGCCATTTGGCCAGGCCCGGCGATGGCGCGGCGCCAGGGTCGGCAGGCGCGGGCGCCGCCGTGGCGGAATATGAACGGCCCGTCTGGTTTGATGGCGAGGCACCGCTGGACACGCCCATATATGACCGCGCCAAACTGGCCCCGGGCCAGGCCTTGGCGGGACCGGCGGTGATCGAGCAGTTGGATGCGACGACGGTGCTTGGCCCTGGCGATAAATGCCATGTGGATGACACGGGCAATCTGATTGTAGAGTTGGCGAATGACTGACGCGCTTGACCCCATTACCTTGGAAATTCTGCGCAACAGCCTGCGCTCCATCACGGACGAGGCCTATATTGCCCTGACCAAGGCGGCCTATTCCACCAACATCAAGGAACGCAGGGATCATTCCATTGCCCTGACCGATGCCAAGGGCCGTCTGGTCGTGCAGTCGGAAAACTCCCTGCCCATCCATCTCGCCTCCATGCTGGGTATGATGGAACAGTTGATGGAGAAATACGGCGAAGAGGACATGGTGGAGGGTGACATTTTCGTCGCCAACGACCCCTACGTGGCGGGCGGCACCCATCTGCCGGACGTCAATCTGGCCATGCCCGCCTTCGTCGATGGCAAGCTGCTGGGATTTGTCTGCAATATCGCCCATCATGCCGATATCGGCGGCATGACACCGGGCAGCATGGCCGGCGGCATGTCGGAGATTTATCAGGAGGGGCTGCGCATCCCCCTGGTACGCCTGTTCAGGGGCGGCGAGCTGGTCCAGGACATCTTCGATCTGCTGCTCTTGAACGTGCGGGTGCCGAACGAGCGCCGAGGCGACTATTTCGCCCAGGTCGCCGCCTGCCGCCTGGGCGCCCGCCGCTTGGGCGAGATGGCGCAACGCTACGAGCCGGCGATGCTGGCGGATGCCTTCGCGGCCATCATGGACCGGACCGAGGCGCGCCTGCGCGACAGCATCCGCGATGTGCCCGACGGCAGCTATGAATTCACCGATCTGCTGGACAACGACGGCATGGGCACCGTGGATATCCCCATTTCCGTACGTGTCGATGTCAGCGGCGAGAACATCGCCTTCGACTTCGCCGGCACGGGCGCGCAGATGAAGGGCAATTTCAACATGACCTTCAACGCGGCTCAATCGGCTGTGTACTATGTCCTGAAGGCGATGCTGGACCCGGACCTGCCCAACAATCATGGCCTGATCCGGTCGGTGGAGATCAGCGCCCCCCTGGGAACCCTGGTCAACGCGGTGCATCCGGCGGCGGTGGCGGGGCGCGCCAATACCTCGCAACGGGTGGTGGATGTATTGATCGGGGCCCTGGCCCAGGCCCTGCCGGAGCAGGCGGTGGGTGCGGCCAACGGCGCCAACGTCACGGCGGTATTCTTCGGCCACGATCCGCGCCATGACCGGACCTATCTATACCTGGAAACTCTGGGCGGCGGCTTCGGCGGCCGCTTCACCAAGGATGGCAAGGACGGCGTGCAGGTCCATATCACCAACACGTCGAACCTGCCGGTGGAGGCGATCGAGGCGGAGTATCCCCTGTTGGTGGAAAGCTATGGCCTGATCGAGGATTCAGGCGGCGCCGGCAAATACCGCGGCGGCATGGGAATCCGCCGGGTGGTCCGCCCTATCGGCCACGAGGCGGTATTTTCCGGCATGGGCGAACGTTTCGCGCACCGGCCTTGGGGTATCTTCGGCGGCCAGCCCGGCGAAACGGGACGGTTTTCCATCCAGGGACCGAGCCATAATGATGAAACCCTGCCCGATAAGCCGAACCATGTGCCATTCGGCCCGGACGATGCCGTTGTCATCGAAACGCCGGGCGCGGGCGGCTATGGCGATCCGGCGGAGCGGTCGGAGGACGCCTTGGCGGCGGATTATCGCGGCGGTAAATTCAGTGCCGCGTATCTGCGCAAACACTACGGCTTCGAGCCGCCGGCCGACTAGGAGCATGACGATATGACGATGTTGCGCTCCGCCTGGGTCGAGATAGATTTGGCCGCACTGCGGTACAATGTCGGTCAGTTGCGTGAACGGGTCGGCCCGGACGTGGCGATCATGGCCGTGGTGAAAAGCAACGGCTTTGGCTGCGATGCCGCCGTCGCGGCGAAGACGGTCCTCGAAGGCGGCGCCGACAGCCTGGCGGTGGGCAGCCCAGACGATGCCAGGGCGGTCCGGGAGGCCGGTATCAAGGCACCCATGCTGCTATACGCCTCCACCCCGCCCAGTGCGGCAGGATCGGTCGCGGCCCTGGATGTTATCGCCACCGTGCATGACATGGAAAGCCTGGCCGCCTTCGACGCGTTCGGCCAGCCGTTGGAGGTGCAGTTCAAGATCGAGGCGGGGCTGGGCCGCCTTGGCCTGAACCCAGGCGATTGGGCCGCCGCCTATGACGCGGTCAGGGCCTCCAACAATCTGCGCCTCACGGGTATCTACACCCACCTGAATGGCCCGGACGATCCGGAGTCGATCAAGCGCCAGATCGCCGAGTTTGAGCGGGCCTACGAGATGGGACGGGCAGCGGGCTTCGATGACCTGCACCGCATGGTTGCCTCCTCCAACGTGGTGCTGGGCTACCCGGAACTGAACTATGATGCGGTCAATGCGGGCCGGCTGTTGTTTCACCTGCTGGATGGCGACTGGGCTGGCATGATTACGACCAAGCCCGTTATCTCGGCCGTGAAAAGCACCATCATTCAGGTCAAGGAATTTCCCGCCGGCGCCCGTGTCGGTTTCCTCGGCGGCGAGCCCTTGGAAAATGCGACCCGTCTGGCGGTTCTGCCCATCGGATTTGGCGACGGCTTCAAACACCGCCCGCCCCTGGGGGAAGTTCTGCTGCATGGCCGGCGCGCCGCCATCGTCGGGCGGCGTGGCATCGAACATACGGTTATCGATGTCTCCGGCGTCGATGCGGCATCGGTTGGCGATGAAGTGGTGCTGTTGGGCCATCAGGGGGAAGGTGAAATCACCGGCACCGAAGTGGGTACCTGGCTGGATTTGCCCCTGATGGAGATCCTGCCCCGTCTGGCCCGGACGCTGCCGAGAATTTACCTCAATCAGTCCTGATTGGTGGTCAGGACCAGCACGTCCCAATCCTCCCGATGGATCCGCCAACCGGGCGGTACCACCGTGGTACAGTCGTATTCCTCGACGATCAGCGGACCGGCACGGCCGTTGCCGTCAATGTCGCCCCGTCCCAGCACCGGCGTGGCAAGCCAGCCTGCGTCCGGGCCGAAATAGGCCTCCCGCTCCCCTGGCCCCGATCCCACGGAATGCTGGTCGGCAAGCGAGAGTTGCTTCGGAACACGGCCGCTTTCCGAGACGCCCGTGGCAACCAGCCGCAGATTGACAATCTCCACGCTCTCTTCCGCCGAATGATAGCCATAGGTCTTCTCGTGCGCGTCGTCGAACGCCTGGCGCAGCGCGGCCAGGAGATCACTGCAATCGGGATAGGCCACCGACAATTCGGAATTTTCACCGCGATAGCGCAGATCGACGAAGCGTTGGCAACGGACATTCTCTGGCCCATAACCTTCCGCCGCCAATGCCGCCTGTCCGTCTGCTTCCTTGGCCTTGAATGCCGCTTCGAGTTCGCCCAAATCGCAGCTTTCCACGGAGCGGCGAAAGGTCTGCACATAGTGATGTTCCGTCGCCGGGAACAGCAGGCCCAGGGCACTGAAAACGCCGCCGACGGGGGGTATCAGGATGCGCTTGATTTCCAGGCTGTCGCATAGCGAGGCCGCATGCACCGGCCGTTGCCGCCAAAGGCGATTAGGGCGAAATCCCGCGGGTCCCGGCCCCTGTCGGAGGAGACGGCCCTTAGCGCCCGGGCCATGGTGGCATCGGCGACCGTATGGGCGCCATGGGCCACGGCTTCGATGCTCATCCCCAGGGGTGCCGCCATCTTCTCCCGCAGGGCCGCCGCCGCCTTCTCCTTGTCCAGGCTCAAGCCGCCACCGACCAGATGCCGAGGGTTGAGGTACCCCAGCAGGACATTGGCGTCGGTCACCGTGGGAATGTCGTTGCCCAGGCCATAGCAGACCGGGCCGGGATCGGCGCCGGCGCTTTCCGGGCCGACCGAGATGCCGCCAACGCCGTCCAGGGCCAGCAGGCTGCCGCCACCCGCGCCGATTTCGGCGATATCGATGGCCGGTACGCGCACGTGATAGCCGCCGCCCTTTAGCAGCCGGCCCGCCAGATTGATGCCCGCGCCCACGTCCAGTTCACCAACCCGGTTGTAGCCGCCATTTTCGATCATCGCCGCCTTGGCCGTGGTGCCGCCCATGTCGAAGGTCAAGGCATTGTCGTGGCCCAACTGCTTGATCACTTCCGCCGCGCCGACAACGCCAGCGGCGGGTCCGGATTCGATGATATGGATGGGCAGGGTACTGGCCGCCGCCACGCCCATGGCGCCGCCGTTCGATTGCATGACCATGATCGGCGCCGCGATCTTCAGAGCCCGTAGCCGGTTGGACAGGGCGTCGAGGTAACCTTTGACCACGGGCAGGATATAGGCGTTGACAACCGTGGTGGAGGTGCGTTCGTACTCCTTGATTTCCGGCAGCACTTGCGAGGACAGGCAAACGGGTATGTTGGCGTCCCGCTCGCGGATCAGTTCAAGAATGCGGTCCTCGTGGGCGCCGTTGGCGTAGCTGTTCAGCAGGCAGACCGCGATGGCTTCGATATCACCCTTCGCCAATAGCCGGTCGATCACATGGGCGGCCTGCGCCTCGTCCAGAGGTTTCGCGGCCACGCCACGATGATCCATGCGCTCGGCAATTTCATAACGGTTGGCCCGCGCCACCAGGGATTCCGGTTTGCGCCAGGCCAGATCATAGAGAACCAGCATGCGCAAACGGCGGATCTCCAAGACATCGGCAAAGCCCTCGGTGGTGATCAGCGCCGTTTTCACGCCCCGGTGCTGCAGAATGGCATTGGTGGCGATGGTGGTGCCATGCAGCACTTCGCTCACCTCCCCGCCGTCGATACCATGCAGTTGCATGATCTGCCCGACGCCATCGGCGATCGCCAGGCTGTAATCATCCGGAGTGGACGATAGTTTCGCGGTCAGGGTGGTGCCGTCATCGGCCAGAAAAACCACGTCCGTGAAGGTTCCGCCAATGTCGATGCCAATACGGTACGTCATGTCCACTCCGCGCAAGAAACATGGTTCACATTGTAAAGCTTTTCATCGACGGCGCGCGGTGAAATTGCCATTCTGACACCTGGAGAATGTCTTGGAGTTGGCGGCGTGGCGGAAATCGATCCTTTTACCCTGGAGGTCATCAAGAACCGGTTGGCGTCCATCGCAGACGACATGGCCTTGACCGTGGCGCGCACGGCGCGTTCATTCATCGTCAAGGAGGCGTTGGATTATTCCACCGCGCTGTTCGGCGCCAACAGCGAATTCATCGCCCAGGGCACCTGTCTGCCCCTGCATCTGGGCAGCATGCCCTCCGCCCTTGAGGCTGTCCTGAACCATTTTGGCGATGACATTGCGCCGGGCGACATCTTTGCCCTGAACGATCCTTACGATGGCGGTACCCATCTGCCCGACATTATCGCCGTGATGCCGGTGTTCGTGGATGGCGGTTTGATCGGCTATTCGTCCTGCATCGCGCATCAGATCGACATGGGCGGCCGGGTGCCCGGTTCCATGTCCTGCGATTCCACGGAAATCTATCAGGAAGGCCTACGCCTGCCGCCGCTTCGCCTGTACAAGGCGGGGGAACGGGACGACACGGTGTTCCGCATTATCGAGCGCAACGTGCGGATGCCCGAAACCGTGCTGGGCGATATCAACAGCCAGATCGCCGCCTGCCGCATTGGCGAGCGGGGCCTGATCGAGCTGGCGGAACGTTACGGCCAGCAGGGTTTCATCGACTATTGCGTTGCCCTGCTGGACTATACGGAACGGCGCACGAGAGCCGAAATCGCCAAGCTGCCGGACGGCAGTTACAGCTTCGCGGATTACATCGACGGTGATGGTTTCGATTCCGGCGTCATCACCATCCAGGTCAAGATCACCGTGGCCGGCGACGAGATGAGCATCGATTTCGAGGGCACGTCCGGCCAGGTGCGGGGCGCCATCAATTCCGTGCACAGCTTTACCGCCTCCGCCGCCTGGGCCTGTATCCGCTCGGTCTTTGATCTGAATATTCCCAACAATGCCGGCTATTTCCGGCCCATCAAGATCCTGACGCCGGAGCGTTCCATCGTGAATCCCTCTCCTCCCGCGCCGGTGGCGGCCCGGGGCCTGACCGCCGACCGTGTAGCGGATGCGGTATTTGGCGCCCTGGCGCAACTGGCGCCGGACCGGGTGCCCGCCTGCGGTCCGCACGCGCCCGACACCACGGTCAGCTTCGGCGGCTACTACAAGGACGGCAAGCCTTTTGTCTACCTGGAAGGTTTGGTCGGTTCCTGGGGCGGCGGCCCGGACCGGGACGGCATGGACGCCTCCACGGGCACCATCGTCAATTATTCCAACACCCCTGCCGAGATGCTGGAGGTCGACCAGCCCCTGATGATCGAGCGCTATGGCCTGGTGCCCGATAGCGGCGGGCCGGGCAAGTTTCGCGGCGGCCTGGCCGTGGTCCGGCATATACGTTTCCTCTCCGACGAGGCTGTTCTGCAGGTGCGCACGGACCGGCATCAGAACGCGCCCTACGGTCTGGAGGGCGGCGAGACCGGCTGCCATGCGGGCCTGCGGCTGATCCGGGCCGAAGGCGGCCACGAGGATTTCTTCGGGCCGTTCCTGGTGGATGTGCGCAAGGGCGATATGTTGCAGGTCAACCTGCCTTCGGGCGGCGGCTTCGGCGATCCGCTGGAACGCGATCCGGCCCATGTGCTGCGCGATGTGCAGGAGGGCAAGGTCAGCGTCGGCCATGCGGCGGAGGCCTATGGCGTGGTCATCGACGAAAACGCATCCGCCATATTGCAGGCCGAAACCGACGCGCTTAGGGCTAGCCGCCGCTGAAATCGTAGTCGCGGGCGGCACCCTCGGGCGTTACGAAACCTTCTTCCAGGTCGGCCTTGATGGCGTCCGGCGCACGCTCCCCGGGGTCGCCATAGCCGGCGCCGCCGGCTTCGATCATGGTGATGCGGTCGCCCGGTGCCAGCTCGTAATGGCCCTTTGGGTCCACGGTGACATCATTGACACGGTGCTGCCGCGCCCGGCCGTTGGCGCCGCCCATCAGGCCCAAGGGCGGGAACTCGGTGCGGTTGGCCATGCAAAAGACGGTCATGATATGGCCGCTGTCGTTGCGGATCACCACTTCCTGCCCCAGGCCGCCGCGCCAGGCCCCGGCGCCACCGGAATCCGGCAGCAGTTCCTTGCGCTCCACCGTGGTGGATGTCAGCGTCTCCCACACCTCCACCGGCACTACAGCCATGTTGGACGGCCCCGGCGTGGTTTCCGCCCCGTCCAGTCCGGCCAGGGCACCGAAACCGCCTGAGGCGAAATAGATTGTTGAGACATCGTGGCCGTCCCGGTGCCGGCCCTGGAAAGTCATCAAATCCAGCATGCCGCAATCGGCCTGGATGCTGTCGGGCACCGCCGCTGCCAGGGCTCCGAAGACAAGCGGCGAGACGAAATGGCCGATCATGTGCCTAGCCCCGGTGGGGGAGGGCGGCCGGGCATCAAGCAGGCAGCCGGTGGGTGCGGTGACGG
>JASLLM010000339.1 GCA_030747035.1 Alphaproteobacteria bacterium | reverse complement strand
AGAGTATAATTCCCGAGGACTTCCTCAGCACGATTTGGCTTAAAGATATTGTATCCTTCGCGTGCCTTCAGGAAATGTTCGTAAGCCTCTAGATTAGCGGTCGGCACGCGGGCCAGAGTGGATTTCTCCGCCTTGGTAAGCTTGACCTTCAGGGCAGACGTGATTTGGGCGGTGACCTCGTCCTGCAAGGCGAAGATGTCGCCAACAGGTCGGTCGAACCGATCCGCCCACAAATGGGTTCCGGTCTTACCATCAATTAGCTGTGCGGTGATACGCACCTTCTCGCCTGACTTCCTAACGGAGCCTTCCAGCACATGAGTGACGTTCAGATCCTTGGCGACTTCCTGTATCTTGACGTTCTTGCCCTTGTAGGTGAAAACAGAATTGCGGGCGATGACCAGAAGGCCCGACAACTTGGACAGGTCGGTGATTAAATCCTCGGTAATGCCGTCGGCGAAATATTCCTGCTTCTTGTCATCGGAGATATTGGCGAAGGGAAGGACGGCGATGGAGGGTTTTTTCGGCTTGGCGGAGGGCGGATATTCCGGTAGGCCCAGCCGCTTCCAGGTTTCGGCCCAATCCGCCAGCTGTTTGGGATCCTTAGCCTGCCCAACAAAGATACCGATGTTGATGTACCCTAGCCAACATCAGGTGGCTTAGCATTTTCATAACCCTTTGTTTTAATTGGTACGCCCGACAGGGATCGAACCTGTGACAACCTGATTAAAAGTCAGGTGCTCTACCAACTGAGCTACGGGCGC
>JASLLM010000338.1 GCA_030747035.1 Alphaproteobacteria bacterium | reverse complement strand
TATCGAGGTGAGTGTATGCTGTACCCATTGCAATTCCCGGTCATAAAGGAATTGCACTTCGTTTGTGAGTCTAGCGTGTTTGTTTCCCATTTTGTATGCCGAGACGTTTTATCAGCCGTACATGTCAATGACTTTGTCGGATCATGGAGGTGTGGAGAAATGTTTAGTCAACATCTTGGAGTTGGACCGGGGGCGATCGTCAAACGGGCCCTCTTGCTCATAATCTTATCGGCGGGACTGGTTGGCATGAGCCTGCCCGCCCAGGCGTGCCCCAGCGGTTACGTGAAATGCGGCACGCTCTGTTGCCCGAAATAGATGGCGCGATGGGGAGGGATTGGACATGACAGATCCAAATTTACCGCAACCTACGCCGGATGTGCCCACCACATGGTGGCGCCAGACAAGCGGGCGGCGGATCGCCATCGGCGCCGGCGCTTTCGTCCTGGTGGCATGCCTTGGTGCCGTCGGCGGATCGGTGGCGATGCAGGTTTTGGCCGGTGATATGACCAGCGTTATCCGCGACAAGGGTTTCAGGCCAACGCGGCCACCCGACAACACGAGGGTTGTCGGCGACGTGCATGTCGTGGATTTCTTCGGCAATGTCAGGGCATTCACCTGCGAGCTGACCACCAAACCCGATATCAGAATTGGCAAGGGCGGAAGCGTTACCGTCTCGGCGGTCAGCACCAGCGAAACCCAAGGAGAGATCGATTGGAAGGTCATAATACCAGTCGTCTCAACTGCTGACTCTTATGGCGGGTTTTCATGAGCTTGCGGGTGTGATTCTCTTAACCA
>JASLLM010000337.1 GCA_030747035.1 Alphaproteobacteria bacterium | reverse complement strand
CAAAACCACAAGATCAATTACGGCAGATAAAACAGTGGGTTAAGCAGGAACAATCGTAGTTATCTGGGTCAGCCCCTCGGGGCCTATATTTCCGATACGGAGGCGGCCCGGATTGTCAGCGCCGCCTATGAATTGGGCATCCGCTATTTCGATACCGCGCCCCTGTACGGTCATGGTCTGAGCGAGCGGCGCCTGGGCCGCGCACTACCCGGACTGCCCCGCGACAATTTCGTATTGTCGACCAAGATCGGCCGTCTTCTGGTGCCCGCCGCCGAGGGCATCCGCAGCCCCAAGATGCGCGATAACGAACCCTTCGCCATCCGTTACGACTACAGCTATGACGCGGTTCGGCAGTCGTTTGAAAGCAGCCTGGAACGCCTCGGCCTGGAACGCGTCGACATCCTGCTATGCCACGACATCGATGTCTGGACCCATGGCGATCAACAGGGGGAGGTCTTCAAGCAGGCCGCCGACGGCTGCCTGAAGGCACTGGCCGACATGCGCGATGAAGGCGTTATCGGCGCTTTCGGTCTGGGCGTCAACGAATGGCGCGTCTGCATGGATGTGCTGGAGCTGTTCGACGTTGACTGCTTTCTCCTCGCCGGGCGCTTTACCCTGTTGGAGCAGGAACCGCTTGATCACTTTCTGCCCGCCTGCCTGGATAGCGGCACTTCTGTCATCGTTGGCGGACCCTACAATTCAGGCCTCTTGGCCATCGCCGACCGCGACCAGGCGACTTATGACTACAAGCCGGTACCGGATGGGATCTGGCAAAAGGCCGAGGCGATCCGGGCCGTCTGTACCCGCCACGGCG
>JASLLM010000336.1 GCA_030747035.1 Alphaproteobacteria bacterium | reverse complement strand
AAATCCGCCAGGGTTCGGGCAGCCCGGCGCGGGTTCTGGCCCTGGTTGAAACCTCCTGATGGCGATGGCGCAAATCCAGCGGGCCGGCGGCGGCAATGTGGGACGGATCTTCGCCGCCCAGGCCCAGCGGTATCCCGATGATATCGCGTTGTCGGCGGGTGATGAAAATTTGACATACAGCCAATTGAATGACCGGGTTAACCGCCTGGCCAATCATATGACCGCCAAGGGCGTCGGCCATGGCGGCCGGGTGGCACTGCTGGCGCGCAATTGCATGGCGTTCATAGAAGTGGAGCTGGCGGCGGCCAAGATCGGCGCCATCACCACCGCCATGAACTGGCGCCTCTCGCCCGTCGAGCTGCGCCACTGCATCGATCTGACCACGCCCGATATGCTGATCGTCCAGCCGGACTATCTAGAGCGGCTGGATGGCCTCGATTGCCTATGTCTCGGCGAACCCTACGACAAAGCCCTATCCGAAGCGGCCCCGGACGAGCCCCTGGCGGAGGCAGCAGGCGAAGATGGCCTGATCATCATCTTTACCTCTGGCACTACGGGGCTGCCCAAGGGCGCCTTGATCTCTCACCGCGCCATGATCGCGCGCACCGCCATTTATGGCGCCGAGACCGGGGCGCCGGCCAGGGATACCTTTGTCGCCTGGACGCCGCTGTTTCACATGGGCGCCAACGATTTCGCCCTGGCGACCCTGATGCGGGGCGGCAGGGTTATCATTGTGGATGGCTATCAGCCCGACCAACTGGTCACGGCCATCAGGGACGAACGGATGCACTATCTGCCGCTGATCCCCGGCATGATCATGGAGTTC
>JASLLM010000335.1 GCA_030747035.1 Alphaproteobacteria bacterium | reverse complement strand
GAGGCGACGCCCCTGACGGCGGTGGAAACCTTCAAGATTTTCGAGGATGCGGGCTTCCCCCCCGGCGTGGTCAACCTTGTCACCGGCGCCGATCCAAAACCAATCGGCGAGGAATTCACCACCAACCCGAAAGTCGCCAAGTTGACCTTCACCGGCTCCACCGCCGTGGGCAAGATGCTGGCCGGTCAGGCGGCAGGTAATATGAAGCGGGTCAGTTGCGAGCTGGGCGGCCATGCGCCGTTCCTGGTGCTCAAGGATGCCGACCCGGTGCATGCGGCCAAGGGGTTGCAACTGGTGAAATTCCTCAACACCGGCCAGGCCTGTATCAGCCCGAACCGCATCTTCGTGCATCGCGAGGCGCTGGAGAGTTTCCTTGAGACCTTCGTGGGCCGGGTCGCCGGCATGAAGGCGGGCAACGGCATGGAACAGGGTGTCACCATCGGACCGCTGGTCAACGAGGCGGCGGTGGCCAAGGTGGAGAACCAGGTCAAGGATGCGGTTTCGAAGGGTGCCGAAGTGCTGTGCGGCGGCGCGCGCCTGACGGAAGGCGATCTGGGCCGGGGCCATTTCTTCGCCCCCACGGTGTTGAACAACGTCACGCCCGAGATGCTGATCTATCGGGAGGAAACCTTCGGCCCCGTGGCGGCGGTGGTGCCGTTCGATGACGATGACGACGTCCTGGCCATGGCCAACGACACCCATTACGGCTTGGCGGCCTATGTCTACAGTCAGAATTTGACCCAGGCCATGCGTCTGTTCGAGGGCCTGGAGTTCGGCATCATCGGCATCAACGACATCAACCCGGCCTCGGCCGCGGCACCCTTCGGCGGCATGAAGGATAGCGGCCT
>JASLLM010000334.1 GCA_030747035.1 Alphaproteobacteria bacterium | reverse complement strand
CCGATTTCCGAGGTGTTGGCCACATGGGTGCCGCCGCAAGGCTGCAGATCGCAGCCATCCACGTCGATCAAACGGACTCGGCCCTGGCCCATGGGCGGCTTCACCGACATGGTCTTGACCAAATCCGGCTGCGCGTTCAATTCCTCATCGCTGATCCAGCCGACGCTGACCGGATGGCCCTCTCCAATCAACTCGTTCAAACGTGCGGTAATCGCGTCTTTCTCGACCGTCATTTCCGGCATATCGAAATCCAGCCGGCCCCGGCCGTCGCTGATCTGTCCGCCGGTGACCGGATACTCCACCACGGATGAGAGCAGGTGCAGGCAGGTGTGAATGCGCATCAGGCGGTGACGGAGGTCCCAATCGATCGCCGCCGTGACAGCCGTGCCCACGGCGGGCAGGTCCTGGTCCTCGGCGGGCACGTGGATGACATCGTCCGCTCCTTCGCCCTTGACGGTGGTGGCGATGGCGATCTCGGTGCCGTCCGCCAGCCGCAATACGCCCTTGTCGCCTGGCTGACCGCCGCCCGTGGGGTAAAACACCGTGCGGTCCAGTTCGATGCCGCCGCGATCGTTAATGGCCGTTATGGTGGCCTCGCAGTCCTTGGCATAGGGGTCGTCGCGGAACAGCAGTTCGGTCATTCGGGCCTCGTTGTTGCAGCTACCCGCCGTCGGCCATCCAGCTTGGTACGGGCAGGCCTTTCTCGGTCAGGAAAGGCACATTGAACATCTTGCTTTGATAACGCTGGGCGCCATCACAAAGCAAGGTCACAATTGTATGTCCAGGCCCCATTTGCTGCGCCAGGCAAATGGCGCCGGCCACGTTGACGCCGGAGGAGGAGCCCAGGACCAAGCCCTCCTGGATAATCAGG
>JASLLM010000333.1 GCA_030747035.1 Alphaproteobacteria bacterium | reverse complement strand
ACAGACCAGACAAAATAGCCTCAATCACCCGGAGAGAATGGGCGATCGTGTCATGACTTATGGCGACTGGTATTAGAGGATGTTGCAGGTATTGCGCCAACGCCAGTCGAGCCGCATCGAGATGTTCTCCCACGGCATCTATTCCATCTTGGTCCTGGCGCAAAATGTAGTTCTTGAACTGATGGATCATGCCGCCATAACCCAACGATTTCCGCACACTCGCGACAATTTGGATCTTGCTCGTCACGGCCGTGCCGGTTTGGGGACGACGGCGGGCCTGATTTTCCAATACACGCAAACCTTCGAGCGCGGGGAGATCATCGATCTTCACCAGCCGGTCAATATCTCTTGGCGGGCGGCCCCTTTTGACAAGGTTGCTGGCGGTCAGCAGATTGCGGGAATATTCCCCGATCACCTTCTCGATATCTGCCAGCGCAGCGCTTTCGGCGCCGTCTAGATCAAGTGCCCGATAGCGGGAAATAGCGGCGCTGACCCCGCTCAACTTGCTGTTGATGGCGCCGATCCGTGCGGCATCCTGACGGAGAACGTAGTTCTTGAACTGGTGGATCATGCCACCGTAACCGATTTCCTTGCGCAAGGCGCCGAGAATGCGGAGTTTTTCGGGACGCCCAAGCTCGAAGGTATCCCAGGTATCCTGTACCGTTGAAATATTCTTGATCGCGATTAGCGCACCGACTACGCCGACCCCGCCAGCCAGCGCCAATGCAAGAACAAAGACATTCCCCAATATCTTGATTTTGGCATTCTTCATTACCCAATACTCATCATCTCTAAACTACGCGAGCTAATGATTCCCCCATGAACCGCGATCTTCTTCAGCGGCAATCCAAAATCTATCTATGATGGAATAGTTCTGACATTACTTA
>JASLLM010000332.1 GCA_030747035.1 Alphaproteobacteria bacterium | reverse complement strand
GAGGCGACGCCCCTGACGGCGGTGGAAACCTTCAAGATTTTCGAGGATGCGGGCTTCCCCCCCGGCGTGGTCAACCTGGTCACCGGCGCCGATCCCAAGCCCATCGGCGAGGAATTCACTTCCAACCCGAAAGTCGCCAAGCTGACCTTCACCGGCTCCACCGCCGTGGGCAAGATGCTGGCCGGCCAGGCCGCGGGTAATATGAAGCGGGTCAGTTGCGAGCTGGGCGGCCACGCGCCGTTCCTGGTGCTCAAGGATGCCGACCCGGTGCATGCGGCCAAGGGGTTGCAATTGGTGAAATTCCTCAACACCGGCCAGGCCTGCATCAGCCCGAACCGCATCTTCGTGCATCGCGATGCCCTGGAGAGTTTCTTGGAAACCTTCGTGGGCCGGGTCGCCGGCATGAAGGCGGGCAACGGCATGGAACAGGGTGTCACCATCGGACCGCTGGTCAACGAGGCGGCGGTGGCCAAGGTGGAGAACCAAGTCAAGGATGCGGTTTCGAAGGGCGCCGAGGTGCTTTGCGGCGGCGCGCGCCTGACCGACGGCGACCTGGGCCAGGGACATTTCTTCGCCCCCACGGTGTTGAACAACGTCACGCCGGAGATGCTGATCTATCGGGAGGAAACCTTCGGCCCCGTGGCGGCGGTGGTGCCGTTCGATGACGATGACGACGTCCTGGCCATGGCCAACGACACCCATTACGGCTTGGCGGCCTATGTCTACAGCCAGAACCTCACGCAAGCCATGCGCCTGTTCGAGGGCTTGGAATTCGGCATCATCGGCATCAACGACATTAACCCGGCCTCGGCCGCGGCACCCTTCGGCGGCATGAAGGATAGCGGCCTGGGCCGGGAAGGTAGCCGGGAAGGCATCCAGGAGTATCTGGAAACCAAGGTCGGCGGCTTTAGTATCTAGGTGCCAGTCGTCCGGGCCCAGAACTCATGCACCAGATTTCGGAAGGGGGTGAAAATCCACCAGGTTTCCGATGGTACGAAACGCGTCAGGATGGCATCGCCGGCTGCGACGCAGCGCTCCGCCATTCGAATACCGTAATGAAGATCTGTGCCTTCAACAAATACATTGCTGTCCAGACCC
>JASLLM010000331.1 GCA_030747035.1 Alphaproteobacteria bacterium | reverse complement strand
CCTGCCATGCCTTGAATTTAGCGGCGAGGCGATTTGGCAAACCAAGTTGACCGTATTCCACCATCCCCCCCATCAGCGGCTCTCGCCTCGCAGGTGGCCGCCAAATTCCTGAACTTTCAAATTCGGGCCACACTCTGAGGACCCCCATATCCTGTGCCTCCAACAATAAAAGGAAAGCGTCTCCCAATTTATGAGGGAAAAGTCTCCCTATAATACAAAATCGCGGCATACTTGCAGAAAATTACAAAACCGAGATCCGGCCAAACAATCAGGGCGAGATCCAATCGTCCATGAAATCCTCCCAGATTTTCTCGCCGATCATGCAGTCATAGCTATCTTCGACGTTTCGGATGTAAATAGGCATGATTGCCGGCGGCGCTTGTGGCGTGGCCAGTTCCATGACCAGCTTGTGGCGAACGGCCACGGGGAACTGCTGCCAGTCCAGAACCGGCAAAAAGAAGGCGCCTGGGCCGCCGATCACGCAGTGGCGGTAGTATTCGTCCAGGTCCTTCAGGTAGAACTGACTGCCCAATCCTTCCCTGGTCATCAGCGGCAGACCATTGATCACGATGCCCCGCGCCAGGGTCTCGCCACGGGCCGCCAGGACGGGGCGGCCATGGTTGTTCGGGCCGTCGCCCGAGATGTCTATGATCCGGCGGTACGATTGGAAACCGTTGCCGTCGAATTGCCGCGCGGCGAATTGCAAGGCGCCGGAGATCGAAGTCCGCCGCATCGATGAATCGAAATGGGCGGTCAGCCTGGCGGCGAACGATTGCGCCTCCGCCAGGCCCCTGATCAGCGTCCAATCGACGATGATCCGTTGCGACCGGCTACCGGCCCATTCCACATATTGCACCGCGACCCGGCCGAGCAAGCCGCCGGTGATGGCCGAAACAACCTCCCTGCTGGTCAAAGCCTCGGCATAGCCCCGGCGTTGTATTTCCAACTCCCGTGGCGACATGGAGCGCGAAACGTCCACCGCCAGGACCAGTTCCACGTCGACCTCGATATCGGCTGATTGGGCTTTGGGGGGCATAACGAGCAACGACGTCACCAGTGTGAGAACAACCGCGCCAAAGCGTGCAAGCCTGCTGGATGCCGCAATGGCTA
>JASLLM010000330.1 GCA_030747035.1 Alphaproteobacteria bacterium | reverse complement strand
ACAAGAATATGTTATAATTGTACCGCGCAAACGATTCGGTAAATGTGAAGGTTATGTCTGACAACATCCCTACTGAACCCGTGCATCTGGTTGAGGATGCTGAAACTGGCGATAAGTTCCTTATTTATGGAACAGAAAGAGGCATTCAAGTTGAATTGAGATATGAGAGTGACACTCTTTGGATGACACAAGCACAGATGTCAAACCTCTTCGGGCGCGATGTATCTGTTATATCTCGCCATGTATCCAAAATAATTTCTGATGGTGAACTACCGGAAGAAAGCAATTTGCAAAAAATGCAAATTGCTTCTTCGGACCGCCCCGTCACTTTATACAGTTTGGACATGATCATCTCTGTTGGATACCGCGTTAGCTCCAAGCAAGGCACAATGTTCCGGAAATGGGCCACCGATACGTTGGTGCAGTTCGCCACCAAGGGCTTCGTTGTCGACGCCGACCGACTAAAGGATCCCGATAACACCGATCATTTCGCCGAACTGCGTGAGATTATTCGCGATATCAGAGCGTCCGAAGCGAATGTTTACAAAGAAGTCCGCAACATTTGTGCCCTATGCAGCGACTACACAAATTTGTCCGAACATGAAAAAAACGTCTTCTTCGCGAAAGTCCAAAACAAGCTTCATCATGCAGTCACAAATATGACCGGTGCGGAAATCCGGGTCAGTCGCGCGGACGCCAAACAACAGAATATGGGGCTAACCACGTGGTCTGGTGACCGCCCGACGCAGAAGGATGTGTTGACGGCAAAGAATTTTCTCGGCGATGCCGAAATCCGGGACCTCAACCGCTTCACAGGCATGCTTCTCGACTATTTCGAGCAGGAGACGGATCTGCAGCGCCTTGTCGTGATGGCTGATGCGGAAGAGAAACTCGATAGATTTATTCGCAATAATGAACGCCCATTGCTCCAAGGACGCGGCGGCGTTTCAAAGAAAGCAGCTGATCAGCACGCCAAACGGCAATACGAAATTTTCAATGAACAGCGCAGACTGCGCCGGCACGCCGAGGCCGACGAGGCATTGGAGGCACTCAAAGCGCAAGCGACGATCTTGCCGAAGAGCTCAGAATAACAAGAGAATCCGCCACTGGATCTTCGTGCCGGT
>JASLLM010000032.1 GCA_030747035.1 Alphaproteobacteria bacterium | reverse complement strand
ACAGACCAGACAAAATAGCCTCAATCACCCGGAGAGAATGGGCGATCGTGTCATGACTTATGGCGACTGGTATAACACCTCATTGGCGTTATCTGGGTCAGCCCCGAAATCTTTATTGCAAGCGGCTGCTTGTAGGCCGCCAGGCGTTCACGCAGATCCGCGGCCGCCCTGGACGGACGGCCGTCCAGGACACCCCCGCCACCAGGCAGTTTGCCCGTTTACGTTACATCAGCTCCGCGCTGGCAACAGAACGCCCGGATTCAGAATAGCGTTGGGATCCAGGCGATCCTTGGCCCCGGCCAGGGCGGCGGCAAACAGATCAGGGCGTTGCCGCTCGTACCATGGCATATGTTCACGGCCGACCGCATGATGATGGGTGACGGTGCCGCCAAGTTCGATCACCGCATCCAGCGCCTTGGTCTTGATCGCCAGCCATTGCTCCGCCAGGGCACCATGGCGGCCCTTGGCCTGGAATGAGATATAAGGAGCCGGCCCGTCCGGATAGCAATGGGTAAAACGGCAGGAAACCGAGCCCGGTTGCCCGGTAACTTCCAGCGCCGCCTGTTCGGTCGCGGCGATGACTTCTTCGTAAAAATTCGGGAACCGCTCCCAGGTGATGGAGGTTTCAAAGGTATCCGTGATGACCCCCATTTCGATGGTCGCGGTCTTGTAATAAGGCATGCGGATAAAGGCGTGACGCCAGGCACCGGCGGCACCGGCGCGGTGGCCCTCGCCGCTTTTGGCGCTGCCGTCATCGTAGCTGCCGCCATAGTCCCGGACGATCTCCAGCGCCCGCTCCAAATAGGGTTCCATGGGATGATCGGCATTTTCGAAGGCCAGGATAACCACCGACTGCTTGCCATCACCGAAGCCGTTATTGTAGGCCTCCTTGGCATCCAGCAGTCGCACATTGGAGGGAAACAGCGCGGATTGACAGATCACGCGCACCGCTTCCGCCGCCTTGAAGACGTCATCGAACAACACCGCCGTGCCGGCCCGGAAGGTGGGCCTGTCCTGCAGCCGCATCCAGGCCTCGGTGATGATGCCCAGCGCCCCTTCGGAGCCGATCATCAAACGATCGGGGCTGGGGCCGGCGCCCGAACCAGGCAAGCGCCTGCTTTCCATAGTGCCGACGGGTGTCACCGTGCGCAGACTCTCCACGAAATCATCGATATGGGTATAGAGAGTTGCGAAGTGGCCGCCTGAGCGGGTGGCGATCATGCCACCCAGGGTGGCCAGTTCCATGCTCTGCGGGAAATGCCGCAGGGTCAGGCCGTGCTGTTTCAGTTGTTCTTCCATCGCCGGCACCCGGATACCGCTCTGGATGCGAGCCGCGCGGGAGGTCTTGTCGATCTCCAGGATCTTGTCCAGTTTGGTCAGGTCCAGGCTGATGGTGCCATTGTAGCTGCCGCCCACCGCCGGCTCCACCCCAGCGACGACGGAGGAGCCGCCGCCAAAGGGTATCACCGCCACATTGGCGCCGGTGGCATATTCATAGACCGCCTCGATATCGCTCTCATCCCGGGCGAAGGCGACAATATCGGGGGCCGGCGTGAAATCCCCGTCGAAGATGCGGGTATAGTCAGGCACGGATTTGCCATAGGTGTGCACCAGACGGTCGCGCTTTTCCGTAGTGGCAAAGGCGGCCAGGCTGGCTGGAATTTCCAGGCGCGGCGCATGCAGTTCGATCGCATCCTCGGTTGGCGCCTTGCGAATTTTGAAATCGCCCGTGAAACGCTCGGTAAAGCGGGTGGTGATCATCTCGTGCTCTTCAGCCGAGATCTCGTCGCCTTCAAAACCCCAGCCAACGATCTTAAGTTTTCTTTCCGTCATGATTTGGTTTCCTCTTTTGTTTTTTTGCACCCTGCCGGCGCATTATTGTCAGTCCAGGTTCAGCTCCGCGCTCATTTCGCGAATGGCCGGTTGTACTTCGTTGATCATCAATTCGGTCTGCCGCATGGTATCCCCATCATCGGCGGCCAGGGGGCGGAGGATGATCTTCGGCAGACCGGCCAGAGCGAAGGCGCGAACCTTTGCCAATATCTCCGCCGCACCGCCGACGGCGAAACTTTGCCGGGAATCGCGGCCGCCAACACGCTCAAAACGCTCCGCCGCGCGGACCACCACATCATCTTCCCATTTGCCGAAGCGGAAATTGATGCCGGTGCCAAAATGGTCGTCCTCAAACTCCCGGCCCGCATCGATCATGCCCTGCTTGATCGCCGCCACGGTCTCGCCCGCCTGTTCCGGGTTCTCGAAGGAGGCCTGCCAACCGGTGCCGTATTTCACCGTGCGGCGGATCGCCGCCTGGGACGAGCCGCCGATCCACAGGGGCAGTTCCTTCTGCACCGGTAGGGGCGAAATGCGCACGCCGTCATATTGAAAAAATTCGCCGTCCAGGGTGACGGTTTCGCCGCGCCACAGGCGCGAAATGATTTCCAGACCTTCGTCCGTGCGTTTGCCCCGGCGCTTGGTCGGCGTACCGGTGGTGCGCCAATCAGCCGAAAACGTGCTGCCAATACCAAAGGCGGGCAGAATTCGGCCATTGCTCAAGACGTCGATGGTGGCGCATTGCTTGGCCAGCACCAGGGGATTGCGCAGGGCCACGGAGGCAACGTTCATGCCGAATTTCAATTTTTTCGTGGCGCCGGCGATCGCGGCCATGGTGGTCATGCATTCCAGCATGGGTTCCTTGGAGACCAGGGTATCGGTCTGCCAAATGGAATCCACATCGCCCTCCTCGCACATCTGGATCCAACGCCAAAAGCCATCGGTGCTGGAAAAAGGATAGGTCGATAGGCCAACGCCGGCCCGAATGCTCATATGTCCGCTCCCAACTCAAATCTTCACCCCAGCATAACGGTGTTCAGACGCTTGGCGGACACATTTTTTCCAACCGCGCCGGCTCCCAACGGTAGAAAGCCATTATTCGGAAAGGTGCGGCACGACTTCCTCCGCGAACAGGGACATCTGCTCGAGCAATTCGGGCACCGAGTTGACGGCGAAATAGAGCCCGAGCAGATGGGTGACGCCGGCCCGTTTCAGGGCCAGGCATTTTTCCACCACCTCGGCCGGGGTGCCGACCAGGTTGGCACCAACCATGTCGATGCCCGTCTGCTCCTTCAGGGTGGAGCGGGTCAGGGAGACCAGATGTTTGTGCATCTGACTTTGGCGGAACCGCTCCACCGCGCGGCCGTGATCGTGATCGACCAGGGCGGCATATTGCGGTGCCACCTCGATGGTGGAGAAATCGCGGCCCTCGCCATCGCACAGCTCCCGCAAATGGGCGATATCGGCGGAAATGCGCTCCAGCGGCAGGCCCGCTGGCAGCCAGCCATCGCCGAGCTTGGCGGTGCGACGCAGTTGATTGACGTTGTTGCCGCCGAAGTAGATCGGCAGCTTTTCCTGCAACGGCTTGGGAAACAACTGAACATCGCGAAAACGGTAGAAGTCCCCTTCGAAGCTAGCCCGATCTTCGCTGAACAGAAGCTTCAGGGCACGCACCCCTTCCTCAACAATGTTGCCGCGATGGCTGGGGTCATCGGGCTGCAGGGCCTCGAATTCCTCACGATAGGCACCGACACCGACGCCCAGCTCCAGCCGGCCGCCGCTAAGATGGTCCAGGGTGATCAATTGTTTCGCGGTAACCACGATGTCGCGGCGCATGGGCAGTACCAGAATGCCGGTGCCGAAACGCAGGGTCTTGGTCTGCGAGGCCAGCCAGGCGTAGGTCAGCAGGATCTCCCAAAAGCGCGGCGGCCGGCCAAACTCCTCCTGCACATAGTGCTGGGTGGTCATATGGTCGTTGCCCCAGATCGAGTGATAGCCCAGGGCCTCGGCATGCCGGGCGATTTGCAGCATGGCCTCGGGCTCCGAAAACGGGATCGGAAAAGTAAGGCCCTCCATGCCGGTGGGGAAACCAACGCTGACAATCATCGTCATTGCTCCTTAATCACTCGCCCGCATCCTCACCGAGGGCCGCCAGGGTTTCGGCCAGCATGGCCTGCCCCCGCAGCCCGGCGATCACAACTTCGTCCAGGCCGGCCCGCCGGTAGTCCCGCAGACGCGCCCGCACCTGTCCAGGCGTGCCGCTGACAGTGTGGCGGGCCACCACTGCATCACTGACCAGGGCCGTTGCGCGGTCCCAATCATTGGCGGCGACGGCATCATACAACGCCGCCTGATCCAGTTCCGCGCCACCCATCTCCAGGTTAGCCTGATGATGGGCCCCACGCAGGATGAAGGCCAACAGCCGTTTCAAACGCCCATGGGCCCGGCTTTCATCGGCGTCGACCGAGGCAAAAACCAGACCGATGCGCCGCATCGGGCGGTCGCCAGCAGTTTCGGCAACCTGGGCTAGGGACCAGCGGACGAATTCCACCGAAGTCGCGGCCGACAGCAGTACCCCATCGGCCTTTCGCCCGGCCAGTCGCAGCATGCGGGGCCCCGTGGCCGCCAGCACGATGGGCACCTGCTGCGGCCCGGTTTCCAGCGCCCGGCCACTGACTTGGAAACGTTCACCCTGGTGCCGCACCACCTCGCCGGCCAGCAAGTCCCGGGCGATGTCGACGCTTTCATCCAGGGTGGCCAGGGGCGCGGGGCGGGCCACGCCGGCGGCATCCAGATCACCAGGCGCGCCGGCGCCCAGGCACAGAACCGCCCGATTGGGAAAATGCTCGTTCAAGGTTGCCGCCGCCATCGCCGCCTGTACGGGATGCAGTGTGTACGGGCTCAACGCCATCAGCGCGGCGCTTATCCGTTCGGTCGCTGACAGCGCCATGGCCGCCTGCACCATCGGGTCGCGCTGAAACAAATGGTTGGCCAACCACATGGTATCGACACCGGCGGCATCGGCCTGGCGCGCCAATCCGGGCAATTCGGCTGCTGCCTCGCCGCCCTCGAACGAGACGCCCAGTCCCGAACCTTTGCCGCCGTGCCATGGGCTCAGTCCCATTGAAAATACCTTGTCTAGCGGCTGAAGAGCGACCGGATTCCGGCCCAGATGATAGACAGCGTCGTAGAGATGATAGAGATCCCGCCTGCACCATCCATATCGGCGCCGGCATCGCCGCCGGTCATGGCCCGGTTCAGATTATCGGCGAACTGCCGGCTTAGACGGCTGGCGAATTCGCGCACCAGCCCGGCGCGGCCAAACTGCGCCAACGGGCCCGACAGCAGATAGTCGACCGTGACCTTGACGTCGGTCCTCAATCCGTCATCGCCAGGCACCAGCAGGAAGCTGACATTGGCCTTGACCCGGCTGCCGCCCCGCTTGTCCGCACCGCTGCCCTGCAGGACGCCACGCCGTCGCGCCGCATCCAGATCAAAACGCCCGCTGCCCGAGAAGCTGGCCGTGATGGGACCGAATTTGACATCCATGCTGCCGGCAATGTCCTGGCCGTCGAAGGCCGTCAGCCGGGCACCGGGGAAGCAACCGGCGATATTGGCCGGATCAGAGAAATACTGCCATACCGCTTCCATGTCCTGGCCGACGCTGAAGGCCTGTTCCAGACGAGCCCAGCCCGGCTCCGGCGGGCCGCTCGCAAGGCTGACCGCCGCGGCGGTATGGACCTCTGCCTCTGCGGCCAGATCAAACGCCGGCACCTCCCGGCCCAGACCAAAGCCAGTATTGCCCGAGATGTTCGGAGCCATTTGCTGGCCGTTCGAATGCTTCAGGCCAACCTCCCGGATCGCCGCGACGATGCCCATGTAGCCGGTGCAACGGCACAGGTTGCCGCTCATTTCATGGCGGATGGCGGCTTCGTCCAAGGCCCCCTTGCGGGAGATCAGATCATGGGCGGAGATCAACATGCCCGGTGTGCAATAACCGCACTGCAGGGCATGCTGGCCGGTAAACGCCTGTTGCAGATCCTGCATTAGGGGATCGCCGTTCAGGCCTTCCAAGGTGGTAATTTCGCGCCCCTGGTTCTGCACTGCGTAGGAGATACAAGAACGCGCGGGCTTGCCGTCGATCAAGACCGTGCAGGCACCGCAAACGCCCTGCTCGCAGCCCACATGGGTGGCGGTCAGGTTCTGGCCGTCGCGTAGAAAATCGGACAGTTGCAGGCGTGGTTCCACCTCGGCGCGGACCACCTTGCCATTGATTGTTAGTTCAAGCATTGCCATGGCGCTGTCTATCCAATTGCCGCGTTAACCGCGCGGTTCAGCGCGACGCCATAAATTTGTTTCTTCCCGGGTGCCGCCTCGGGGAGACGGCGTTCGATCTCCGCCCGGATCTGTTCGGGCAACGCCTCGCGCTCGCCTTTTGCGACGGCCTGGGCCGTCTCGTGCAGCAAGCAGGGCGTGCCATCCAGGCCGCCGAGGACCACGCGGCAGAAACGCCTGGCGGGGTCGATCACCACGGCACCGATGGCATCGGCGAATTCACCCACCTTGCGGTTCAGTTTGGTGTAGCCCCAACTCGCCTCCTCCGATAAACAAGGCAGGCGCATCGCCGTCACCAGTTCACCCTCAACCAATGACACCGTGTAGGCTCCAAGCATGAAATCCTCGGCCTGCACGGAGCGGCTGCCATCGGGTCCAACGATGTCAATCCGTGCGCCCAGGGCGATCAGGGTCGTAACCCAATCAGCGGCGGGGTCCGCATGCACCACGCTGCCGCCGATGGTGCCCCTGTTGCGAACCGCGCGATAGGCGATGCCGCCGGCCACGTGGGGCAACATGCCCCGGCTGGGGTCGGGAACATCGCCATCCTCGATCTGGCCATGGGTGACGCAGGCGCCGATCAGCACATCGTCGCCATCATCCGTCACGGCGCACAGCTCCGTCGCCCCTGCGATATCGACCACGGCCTCAGGCCGGGCCACACGCAGGTTCATCATCGGTCCCATGGATTGCCCGCCGGCAATAATCTTGCCGCCCTCGCCCAGCCGGCTCAGCAGGGCGACGGCATCGGCCGGGCTGCCAGCAGCATGATATTCGAACTTCGCCGGTTTCATGATGCTGCCTCCTGGGCCGCCAAAATCTTGTCCAGAATATGGGATGGCGGCATCGGCGCCTGATTGATTTCAACACCTAGTCCGCGCAGGGCATCATTGATGGCATTGACAATGGCCGCCGGTGGCGCGATGGCGCTGCCCTCGCCCACCCCCTTGATGCCATGCGCCGTGTGCGGCGACAGGGTCTCCATATGCTCGACCCGCATGCTGGGCAACTCGGCCGGGCCCGGCAGGATGTAGTCGGCCAGAGTCGAAGACAGCGGCTGGCCGAAGGCATCATAGGGAGATTCTTCAAACAATGCGGTGCCGATGCCCTGGGCCGTGCCGCCGTAGGCCTGGCCCTCAACCACCATTGGGTTGACCATGCGGCCGCAGTCCTCGGTAATGGCGTAATCGAGAATTTCCACATGCCCCGTGGCCGGATCGACTGCCACCACGGCGGCATGGGAGGCGTAGGAAAAGACGCCCAAATCTGTGCCAGGCTTGTAGCCTTCCGTGACCTCCAGGCCGCCTTGATCGACCCCTTCAGGCAGTTCCTCGGGCCGCAGATACCAGGCCCGTCCCACATCGCTGAATTTCAGCGAGGCGGCGCCGGACTTGATTTCGCCATTTTCGAAAGCGATCTCGCCGGCCTCGCATTGCAGCAGATGCGCAGCGATCGCCCGAACACGCTCGGCCAGCACATTGGCGCTTTTCGAGACCGCGCCGCCGGCCATGACCATGCCCCTCGAGGCGTAAGCGCCCGTCGAATAAGGCGTCATGGCGGTGTCGCCCAACAACACCTGGATATTGTCGGTCGGGATCGTCAGGATTTCACTGGCGACCTGGGCCAAGGTGGTTTCAAGGCCCTGTCCGATGGATTGAATACCGGCCCGCACCTCGACCCCGCCATCAGCGGTCAGGCGAACGGTGGCCTGTTCATAGCCTGGCACGATGGGAATGCCCCACGAGGCGAAAACGGCAGTGCCATGGGCGCTTTGTTCGGTGTAGGTGGCGAAGCCGACGCCGATCAGGCGGCCGTCCGCTTCGCCCGTTTGCTGGCGTTGCCGCACCTGATCAAAACCGATTTGCCGGCGCACCCCGCGCAGCGAGGCGGCATAGTCGCCGCTGTCGTACTGCTTGCCGGTGATATTGGTGTAGGGCATGGCCTCGAGAGGCACCAGGTTTTCCTCGCGCACATCCGCCGGCTCGCGGCCGACCTCACGGGCAATAGCGTCGATGATCTGCTCCATGGCGAAACAGACGCCGGGCCGGGCCACGCCCCGGTAGGGCGCGAAGGGCGGTTTGTTGGTCGCCACCGAATAGGTTTTGCAACGGTAGAAATCAAACTTGTAGGGTCCGGGCAGATTGCCTCCCGCTTGGGCCGCCTCGATACAAGCCGTGAAGGGATAGACCGAATAGGCGCCGATATCGACCCAGACCTCCGCGTCCAGCCCCAACAGCCTGCCGCGCTCATCGGCATAGGCCTTGATCTTGTAATGGTGCTCGCGGGTGTTGGCGCCGGCGGTCAGATGTTCGCGGCGATCCTCGATCCAGCGGAATGGTGCGCGGTATCTCAGGGCCAGCCAGGCGATGCAAACCTCTTCCGGCTGCAGGGTCGCCTTGTAGCCGAAGCCACCGCCGATATCGACGGTCTGCACGCGGATCGCGCCCTGCTCCAGCCCCAGACATTCGGAAAGGCCGGTGCGGACGATGTGAGACACCTGGGTGGCGCTGACCACCACCAATTGGGCCGCCCGGTCGTCCCAATAGGCCAAGACGCCCTTGCCCTCCATGGGCATCATGCATTGCCGTGCGGTATTGATTTCGCGCTCAATCTTCACGGCCGCGGTTGCTTCCAGCTCGGACAGATCCTGATCTATTTCGGTGCGCAGGCAGAGATTGTCCGGCCAATCGTCATGCACCCGGCCCGCATCCGGGCTCAGGGCCCGCCAAACGTCGGCGATTGGCGGCAACTCGTCCAGGTCCAGCTCGATCGCCTCGCACAGGTCCTCCGCCTCGGCCCGGCTCTCGGCCACGGCCATGGCGATGGGCTCGCCGGCGAAACGAGCCTTGCCCGTGGCCAGCACCGGATAGTCCGATTGACGGTAGGTGGGCAGGGTCGAGCGGGCGGTGATCGGCAGCACGCCGTCGAGGTCATCCGCCACGAAGACGCGATCCCCGGCCCCCTCCGGCTTGGTGATCGCGCTCAGGCGGGCATGCGCCAGCGGGCTGCGCAGAAAGGCGACCTCCCGCAGGCCGGGCATTTTCAGATCAGCCACGTAGGTGCCCCGGCCGGTTACCAGGCGGGCATCTTCCTTACGCGCAACTCTTTTTCCGATGCCGGTGCCGGCCATGCCGCGTCCTTGAACAATACGAAGATAGCAACGCATGCATGGTAGATGACGCTTGCTGCCTGTTTCAATACGCGAGTGTCCCGGTTCAGAAAATCCGAACGTCCAAGGGCATCCTATTGCGCCCCCGCCAGGGCGGTAATGCCAACGGCAAGGAACAGGGACCATTGAAACTGCTTGTAGACCGCGCCGGGCAAACCGGATGTGGTGACCAGCAACAAATGCACCACGCCATAGCAGAGGAACTGCGCCGCCACATAGACGGCCAGCGCATTACGAACGGCGCCATCGCCGGGCACGAACGCAGCGTATGCCAGCGCGGCGGCCGCCAATATCAGGGTCGCGGTGGACATATGCCAGACAAAGGCCATGATGCGCTTCGAGGTGGGATCAAATTCCGCCGCCAGCATGGGCAGGAAGAATTGCTTGCGCCCGATCGTGCTGTGTCCCACCACCATGAAGGCCGCCAGGGCACCGGAGATCAACAGCAAGGTGTTCATGTCCCTGTCTCCGCCGCCAGGCGCAGTCGGGTGGCGTGCTGCGCGCCGCCGGCGAATTCGCCGACTTTGGCCGCGAAGGTCTTGAAGAAATTCTGGGATTGCAAATGCGCCAGGGTTTCCTCGCTGTCCCAGCGCCCCATGTGCACCCGGCCCACCCCATCCGCCGCCACATTGACCCGGTAAGAGAATTTACCCCGCAGCTCCGGGTCATTGTCGATAGCGGTGACAAAATCCTCGACTGCGCTCAGCCACGCTCCTTCGTCGCCGTCATAGTCGTACTGAATTAGAATGCCGTACATGAAACCGTCCTCCCTCATTTGCCAATCGATGTTCAATAGGTAGGAAGCGTCGCTATATTTATGAAATTTATTATTAATATATCATATTATTGATCATATGAATTTTACATGGACCTCAATCTCTTCGCGGTGTTCGACGCGATTATGCGGCACCGCTCCGTCTCCCTGGCGGCGCAAAGCCTTGGCCTGACCCAGCCGGCCGCATCGAACGCCCTGACCCGGTTGCGGGGCCAATTGGGCGACCAACTGTTCGTACGCTCCAAGAACGGCATGCTGCCGACCAAATTCGCCACCGCCATGGCCCCGGTGATCGAGCGTGCATTGACGGATCTGCAGGGCGTCGCGCGCGACGGCCCCGACCAGGGCATTCCATTGTCCGGATTGAAGCGCAATTTCACTTTCGTGATGTCCGATTTGGAGGAGGTCCTGTTCCTGTCCGACCTGGTCGGCGGTCTGGCAACGGCGGCGCCGAGCGTTTCGGTGGAGATACGGCCATTCCGCAGCGATATTCTGCAAGATGCTCTTGAATTCGAACAAGTCGATTTCGTCATCGCCCATTTGACCATGCCCTTCAAGAATCTGATCTCCCGTCCCTTGGCCAAGCTGGAATTCGTCTGTGTCCTGCGGCCCGGCCATCCGGCAATCAGCGCGGATGGCGGCATGGAACTGGAAACCTATCTCGAACTTGGCCATGTCCTGGTGGCGCCGGACCTGGGCGGGCGCCGGGGCGTGATCGACGATCATCTTCGCACCATGGACCGGCGGCGCGACGTCGTCTGTTCGGTGCCGCATTTTCTGTCCGCCTGCCTGCTGGTCTCCAGCACCGACCATGTGGTTACGCTGCCCCGGCAACTGGCGGAGCGGGCGGCGAAACATTACCCCCTGCGCCTGTTGGAACTGCCGTTTCCGGCGGGAAATTTCTCCATCGGGCTGCATTGGCTATCAACCCGCGACAAGGACCGCGAACATGCCGCGCTGCGGGATTTCATACTGTCGAACCTTTCAGCCTGATAATTCACCTGCGCCAGGTCCGCGCATCTGCCAAAATGGAACAAGGTCTGCGTAACGAGAGGATGTTCCCATGCGGGTGATGACGACAATTCCACAAAATGATCTGCGCCAGGTGCCTGATGCCGTGCGCGCGATCGAGGCCCAGGGCTATGACGGCGTTACCACCCTGGAGAACCGCCATGATCCCTTCATGCCCCTGGGCGTGGCGGCGGTGAACAGCGAACGGGTGCAACTGGCCACCGGCATCGCCATCGCCTTCGCCCGCAGCCCCATGGCCGTGGCCAATATCGGCTGGGACCTGCAGGCCGCCTCGAATGGGCGCTTCGTGCTGGGCATCGGGCCCCAGGTGAAAGGCCATAACGAGCGGCGTTTTTCCGCCCCCTGGTCACCACCGGCCCCGCGTATGCGCGAATACGCCCTGGCGCTGCGTGCCATCTGGAACAACTGGAAGACCGGCGCGCCATTGAATTTCGAAGGAGACCACTACCGCTTTACCCTGATGACGCCGAATTTCACGCCGGAGCCCATCGATAGCCCCGCCCCGCCCATCACCGCCGCCGCCGTCGGCCCGGCCATGATGAAGGTGGCGGGCGAGCACTACGACGGCGTCCGCCTGCACGCCTTTTGCAGCCGCAAGTATCTGGAAAATATCGTCGTCCCCCGCCTAGAAGGCGCCATGGCCAATGTGGGCAAGAGCCGGGAAAATTTCGAGATCTCGGGCGGCGGCTTCATCGCCACCGGGCCGGACGACGAAGCGGTGGACAAGATGGTCGAATGGGTGCGCATGCGGATCGGCTTTTACGGCTCCACCCGGGCCTATTGGCCGGTGTTGGAGCAGCATGGCCTGGAAGACCTGGGCCATAAGCTGAACCACATGTCCAAGACCAACCAGTGGGACAAGATGACGGCGGAAGTCGACGACGACCTGGTCCGCCTGTTTACCGCCGTGGGCCGTCATGACGAGATCACCGGCGCCATCGAGGCGCGCTTCGGCGGCATCTCCGACAGCGTGTCCGACAGCGCTTCGTCCGAGCTACGCGGCGGCCTGCCCCCCGACGTAATCCAGGATATTCAGCGCATACCAACGAAGTTCAAGGGTTTTGCAAGCTAGCAGTTTGCCGGATGGCCGGAGGAAGCGATACGTCTGGAAGCAGTCCGATTACGCATGATAGGGTCGCGTTTGAAGATTACCTGGCAAACGTCGGATAATGGGTGCGCGCGAGTATGGGCAGATATCAAATTGACGGCGCCATGGCGGTCGAGCAAAGCCGCGACATTCCAATCGCAGGTCACTACGACGTCATCGTGGCGGGCGGCGGTACCGCCGGTAGCGGCGCCGCCGTGGCTGCCGGGCGTATGGGCGCCAAGACGTTATTGATCGAGCGTGCCTCTTATCTCGGCGGCACATCGACCGGCGGCATGATGGGGGTGATGTGGGGGCCTTACGATTCCTATTCCGGTTATTGCAAAGAAGTGGTCGACGACATGCTGGCCATGGGCGCGGCCCAGCCCGGTGCCATCGTCAATTTCGATCCGGCAACATTGAAACAGATCCATCTAGACAAGTTGCAAGCCGTGGGCGCCGCGCCGCTGTTTTATAGCTATGTCGTCGACGCCATGGTCGAAGACGGCGCGGTGCGGGGCGTTGTCGTCGAAAATAAATCCGGCCGACAGGCGATCCTGGCCCGTACGGTGATCGACGCCACCGCCGACGGCGATGTCGCCGCTTTCGCGGGAGCTGACTTTCAAAAAGGCCGGTCCGACGGCGCCATGCGGCCGGTGACGGTGCTGTTTCGCCTTGGCAACGTCGATATCGACGCCCTGCTATCCTACGCCCAGGAGCATCCCGACCAGTTCATGGCCGACGAGCATGTCAACTTCGTCAGCCCGCAGGAACGCAAGATGCGCCTGGCCGGTTTCTTCGATCTCATAACGGCGGGGCGGGAAGCAGGCGAACTGGATGCCGATTGCCATTACCTGCGCGTCGAGAGTGTTGATTTCGAGACCGGGATCGCGCTGATCAACACGGTTCGCGTCTATGGCATCGACGGCACCGACGCTTGGCAGGTCACCAAGGGCGAGTTGGCGGCGCGGCGGCAGATGGCCGATCTGATCCGTTTCATGCAGGCCAAGGTGCCGGGGTTTCAGAATGCGTTTCTGGTCGATTCCTCCGATATGCTTGGCGTGCGCGAGACCCGGCACGTGGTAGGTGAATATATTCTAACCAACGATGACATCGCGGAGGGACGGCAGTTCGACGATGTTATCGGACTGAACTGCGGCCACCTGCCGCCCAATCAGGAAGTCCACAGCCCGGACGGCAATGAAGGCGGCCAGAGCGACCGGGCCAATCGGGCCGATCCCTGGTCCAGGATCAGCCACGAGATCCCCTACGGCATGATGTTGGCGAAGAATGTCGACAACCTGCTCCTGGCCGGGCGGCACGTCTCCGCCACCCACGAAGCGGACCGTATCATGCGCCACATCCCGCCCTGCATCATGGTTGGTCAGGCAGCGGGCACGGCGGCAGCCCTTTGCGCCGAACTCGACGTCTCCCCCAAGAGGCTTGATGTGCGGCGCTTACAGGCCTGCTTGCTGCGGTCCGGTGTTGATCTCGGCCGGCCAATTCCGGGCCTGGAACCGAATGCGGCGCAGTGAAGTTTCGCCGCCGCCGCATGTGGCAGGTTTGCAAACCAGTTTCGAATTCAGAAGCACGGCGTGACGCTAATCCGATCCGCTGGCTTCTAGTCCGGGACGGATCAGGGGCTGGCGATCCGTGTCGCGCTCGTACTTGCGGGCCGGATTGTTGATCACCTCGGCCAATGGCGCGGCCTGGAACGAGGCCTGAACCTGTCGCGCCGGCGGGGTGCCGTATTCCGTGGTGCGCTGGACCGGCGTGCGGCCCATCTCCCGGATCAGGCTTTCCATGGCATGGGGCGGCAATTCCTGGCCATGTTCGGAACCGGCGGCGCGGGTAATGGTCTCGTTCATCAAGGTGCCGCCCATGTCGTTGACGCCGGCGTTCAGGGCAGCGCGGATGCCGTCGCGGCCCATCTTCACCCAGGAGGTCTGGATGTTGGTGATATGGGGATGCAGCACCAGGCGCGACACCGCATGCATCAACAGTGCCTCGCGGTAGGTGGGGCCGGTACGGGCACGGCCCTTCAGATAGATCGGTGCCTCCATATGAACGAACGGCAGCGGCACCAGTTCGGTGAAACCGCCGGTGCGTTTTTGCAAGGCGCGCAGACGCAACAGATGCCTTGCCCAATGGATGGGCTGGTCCACATGGCCGAACATGATCGTCGCCGTGGTCGGGAAGCCGACGCCGTGGGCCGCTTCCATCACCTCCAGCCATTGGTCCACGCTCAGTTTGTCCGGACATAGAACCTGGCGGACCTCTTCATCCAGGACTTCCGCCGCCGTGCCGGGCAGGGAACCCAGGCCGGCCGATTTCAACCGGCCAAGGAACTCGGTCAATGACAGGTTCAGGGTCTGCGCGCCCTGATAGACTTCCAGGGGCGAGAAACCATGGACATGCATCTCCGGCGCGGCCTGCTTTACCGCATGCAGGATATCCAGGTAGGTCTGGCCGGTATATTCGGGATGAATGCCGCCCTGCATGCAGACTTCCGTCGCACCTCGGGCCCAGGCCTCGGAAACACGGCGGCCGATCTCGTCCAAGGACAGATCATAGGGCCTGCCGCGCAGATTCTCGCTCAACTTGCCCTTGGAGAAGGCGCAGAACTGGCATTTGAAATAGCAGATGTTGGTGTAGTTGATATTGCGCACAACGACGTAGGAGACCTCGTCGCCATTGACCTTGCGGCGCAAGGCGTCCGCTGCCTGACAGACCGCGTCAACCTCGCCGCCACGGGCCGAGAAAAGCCGCGTGACCTCGTCTTCATCCAGATCCTCGCCGTCCGCGGCACGGCTCAACAGACGGTCCAGCTCCGGCACATACGGCGATGCACTGGCAATCGCCACGGGCGGCGCCACATCGATCCCCGGCGCCCAGGTGTCGGTGCGGGCCAGTCCGGCGGCATCGACGCGGTTCAGCACCCCCGGCACGAAGGCCGGGTCCAGCCAGCGCGCGGCATCCTGGGCATAATCAGGATAAATCGCCAACCGTTCCACTAGATGCTTGCCGCCACGGGCGGTATCGTCGGCCAACTGGCGCAAATGGGGCCAGGGCGCTTCCGGATTGACATGATCCGGGGTCACCGGCGATACGCCGCCCCAATCATCAATGCCGGCGTCGATCAGGCTGGGCGAGTCGCCAGGGCTTAGGTTCGGCGGAGCCTGGATGTGCATTTCCGCCCCAAAGATCAGCCGTGCGGCGGCGATGCTCCAGCGCAATTCATCGATCGGTGCATCGGGCCAACCGGCCATGCGCGTGTCTTCCTTGGCGCGGAAGTTCTGCACGATGATTTCCTGAATATGGCCGTATTGATCATGCAGATCGCGGATCGCCAGCAAGGCCTCGATCCGCTCCAACCTAGTCTCGCCGATGCCGATCAGGATGCCGGTGGTAAATGGTATCGCCAGCCGCCCCGCCGCCGCGATGGTGGCCAGGCGCGTCGCCGGGTCCTTGTCCGGCGAGCCGTGGTGGCAGGCGCCCTTTTCCATCAGACGGGGTGAAATGCTTTCCAACATGATGCCTTGGGAAACCGACACCTCCCGCAGCGCCGCAAGATTAGCGTCCTCCATCACGCCCGGATTCAGATGCGGCAGCAGGCCGGTTTCCTCGAACACCAACAGGGCCATGGCACGCAGATACGACAGGGTCGTCGCATGACCCAGTTCAGCCAATTCTTCCCTTGCCACCCGGTAGCGCAACTCCGGCTTGTCGCCCAGAGTAAACAGCGCTTCCTTGCAACCGGCCTCGGCCCCAGCCCGGGCCACCGCCAGGATCTCGTCCGGGGTCATGTACGCCCGCTGTCCCCTGCGCGGCGGATGGGCAAAGGTGCAATAATGACAGACGTCGCGGCAAAGCTGAGTCAGCGGAATAAAGACCTTGCGGGAATAACTGATCAGGCGTCCATGACCTTGATCCCGTAGCGCCACGGCAGCTGCCTGCAGGGCATCCAAGTCCGAGACCTCGGCCAGGGCCAGGGCTTCGTCCCGGTCGGGCCGCCGGTCTTTTGACCATGCCGAGAAATCCGTCTGCAACGCCATTCAAACCAATCCTTAAGCCTGCGCTATCCGGGCCGCAATGCCCGAAGCCTGCAGGTAACGTAAACTGCCGCAATCATATTCACCCGCACAAAACAGCCGTAAATCGTCGGGCGTGTCAATGTCCAAGGCAAAACCGTCCAATTCCAACACGACCGGTTCGACACCGCCATCACGGGCGATTTGGCAATGGCAGTGAAAGCTGTCGGGTCCGAAAGCTGGTTGCAGCAGGTCCGGCGGCCACATTGCCAAACAGTTCGTACCGTCGTGATCCCGCGACGGAACCACGCAGGCGCCCGGCGCGGCTAGGCCGAGATTGGCAATTTGCGCGACCTCCGCATGGCTAATCGAAGGTACATCGCCGGGCACGTGCATCATGGCATCCACACCCTCGCTGGCCAGCGCCTCGCCGGCCTGACGCACGGAGGATGAGTAGCCGCCCGGCTGCCGCTCCTCCATGACACGGGCGCCCAGCCAGCGGGCCGTATTCAGGGCCTGTTCATCGCCGCTGATCACGACAACGCCGTCCAGATCCGACAGGGCCGCCAAGACATCACGCAGCATATGCTCCGCCAGGACACCACGCTCCTCGGGCGAAAGCACGTCCGCCAGACGCTGTTTCGGCGCATCAAAGCCCTTGATCGGCACCACCGCCCACATCAGGGAGCCAATTCGTCCGCTGCATCCAGCACAAATTCGGCCAGCTTGATGCGGTCTTCCAGGCTTTGCATCACTGTCGGAGCGATCAGGGAGCGCATCGCCAGGGTGTCAATATCATCGGCCAGAGCGAAATCGCTTTCGTCCAGCACGAAGCCATCAATCAAACCATCGTAATGCTCCGCGACCGCCAACGCCGTGCTCGGCATACCCAACTCAGTCATCATCTTGGCCGCTGGCCCCTTGATGGCCAGACCGGCGACGATTGGAGAGACCGCCACAATGGGCGCCGATGCGGCGCGCAAGGCTGCACGCACGCCGGGCAGTTCCAGGATGGGATCGACGCTGACGAATGGATTGGACGGCGTGATGATCACCGCCCGCAGATCGGGGTTTTTCAAGGCAGCCATGAAATCGGCCTGGGGCCTAGCCTCGGCGATACCTTCAAACTCAAAGCCGGTAACCACGGGTTCGCAGCGGTCCCTTACGAAATAATGCTGAAAGGCCAAGGGGCCATCGGCGGTATGCACCATGGTGCACACCGGATCGTCGCTCATGGGCACGATGCAACAGCCGATACCCAGTTGCCCGGCCAGCGCCGCCGTGACCTCCGTCAAACTTTGCCCCGACGCCAGGGCCCGGGTACGCAGCACATGCATGGCCATGTCACGGTCGCCAAGATTGAACCAATCCTCCCCGCCCAACTCGGCCACCGCCTCCATGAAGCGCCAGCCTTCATCGGCCCGGCCCCAGCCCTTTACCTGATCATTCAGACCTGAAAGGGCATAGACGATTGAATCTATATCAGGACAGATGTTCAGGCCCAGATGCTCGAAATCATCGCCCACGTTGGCGACAATCAGCAGATCATCGCCCAACCCCAGGCGCGAGAGGCCCAGCGCCAGCTTGGCGCCGCCAACGCCGCCGGACAGGGCGATGACCGGGCCGCCCGCCATTAGCGGAACATATCCATTTCCTTCGGGCGAACCAGGGCATCCGCCCCTTGCTCCGAAGGCGGAAAGCTTAAGCCCCGGATCACCACCACCGGCTGGCCCTCGTTACCCTGGCCTTGCAGAATGGAGGCGGCGGAGGACAATTCGTCCGCCAGGCCAACTTCCGAGACCAGCAGTTCGCGGCCGAACAGGTCCGGATCGCCGCGCAAATCCCACAGCGCGGGCAGGCCGGCGGAGCCAATCGCCAAACCCATGGTGCCCTGGCGCCAGGCCCGGCCCACGCTGTCGTTGATAATCACCGAAATCTCGACGCCGTGCCGCTCCGCCATGGCCTGGCGCAGGGCGCGGCAATCGGCATCCGGATCCTCGGGCAGCAACAAAACATGTTCCGAGCCGCCGTCCTGTTCCACATTGGAGGCATCGATACCCGCATTGGCCATGACGATGCCGATACGATGGGCCACGATCAAAACCCCGGGCCGCTTGCCCACCACGTCGGTGGACTCGTCCAGGATCAGTTGTACCTGGCGCGGATCCTTGTCGACTTCCACCGCCAAGGCCTCGGCCTCCGCCGTGGGCGTGACATCGCGCAGATCGACGATACGGTTATTGGCCTTGGAGACGATCTTCTGGGCCAGAACCAGAATATCACCGTTTTGCAGGCTCTCGCCGGCGCGGTCCAGGCCATCCGCGATCAGCGCCGCCAAATCGTCACCGGGCTTTACCATCGGCATATCCGGCAGGGTAAACAACTGCATACGGGACGACGCCATTGGCTGTTAATGATCCTCTTTTTCGGCCGAGCCCGGCTGACCGGCGATGCGGATGCCCGCGCCGGCGATCTTGTAGCGGTTGTTCATGAAGATCAACGCGGAGGTCAAGGCCTCGGATACAACCGAATTTTCGATCCGTCCCGCATGCCAAGCCCGCATGGAGGCATCCTCGGCCAGGCCCACGACGACCTCGCGGGCATCGGGGTCATTGCCGCAGACCAGAATATCGCAGTCGATTTCATGTTCCAGGTCGGTCAGATGATCCGCCGCCACGTTCTGGAAGGCGGAGACAACGCGTACCCCGTCACCAAGGAAAACCTGCGCGCCCTTACCGGCGGAACCATGTTCGGGCAGATGCACGGTACGGACCTTCGGCGGCTGCAGTGGCACCGTGACGTCGACCATGATCTTGCCCTGACAGCCCGGTTTGATGGCCTCCAGCATCGGCGCCTGATTGGAAAACGGCACGGTTAGCACGACGATCTCCGCCGCCGCCGCCGCCTCGCCGTTCACCAAGCCGCTGACCGTGGCCTCGGGTGCCATCGCGGCCAGACGTTCGGCCCCGCGGTCGGCGCTTTCCTGGGCGCGAGAGCCTATAACGATGGCATGTCCTGCCTTGGCCCAGCGCAGCGCCAGGCCAAAACCCAATGCCCCCGTGCCGCCGATAACGGCGATGGTGTACTTGTTTTCAGTCATTAGAAATTCCTAGTTCGGATTGGCAACTCAAGATTTAGGTAGCACGTCGTCCGTCAAATAGGCGATCCCATCCAGAATCTCGCCCAATTCAGCGCCGCCGATGAAGAAGACCATGGTTTCTACCCCTTCTTCGGCGAAGGCGCCAATATCGTCGCGGACGGCACCGGGCGATCCGGTCAAGGCGTGGCGTTCGCCGCCATCGTGGACTTTGGCGTTGACGGGACGGAACGACAGATAGGCCCGGTGAATATCGGCTGGGTTCCGGCCTGTTTTCTCGGCCTCCTGGTCCAGAACGGCCGATCCCCTGGCATAGCGTTCCGGGGTATCGAGCAGATTGGCGGGGTTGTGATTGGAGGGATACCAGCCATCCCCCATACGGGCGGCCCGGCGGATCGCCGCCTTGCTTTCGCCACCGATCCAGATAGGGGGGCAGGGTTTCTGTATCGGCTTGGGCTCGAACACCAGATCGCTGAATTGAACGTGATCGCCCCGCATCGTGGGCGCATCTTCCGTCCACAGGGTCCGGAAAGCCTCGATATACTCGTCCGTCACCTTTCCCCGTTGCTCGAAAGGCGGAAGCCCCAGGGCCTTGAACTCCTCCGCCATCCAGCCGGCACCGCAGCCTACCGTCAGGCGCCCCGCCGATAGTACATCCACGGTGGCCAGCATTTTCGCCGCCAGTACCGCCGGGCGATGGGGAACCACCATGACAGATGTCAACAAGCCAATACTTTCGGTCGATGCGGCGATATAGGAAGCCGCCGTCACCATCTCCAGGCATTCGCCCACGGCGGCACCGGGCCAAACGCCATCGAAGCTGTAGGGATAGGCCGATGAAATACTGTGCGGCACCACCACATGATCGTTAAAGGCGAGTAGGTCTAAACCGCCGGCCTCCGCCGCCTGTGCCATGGCCTTCAGCCCAGGGCCGTTGCCGCCAGGCCCACGGGCCATGATCATCAATCCGAAACGCATTCGCGTCTTACCTCGCTAATAACCGTACTGCCGTCAAGTTATGCGATTGCCACTAGGCGCGGCAACCGACTGGGGATAAGTTAAACGAAATCGGTCGCGAATTGTCTACGGAATTGAGAGGTAAAATCATGAAACTCGGATTGGTAACGGGCTTGGGCGAAGGTGGCCGGGTCAGCATCGACATGGAGCTGTTGCGGGAGGCCGAGGATCTGGGTTTCGATTCCATTTGGACGTCCGAAGCCTGGGGCTCGGATGCGATTTCCACCGCCGCCTGGATTTTGGCGCAAACGACGAAAATCAAGGTCGGCACGGGTATCATCCAGATGTCGGCACGGACGCCCGCGATGGCGGCGATGACGGCGATGTCCCTGCAGCATCTCTCGAACGACCGCTTTATCCTCGGTATCGGCCCCTCCGGCCCCCAGGTGATCGAAGGCTGGCATGGCATGCCCTATGGCCGGCCCCTGACCCGGACCCGGGAGTACATCGAGATCATCCGCAAGATCGAGGCCCGCGAAGGTGCCCTGACCCACGATGGCTATCACTATCAAATTCCCAAAACCGGCGAAGGCACGACCAACCTGGGCAAGCCCCTGAAGGGCATTCTGCACAGTCCGGCGCCATTGAAGATCATCACCGGCACCATCGCGCCCGCCGGCGTCAGGGTCAGCGCCGAGCTTGCCAACGGCATGATCCCTGTTTTCATGAACCCGGATCGTTTCGACGTTTTCGAAGATGCGCTGAACGACGGTTTCGCCAAGGCGGGGGGCGGCAAAAGCCTGGATGATTTTGACATCACGCCCTTCTGCGGCATCAATATATCGGATGACGAGGAGGCCGCCCGCATGCCGGCAAAGGCCAACCTGGGCCTGTACATCGGCGGCATGGGCGCGAAGGACAAGAATTTCTACAACGACTATGCCAAACGTCTGGGCCATGAAGCCGCCGCGGTCGAGATCCAGGATCATTTCCTCGCGGGACGCCGGGCCGAAGCGGTGGCGGCGGTACCCGACGAACTGGTCGATCAGGTGGCCTTGACCGGTCCCGCCGGCAAGATCACCGAACGGCTGCAGGATTGGAAGGCCGCCTCGAAAGAGAAGAAGGTGCATTCCCTTCTTGTCCGCGCCTCCAGCAGCACCGACTTGCAGTTACTGGCAAAGGCCGTTTTGTAGGAAGGGATATTCGCCATGGCCATGAAACGTGTCATCTCACCCCATGTCTCGGAACCTATTCCCGAAACCTGGTCAAACTGCAAGGTCGCGGGTGATTTCATCCAGATCGCGGGCTGCGTCTCCGGCTATGAAAACGATGTCATCGCCGGCGGTGATGATGTCTATGAACAGGCCAAGATCACTTTCACCAAGATCAAGCATTTGGTGGAAGAAGCGGGCGGCGTGATGGATGACCTGATAAAGGTCACTATCTTCGTCACGGACATTACCCGGCGCGAGGAAGTCTGGAAGGCGCGGCGGGAATTTTTCACTGGTGATTTTCCCTGCTCCACCCTGGTGGAAGTCTCCGCCCTGGCCCGACCCGGACTGGCGGTGGAAATCGAGGCGCATGGTTTTTTAGGATCGAGTAAATAGGATGCAGATTGATGGGTTAGCCGCCATTGTGACAGGTGGCAGTTCCGGCTTGGGCGCGGCAACGGCGCGGCGCCTCGCCGGTGCGGGGGCGAAGGTCGCCGTGCTGGACGTCAACATGGATCAGGCCCGAGAGGTGGCCGGGGAAATCGGCGGCCTGGCCATCGAATGCGATGTCTCGTCTGAGGAGAACGGCGAAGCGGCCATGAAAGCGGCACGGCAGGCTCACGGACCGGCCCGTATCTCGGTCTGTTGCGCCGGCGTCAGCGAAAGCCGTCTGATGCTTGGCAAGGATGGCCCCGCGCCATTGGCGCATCACAGCCGTATCGTCAACGTGCATCTGATCGGCACCTACAACATCTGCCGCCTGGCCGCCGCCGACATGGCGGAATGCGATCCCCTGCCGGAAACGGGCGAACGGGGCGTGCTGATCAATACCGCCTCCATCGCGGGCTATGACGGCCCGCCCGGCGCCATTAGTTACAATGCGGCGAAAGCCGCCGTCGCGGCCATGTGCCTGCCCATGTCGCGGGAATTGTCCCGGCATGCCATCCGCGTCATGGCGATCGCGCCGGGCATGTTCGAAACCCCCATGGCGCAAGGCTTGAGCCAGAAATACCTGGACGAAATGACCGCCGCCATCCCCTTCCCCAAACGTTTTGGCGATCCGGCGGAATATGCCGCATTGGTGGAAACCATTGTCACCTCCCCGATGTTGAACGGCGAGACCATCCGCATCGACGGCGGCCTGCGCATGCGCTAGCGCCCGAAGCGTGCCAGGATCAAGCCACTGGCAATGATCAAGCCCATGCCGGCGAACAGTGACAGGGTGGGCATTTCGTTGAAGAATAGGAGGCCCAACAGGCCTGAGAAAAGCATGGTCGAATACATGAAGGGCGCCACGAAATTGGCGTCCGCCAGGGCCATGGCATGCAATACCAGGCGCTGGCCAATGATCACCACCAGAGCGATCGCCATCAGTAACAGCCATTGATGGAGCACCGGCCAGACCCACGCCGGCATGGCCAGTGGAAGCGTGATCAGGGCACCGAACAGATTGCCGAAAAACAACATGACGATGGCGCGGTCGCCCAGGTTGGACAGCCATTTCACGGTCATCACCTCGGCGCCCATGACCAGCGCCGCCGCCACCGCGATTAGAGAGGCCAGGCCAAAAATACTCACGTCGGGCGCCGCTATGGCCGCCACGCCGGCGAAACCCACCGCAGCCGCCAACCAACGATACCGGTTAGCTCGCTCGCGCAGGAACCAGATCGAAAGGATCATGGTGAAGATCGGCGAACTGAAACTAATCGCCACCACATTCGCCATGGGAATATATGTGATGGCAAAAAACATCAGCGCCACGCCAGCCGCCCCGGCGCCGGCACGGAAGACATACTTCAGGGAATGCCTTGTGCGGGGAACGATGCGGGCGGAATAGAGTATCGGCAGCAGGAACAGCGTGCCAAAAACGTAGCGGGCGAAGGTGATCTGCAGCACGCCAATTTCAGGCCCCGGCCCCGGCAGCAACAGATACTTCGCCAGGGCGCTCATGGTGGCGAACAGGGCGGAAGCCACCACCATGTACAGCGCCGCCCGCCACAGGGCGGCCCCGCGCCCGGCCTGCACCCGCTAATTCACCATCATGTTGGGCAGGAAGGTGACGATCTCGGGCACCGCCAGCAGCAGGGCGACAGTCGCGATATCGGCAATGAAGAACGGTCCGATGCCCTTGAAGACCTCCTCCAGCGGTATGTCCGGTCTAACGCCGTTGACCACGTAACAATTGAGCCCGATGGGCGGCGTAATCAGGCAGATCTCCACCATCTTGACCACGATGATACCGAACCAGATGGGGTCATAGCCCAGGCCGATCACGGCTGGATAGACCACCGGCAGGGTCAGCAGCAACATCCCGATCGCATCCATGAACATGCCCAATATGGCATAGCCCAGCAAGATCATGATCATGATCGCCATGGGCGGCATGTCCAGCCCGGCGATGAACTCGGCAAAAGCATCTGGCAGACCGGCGAAACCGAGAAAGCGTACGAACATCAAGACGCCCCAGATGATGGAAAAGATCATCACCGTCAGCTTTGCCGTCTCGAACAGGGCCTCGCGGAACTGTTTGCCGCGCATGCCGTGGATCAAGGCCATGACAAAGACGATAAAGGCGCCCAGGGCACCGGCCTCCGTCGGCGTTGCCCAACCGCCATAGATCGCGGAAATGATAATGGCGACAACGGCAATGATCGGCGTCGTGCCGGGGATGGAACGCAGACGCTCGCCCCAGGTGAAGGTCTGGCTTGGCGGTGCCATCGACGGCGTTATCATGACACGGCCTGAAATCAGCATGGCGTAAATAATGGCCGATAAGACGCCGGGTATAAAGCCAGCCAGCAATAGCTTACCCACGGATTCCTCGACGATAATGGCGTACAGCACCAGAATGCCGCTGGGCGGGATGAGCGAAGCCAAGGTACCGCCGGCCGCCACCACGCCCGAGGCCAAGCGCTTGTCATAGCCGTATTTCAACATCTCGGGAATGGCGATGCGGGAAAAGACCGCCGCCGTGGCGGTGGAGGCGCCGGAGACGGCGGCGAAACCCGCCGTGGCGAAAACCGTCGCCACCGCCAGGCCACCTGGCATCCAACTCCACCATTTCCGGGCGCTGTCGAACAAGGCGTCCGTCAGGCCCGCATGAAAGGCGAAAAAGCCGATCAGAATAAACATCGGCAGCACGCTCAAGGCATAGGCGGCTGATTTGGAATGGGGAATGGTCCCGGCCATGCCGGCACCGGCTTCCCAGCCTAGCAGGGCGATCAAGCCGAACAGGCCGACGATAGCGGCAGCCAGGAATACTCTGACACCCATGAAGACCAGGACCAGCAGGATACCCGCTCCGATCAGACCGGCATCGATGGGCTCCAGGCCCAGTTGTTCAACCAATGGCATGCTCAGCCCCTCCCGCCATCAGGAATATCGGTATCGCTCAGGGCTTCCGAGATTTCCCGCGCCGCCTCTTCCTCCACTTTCTGGATCAGGGGCACCGCCACGGGTTCAAGGCTCGGGTCGATCACCATGCGCAAGTAGCCCCACAACTGGGCCACCATACGGATGAACAAAATGGCGAAGGATACGGGGATCAGCAGTTTCGCGGGCCAGACCGCCAGGCCGACGTTGATGGTCGAGTCGCCAAGCTCCCAGGCACGCAGGAAATGATCGTAGGAGACCGGCACCAGAACACCGATGACGATCATGCCGATAATGATGGCCAGGGCCTCAATGGACCAATAGACCCGGCCTCGGCCCAGCTTGCCAATGATCAGTTCCATGCGGATATGGCCGCCCTCCCGCATGCAAAAGGCCACACCGGCAAAGGCAAAAATCACCATGAACTGCTCGATAATATCGATGTATCCAAACACCGGCAGGTTGAAAATCGTCCGCCCGATGATCTGATATACGGCAAGAAACATCAGCGCCATCACTGTGGCGGAGGCGGCCCAATTGGTGAGATTTTCGATCTTTGCGAACCAGAAATGGAACGAACCCAATGCGCCTTGCGGCGGTTGGTCTTCGGCTACTTTTACGTTCATGGCTGAGCGCTTTCGAAACAGCGGGAGGCGGGAGTGCGTCCCATTCGAATGATTGGCTGGAAAATGGGGCGTTCCCAATCCGTGATCAGGAACGCCCCAAGGTTAGATGTCATACAAAACCAGGCGTGCTTGGCTTACATGCCCTTGGCCTTGCTGATCACCATGTCGAACAGTTCCTTGGCCGGAATGCCCTTGCCGCCGGCTTCCTTGACCCACTGATCCCAGACAGGCTGGGCGCCGGCCTTGCGCAGGGCCGCCAGATCCGCATCGGAGAGTTTAATCTCCTTCAGCTTGGCGCGGAACATGGGCAGGTTCTTGGCGTCGGCTTTTTTGTAGACCGTGCGGTATTCGTTGTAGCCGGCCAGCCGGGCGTTCCACAGAATGTCCTGATGCTCCTTGGACAGCTTGGCCCAGGCCTTGGTATTGATCACCAACGGACAAGTGACCGAGCCAAGGGACATGTTCGAGGTGAACCATTCGGACACCTCATGCACCTTGTAGGCGGCATGGGCGTAGGTGAATGGGAAGGTCACGCCATCCACGGCACCGGTGGAAATCATGGTATAGACTTCCGGTGCCGGCACCGTTGTCGGTACCGCGCCCATGTTCTTCATGGCCACACCGATACCGCCCAGGGCGCGCACCCGCATGCCCTTCAGGTCAGCCGCCGTGCGCGGTTCCTTGCCCTTACCCATCATTTCATATTCGGGCAGCATGGAGGTCATCAGGATCTTGGCGTTCCAGCGCTGCATATCCTTGACCACGGCGGGGTGGGCGTAGACCGCCTCGTGCGTCGCCTGTTTGGAGTCGAAGTCCTTATAGGGCAGGAACGGCAGATCAAGCACGCCCAAGGTCGGCGTCTTGGCCGGATGGTAGGCGGCACAGAATGTCGCCATCTGGAAAGCGCCAATCTTGATACCGTCCAGGTTCTCTTTCGGCTTTGACAGGGAATTGTAGTGAATCTTGATCTTGAAGGTGCCGCCGCTCTTCGCCTCGACATCTTCCACCACCGCATGCGCGCCAGAGGTAGAGGCCCGCTTCTTGCCCCAGAGAGATAGGTTCCAACGGACGTTCTTGGCCTCGGCCACGCTGGCGAAAGCGAACGCCGCGACGCCGACCAGAATCAGTCCGGATCTAATATTAGGTACATAGGGTTTCATTGTCGTCCTCCACCATTGCTTTCTCGTTATGAGACAAGTCAAGCATAGGCGGTCGAGGAACGGAACTTAAAAATATGAATGTATAATCCAATTATATGGCCGCGTAGGCCACCGTACCGAGATAAAGGCCGATGCCGAACACCGCATGCACCGACAGACTGGCCAGTCGAAGGAGGCCGGGACGCGGGGTGTTGGAACCGAAAAATCCGCCGCCCAGTCCGGGTATTAAGATCAGCCAGGGCGCCAATACCGTCACCACGCCAAAGCCGAGGCCGTTCCACAGGCTGGCAGGCTGTTCAAGGACGGCGGCCAGTATTTGCAGGTAGATCTCGGCAAAAATAATGGCCACCAGGTAATGAAAGGCCCAGCCCAGGATCAGTTCGCGGCGCACGGCGGGGGTGTCCTGGATATCATCGTGACGAAAGACACCCCGGCCCAAATAGGCGACCCAGCGGCCCACATAATGCCAATCGCGGTTCTTGCCCAGGACGCGCTCCAGCGCATATTCATAGATGTCCGTGACGATATTGGCCACCACGCCGACAACCAGAATTTCCAGCCACGAGACATCCATCGCTTCCATTCCCTCCGCAACAGCGGGCCGGCACCCGCGGCGAAATTCTATTCCGGAGTTTCAGGCACCACACTGCGGGCGATTGTCGCATCCAGAGCCTCGAATTCATGATAGCGGATGGTGTCGTACAATTCCGC
>JASLLM010000329.1 GCA_030747035.1 Alphaproteobacteria bacterium | reverse complement strand
AGCATGGATTTCAAACACATCAAATTCGATATCAGCGACGAGATCGCCACCATCACCCTGTTTCGCCCCGAGGCCCGCAACGCGCTGAGCCCGGAAATGCGCGATGACATGCGTGCCGCCATGAAAATCGTCAAGGAACAGGCGGGCAATGAGGTCAAGGCGTTGATCCTGACCGGCGGCGGCGGGGCCTTTTGTGCCGGCGGCGATGTCAAGGCCATGGGCAGTGACGAACGCACCTCGTTCAGCGTCCGCCGGGGGCTGCGGTCCGATCACGGTCTTATCTATGACCTCGCCCATGTGGAAATGCCGGTGATCAGCCTGGTGGATGGGCCGGCCGCGGGGGCGGGCTGTAATATGGCCCTGGCGGCGGACTTCGTCTTCGCCACGCCCAAGGGCATGTTCATGCAGGCCTTTGGCCGCATCGGCGCGGTGCCCGATTGGGGCGGCTTCTACATCCTGCCCCGTCTGGTCGGCCTGCAGCGGGCCAAGGAACTGGTCTATTCCGCCCGCAAGGTGGGTGCCGAGGAAGCCAAGGAGCTGGGCCTGATCCTGGATATCGTGCCACAGGATACGGCCATGGAGGAGGTCCGCGAGTTCGCCGGCCGCTTCACCAAGGCCTCCACCGCCGCCATCGGCATGGCCAAGAACGTCCTGAACCAGTCCTACAATCTGGACCACCGCAGCCTGTTGGAGTTGGAGGCGGATGTCCAGGGCATGGCCCTGGTCTCGCCCTATCACAAGGCGGCGGTGCAGCGCTTCAAGGACAAGGAGCCGTCCCTGTTCGATTGGGAAAAACTGCGTGGCGACAAGAGCTACTGAACAAGGAGCACGGCCGCGATGACCAGCCCCGTCCACGGTGCAACGCCATACAATCTGGCGTCCTGGCAATTGACGCCGGGCCGCACCGCCCTGGTGGTCATCGACATGCAGAACGATTTCCTCAGCGCGGAGGGCTGGTACGCCCAATCCGGCATCGATATTTCCCACATGCAGCAGTCGATCGGGCCGGTGCGCGCCCTGGTGGCGGCGGCGCGGGATCAGAATGTCCCCATTGTCTGGACCCAGCACGGCTTTCGCGACATGCGGGACGCCGGTGTATTCGCCACGCTGCGGGATTTCATGAAGG
>JASLLM010000328.1 GCA_030747035.1 Alphaproteobacteria bacterium | reverse complement strand
CCACCGGCAAGATCCAGCGTCACGAGCTGGAGGCGCGGCTGTCGGAGAAGCAATGACCAGGGACATTGTCATACCGCACGACACAGCCGTCGGCATGGCAATGATGTCGGCGGCCCAAACCCGGCGCATGATATTTTTCGCCGGCCTGCCGGGGGTTGGCAAATCGCTTTTCCTGCAACAGCAGACGTTGATGGCGGCGAATGCCGGACGGCAGGTGCATCTGCTGCAATGGGACCTGGCACGGGCGGCGTTCGAGAGCGGAGAGATGCTGGCGGAATATCCCGAAGTCGACGGCTTCACCCATCCACTGATCCGCCGGGCGGTCGGTCAATGGGCCCGGCGCGCGGTACGGCAATGGGACGGGGAATATGCCGATCGGAAGCATCTGCTAGTCGGGGAAGTGCCCATTGTCGGCAATCGATTTGTTGAACTGGCACAAAACCAGGACGACCCGGCGGAAACCCTGCTGAACGGCGAGGGCACGATCTTTTTTGTGCCGGTGCCATCCAGCGGGGTCAGGACAAGGATTGAGGAGATGCGCCAGGCATCGATTGCCAACCCGAAACACGCCAACGAAAGCCGCGATGCGCCGATCAATGTACTGCAACAAATCTGGCGGGAGGCCAGGGAAGCCGCCGCACTTCTGGGTCTCGCCGCGGACAGCACCACGGACTACGACCCGGAAACCTACACCCGCCTGTTCGATCATATGCTGCAACATCGAAACCACCGCATCCTGGCCATTGATGCGCTTTATCCCGCCGTTGGTTCGGTCTACGATCTGGGCGTGGCCACAAGCGAGATAGCCGCCAAGCCGGCGGACGCCGCCACAATTGTGGCGGAACTGGAAGCCTCCAATGACTTGGCTGCCATCAGCCAGTCAGTCGAAGCCTGGTACGATATCTGAGGCAACCCTATTTCAACATCGTGCTATCTGGTGGGATCATCGGAGACCTGGATCATGGTCTTGCCGAAATTGCCGCCTTCCAGCATGGCGCGGAAGACCTCCGGCGTGTTTTCCAGGCCGGGACGGATGTCTTCCAGATATTTCACTTTGTCATCCTTTAGCCAATCGGCCATCTGCGCCAAGAAGGCGTCCTGATGCTCGGCAACGTAATTGCCGACCGCCAGGGGAAAGACGC
>JASLLM010000327.1 GCA_030747035.1 Alphaproteobacteria bacterium | reverse complement strand
GCGGGTGAAACTGTTCAAGGGCAGCGCCACGGTGGTTGGCCGCAAATCGCCCATGAGCCTCTATTCCATGGAGCACGTAACCTTCGAGGAAGACACCGTCTACGACCAGCGCGACGCGGAGGGCTTCATCAAGCTCAACGCCCTAAGGTTGCGGTTGTTGCATCGGCAGAAGGGTTAGCGATAGCCGCCGCCGGGCTTCTGCCTGTAACTCTTCTCCGGTCCACTCGCGTGCTGCACCGCTTTCCTCGCCCTTGATCAGAGCTTGGACAAGCGCTTCGCGTTGGCCATCACTCAAAGTCATATGCTCAGACCCCGTTTTTTCCATGGAAGCTTGAAATTCTGGTCCCCGGAACTCATCTCACTGGGCATCATTAATGATGAACTACGTCTGAGCGCTCTACGTAGGATGCAATCTTATCTAGCGCCGTTTTCTCTTCGCCCCTAAATACGGCGACAGCGTCAAGATAATTGAAAGCGCGTGCCAACGACCTTTCGCTAATGTGTCGTGGCGAAGCCGTTTCGAGTAACAGAAGCACCTGATGATTGGCGTGCAGTACGTGGTGAGTTTCCATCCACAGCAAAACTGCTTCGTTCACTCGATTTTCGCTGGTTCCATAATACACCGCCATAGGCAGCCTGTCTGGCGGTTCAAGAATGGAATCAATTTGATAGTTCTTCAGTTCACTGTTGATTGCTTCGTCGTGCTTGATGGCAAAATCGTTGTCGAGAAATCGCGCCTCTATGGCTGCATTTGCGTCTTCACGAAAGGTGCTTTCGACTGTTGTCGGATGCAATAACCCTAGGTCCTGCAATCGCAGCAGCATTGCGACAAATCGAATAGCCATGGCAGGGACCTCAGATTCGTCCAGACTGCTGGAACGAATTTCGCCACTATCGTTGTCGTAGATCAAACCATATTCATCCAACAGGCTATCAAAGATATCTTTACGCAAACCGCTCCTGAGATTGACGCCCAAGCCTTCCAAAAAAGAAACGTTAGTGCCGTCATCTTCAATTCGCATGCGGTCGCTATTTGGCTCTCGCACTACATAGAATCCGATAGAGTCCCCATTGACATTCCCGAATGGCGTAGTCACTGCCAAGCCACTCGGCACCTTGCGCACGTCAATTTCGCGGCAGAAAGCCTCACAAATCATCTCCTTATTCATAGGAGATCGCCTCCCGCTTGGACCGATATTCCGAATCTGCGATACGCTATCGCCGGCATAATTACGGTCTTTGATCTCATTGAGAAACAGATAGTCGTTTGCTCCGTCATTCCTCATGAGGAGTCTGTTGCGATAGACCTCCGCTGCAATCTCCGTGGAGGTACTGTCGATGTGCCCCCCTACCCTCAGGGTCTTGGGGTTGGGAACCGAGATCACCAGTT
>JASLLM010000326.1 GCA_030747035.1 Alphaproteobacteria bacterium | reverse complement strand
CCATGGCCTGGTCCTGCTCTTCCGCCTGCAGGTCTCCCTCGGTTTCAGCGATACGAGCCTTCAGGCGTTTGGCTAGAGCGTTTCCGACGATGACTGAATCATAAGCCTATTGTATTGATCATCGATATTTGATTCGATTCCCCTTTTGGAGGGTGAATCGTGGCGATATCAAATGACTTGCGCATTCGATTGGTTAGGAAAGTAGCATCCGGGATGTCTTGTCGTGGCGCGGCGGCTCATTTTGATGTGAGCCCAAGTTCGGCGATCCGGTTTGTCCAGCGCCACGAGGAGGAAGGGACTGTCGCGGTCAGGCAACCACCGCCCAGGAAGCGTCGCCTTGATCCCTATGGCGATGATATTCTGCGCTGGATCCAAGAGACGCCGGACATGACTTTGGAAGAACTGTCCGAGCGTCTTGGAGAGCTGCATGGGGTGCGCGCGCCCACATCGACCATTGATGATTGGTTCCGGGCCAAGAAAATCAGCTGGAAAAAAAACCGCGCACGCCAGTGAGCAGGAACGTGCGGACGTCCAGGCGGCGCGTTCGGTCTGGCGCAAGCGTCAAGCCTGGCTGCTGGCGCACCCGGCACGGGTCTCCAACATCGTCTTCATTGATGAGACCGGGATCAATACCAAGATGGCGCGCCTTCGGGGGCGGTCTCCACGCGGTCAGCGGATGGTCGCCCCAATCCCCCACGGGCACTGGAAAACCCTGACCTTCATCGCCGGATTGCGCCATGACGGCTTGACCGCGCCCTGGGTCATCGACGGCCCCATGACAGCCGACATTTTCGAGACCTACATCGAAACCCAACTGGCCCCGACCCTTGAGAAAGGTGATGTCGTGGTCCTTGATAACCTACCGGCACACAAGCGGGATAGGATCAGGAAACTGGTCCGCAAACGCGGCGCTTGGCTCCTATTCCTACCATCATACTCGCCCGATCTGAACCCGATCGAACTGGCCTTCGCAAAGTTCAAGGCGCATATGAAACGGCTCAAGCCGCGCACCGTCGACGAGCTGTGGAAAGCCGCCGGGGTCGTCTGTGATCTCTTCAAACCTGACGAATGTCTCAATTACTTCATTGCCGATGGCTATGCGTCAGAGTAAGTCGGAAATGCTCTAGCGAACTCTTCGGTCTGTCCTTCTTGGCCTACTGTTACCGGCTACCGCTCCTCACGGGCGCAGCGTCAGGCGATGCCATCACGGTCGACAGCACCGCCTATACAGTTCGCGTTATTCAGCCCGAAGGGATGGGCGTCACCATGTTGGTCTTGGAGAAGGAGCAGAATGACCCTCTCCAGACTTCCGCATCACGTTGGCAAAAAATCTAGGAGCTCAACGATCAATTGGTCCGGTCGCTCTTCTGGTATGAAATGTCCGCAGTCGAGCGCGCGACCGCGAACGTCGTCCGCACGCGCACGCCAGACGCTTAGCATGTCGAGACTC
>JASLLM010000325.1 GCA_030747035.1 Alphaproteobacteria bacterium | reverse complement strand
GGATGAGCCGTCGCCGCATTGGCAAACGCCCAAAAAGCCATCGCGGCTGACGCGGAATATCTGACAGGCACCCTGGTCCAGGACCAGGGGCAGACCCAGGGTCTGGCCGTAGAACGCCGCGCTGCGAGCCAGATCAGTGGCGTATAGAAACGTGACCTGTTGATCGAACATGGCTTTTAGCTTCCATCCTGGTTGTCGTCCGCCGCCAGGGCCAGGTCCTTTATGGTTTTCCCGGCCAGGGCGCCGAACGTGGCGGCTTCGTATTCGCTGATGACCGCATCGATACCAGGCGGCGCCGGGATGCTGTCATGGGATAGATCCCCGCCCCTGCCGCCATGGCGGATCGCCGCCAGGACGGCGTCAATGGTTACGACCTCGAACGGGCGGGCCGGCAGGTAGGTCGGCGGCTGATCCGCCGTAGCCTTGACCAGATCCGAATGTTCCAGCGCCTCAAGCACATCCTGAACCGGATCATTGCGGACGCGCAGTTCCTGGGACAAAGCCTCCGCCGACCAGGCGGGGAGGTGCAGATAATGATGCCGGGCGATCAGGCTTATCACGGTCAGGGCCAGCTTTTCCCTGGCCCGGTGGCTCAAGCGCTGATTGCCGCCCTGGCCGCGCAAATAGGCCGGATGCTGCACATAGAAGCCGATGTTGGCGCCGATCAGCAGTATCAGCCAGCCCACATAGAGCCAGATCATGAAGAAGATCAGGGTGGCGAAGGTGGAATAGATGGCAGTGTATTTGACAGAGCCAACAACGAAAGAGGCAAAAATCCAGCCCAGCAGGTTCCACATCAGGCCGGCCACCAGACCGCCGCACAGGGCGGCGCGGGGCTGGACCTTGGTATTGGGAATGAAGGCGTACATGAAGCTGAAGGCGGCCGAGATCATCAAAAACGGAATCAGCTTGCCGGCCAGCTTTATCAAGCTGCCCAAGGGTTCGATCGCGGTCAATGTTTCCACGATGGACAGAGACGCAATCGAGGCGCCGATCCCAACGGCGGCGAAAATCAACGCCGGCCCGATGACAAGCACGGAAAGGTAATCGCGAAAGCGCTGGCCAAGGCTGCGTTCCTGGGTAACGTGCCAAACGGTATTGAAGGCCCGCTCGATCTTCTGCATCAAGGAAACCACGGTATAGAACAGCAGGGCGAAGCCAAGCGAGCCCAGCACCCCGACCTTGACGTTGTCGACAAACTCAATGATCCGCTCGCTGATCTCAACGCCCTTGCTGCCCAGGGGCTCCAATAGGCCCAGCAGCATCGGCTCGATCTGATTGTGGACGCCGAAGCCTTTGAGAATGGAAAAACTGATCGCCAGCAGCGGCACCAGCGACAGCAGGGTGGTATAGACCAGGCTCATGGCCCAAAGGGTTAGATGTCCCTTGGCCAGATCCCGGCCGATGGCGGCGGCTATGCGCAGCGCCACGATGGGAACCGAGCGCCAGGCCGGCAGGCCCGCCAGATCCGCCCGCCAAATAAGGCGATCCAGATTACCCCCGCTGGATTCACATCTCAAGTGCAATTCTGAGGTTTTCGATGAAAGCTTCGGCGGGCGTTTGATATCCGAGGCAT
>JASLLM010000324.1 GCA_030747035.1 Alphaproteobacteria bacterium | reverse complement strand
GTCCTTGCCCACCATGCGCAGGAAATACGGCCCTGAGTTGCCGCCCAGTTGGGTGAAGCGTTTCTGCAATTGATCCCACAATTCCACGGTCTGTTCCGGCTGCCAGGAGGCCAGCCAGGCGCCCATGCCGCCTGCTTCCTCGGCGATCTCACAGATCGCGGCGGCGTTGGCGCGCACGGATTTGATCTTGCCCCAATGGCGGATGATCCGGGCCTCGCCCATCAGGGCTTCCAGGTCTTCATCGGCCATGGCGCGGACCCTGTGGGGCTCGAAAGCAAAAAACACCTCCTCGAAGGCCGGCCATTTGCCCAGGACCATGGAATGCTTCAGCCCGGCGCTGAACACGCGCAGGGACATTTGCGAAAGATAGCGGTCGTCAGGAATGGCCTTCAGGGCGCGGTTGGATTTCGCTTGCGGCAGTTTCTTTTTCAGGGCCGCCGCGCCGCCGTTGCGTTCCATGGCCGCTGCCTGGATTTCTGCAAAGCTTGTCATGGCCAGAGTTTAGCGTGACGGCACCATCTAGGTATATCAAAATGGCATCTGTCATTAATTCAAGGAGACCGCCATGGCCCCGCCGCCCTTCCGTGCCGAACATGTGGGCAGCCTGTTGCGCCCCAAGGAGCTGACCGCCGCCTTTCGCCAGCACGGCGCCGGCGAGATCGACGATGCCGCCTTTGCCGAAATTCAGGACCAGGCGATCCGCGACGTGGTGGCCCTGCAGCAGGACGCCGGCCTGGGCGTGGTGACGGACGGGGAGTTCCGCCGGGGTTCGTACTGGGGCCATGTGATCGGGCCCGTGTCGGGCCTGTCCGTGCGCGAGGCGGAGTTCAAGTTCCATGACGATCATGGCCATGAACAAACTTTCATCGCGGCCCATGTGGATGGCAAGGTCCGCCGCGAAAAAGGCTTCTCCACCGGCGAGTTCGGTTTCATGAAATCTGTGGCCAGCGCGACGGTCAAGATCACCATGCCGTCCCTGCCCACATTCCATTTCTATCGCCCGGTGGGCGGCATCGATCCCTCGGTCTATCCCACGCCACGGGATTTCTTTCTCGATTTCGCCGAGGTCTTTCGCCAGGAGATCGCCGAACTGGCGGCCATGGGCGCGACCTACATTCAGATGGACGAAGTGCCGCTCGCCATGCTGTGCGACGCGGCGGTGCGCGAGCAGGTCAAGGCGGGGGGTGCCGACCCGGACGAGCTGATCGCTATCTACATTGACGCCATCAACGACGCGGTCGGCGGGCGCCCGGACGGCATGACCTGCGGCCTGCATCTGTGCCGGGGCAATTTCAAGGGCAAGTATCTGTCGCAAGGCGGTTACGAGCCGGTGGCGGAGCGCCTGTTCAATGATCTCCAGGTGGATGCGTTCTTTTTGGAGTACGACACCGACCGGGCCGGCGATTTCGCGCCCCTGCGCCTGGTGCCTGGGGACAAGCACATCGTGCTGGGCCTGGTCAGCTCCAAGCTGGCGGAACTGGAAAGCGTCGAGGCCCTGGCCCGGCGCATCGACGAAGCAGCGCAATATGTGCCGTTGGAGCGGCTTTCCTTGTCGCCGCAATGCGGCTTTGCCTCCGCCGTTTCCGGCAACCCGGTC
>JASLLM010000323.1 GCA_030747035.1 Alphaproteobacteria bacterium | reverse complement strand
CGCCCAGGGCATCGAAACTTGCCGCGACCGCCTTCAATTGCAGCGCGATATAGGGCGTTACGCCAATTAAGGCGATCACCGTAACCAGGGCCGAAATGGCCGCGCTCTTGCCGTAGCGGGCGGAGATGAAGTCGGCGATGGATGTGATGCGCTGTTGCTTGGAGATGCGCACCAGCTTGCGCAACAGCAAGGTCCAGCCGATCAGGACCAAGGTGGGGCCGGTGTAAATGGTCAGGAACTCCAAACCGTTTCGCACCGCCGAGCCGACCGCGCCATAGAATGTCCACGAGGTGCAATAGACCGCCAGGGATAGGGTATAGACCAGGGGTGAATTTATCAGTTTGCCCAGGCCGCTCTTGGCCCGGCGGTCGGAGACGAAGGCCAGCACGAAAAGGCCCAGCAGATACAGGCTGGCAACACTGACGACGAGACCCCAGCTCAGCATCTAGCTGTCGTCCTCGACGTTGCCGCCCTCGGCCCGCAGGATACGCCGGGACAGCCAGGCCGCCAGGCCGATGCCGATTATCCAGGCGGTGAAAATATAGGCGGGCAACAGGGGCACGCCGGCCAGGAACACAGGTTGATCGAATATGGAGATATAGGGCGGCAGCAGCAGCAATAGCACGGCCAGGGGCAGCAAAACCCCAAGATCGCGGATGCGCCGATCGCCTCTCATCTGGTGCGCCGCATGCTAGCCGGCCTTTCCCTCAGCGCCCGCCAACAGATCGCCAACCTTGGCCACCAGGTCGACATTGGAGAATGGCTTGGTCATGAAATCATTGGCGCCCAGTTCCAGCATGCGGCGGCGGTCGGCCTCCTGCCCCTTGGCGGTCAGGGCCAGGACTGGCGTTGCCTGCAAATTCGGCGTCACGCGGATTTTTTGCAATATGTCGAAACCGTTGCTGGACGGCATCATGATATCCAGGATCAAAAGATCCGGCCGCATACGGTGCATGGCGGCAATGACCTCGCCACCATCCGCCACAGCTTCTACCGTGTGACCCTCCCGCGAAAGCAGGAATGTGAGGGACTCCACGATGAACGGTTCGTCTTCCGCGACAAGAATGGTCTTATCCATATGCCGCCCTCCCTATGCTTATTTTTTTATTGCTCTTTTTTTCGTATCCCCACCCCGGCCCGGGGGCGACACGGCGGCCCGGACCGACGGCTGCGCCCGTTGGGCGCAATGTTCGCGTGGGCAGGAGCGGCAGGTAAAGCCAACCGGCGTTTCCTGGGAACCGCGCCCCGCGACAAAGGCGTCGCCATAAACCATCCGGTCGCCGTAGGCTGCATCGCAGCCCAGCATCACCGCGTAGGTAGTGCGCGGCGCACCAAACCCGACGGCCCGCTTGCTCAGGCGCCGGGCGACAAAGATAAACCTCTCGCCATGGGGCATCACCGCCAGTTGCGAGATCGTCCGGTCCCGCGACGACAGGGCGATATAGATCGCCCATAAAGGACAAGCGCCGCCGAAGCGGGGCATGGGCAAGCCCGGCGTACCGAACGGCTTGGTCAGATTGCCCGCCGGATCGGCGCGCAGAAAGGCAAACGGCACGCCCTCGGCGCCCGGCCGGCGCAGGGTGACAAGGCGGTGGGCGATCTGTTCGAAACTGCCATGAAATCTCAGGCTCAGACGCTCGATATCATAACGCTGGTTCTCCGCCGCCTCGAGAAACTGGTGATAGGGAAACAGCAGGGCGCCGGCGGCGTAGTTGGCCAGGG
>JASLLM010000322.1 GCA_030747035.1 Alphaproteobacteria bacterium | reverse complement strand
GCACCCAATATGGCCAGCAGCCCGATGGGAATATTGATCAGAAACACCCAGCGCCAGGAATATTCATGGGTCAGATAGCCGCCCACGGACGGCCCGACCACCGGTGCCAGCATCACCCCGATGCCCCAGATCGCCATGGCCTTGGCATGTTTCGAGGGCGGGTAGCTATCCAGCAGAACGGACTGGGCCAGCGGGATCAGAAAGGCTCCAAAGGCGCCCTGTGCCAGGCGGTAGGCGATCTCCGCCGGCAGTGAATCGGCGCCGCCGCACAGCGCGGAGAAGACTGTGAAACCGCTGATCGCGATCAGGAACAACTGCTTGCGGCCAAGGCGTTCCGCCAGCCAGGCCGTGGTCGGCAGGGCGATGGCGCTGATCACGATATAGGAGGTCAGGACCCAGGATATCTGATCCTGGGTGACCGAGAAGGTACCCTGCATATGGGGCAGGGCCACGGCCGCGATGGTCCAGTCCAGGGCGTACATGGAGGAGGCCAGCATCACCGTCACCGTGATCGCCAGGCGCTTGCCGGTGCTCATCTCATGTGTTGCCGGAGTGGGAGACATCATGCGATATCAGTCACGCGGCGCAGTTGCTGGAAAATGAGGGAAAGATGTCGGTAAATCCATTCAGTGCGATCCTGGCGCAAAGCGGCGCGGCCGGTTCCACAACAGCTTGTTGGAAGGCGGCGGCCAGTCTTTATCACGCCTATTTCACCGGTTTGATGCTGATGATTGCGTCCAGAAAAGGCGGTGATGCCGCCGGAGAATGGATATTTCGCACTTTTCGCCGGCAACATCACGAAAAATTCCTCTCCTCTTTCAATAAACTGGGGTTGGATCATCTGCCCGATGCGGTGGCGGCGGCGCAGTATCACTATTTATCCAATTCCGTCGGAGGGGCGGAGGTGGAATATATGTACGAGGCCGATGACAAGGCCTGGGTGCATTTCTGTCATCCCCGCTGGATGTATGACGGCACGGCACTTTGTGGTGCGCCCCTGCAGGTCAGCCACGGCTTTCTGCGCGGCTGGTATGGCCACAACGGAGTTTCCCTGGGCAATCCGCGGCTTGGCTTCGTCTGCACCTCCCAGGACATGACGGCGGAATACGGTCTGGCGGGATATTTCAAGGAATTTGATCATGATCTGGCGTCGGAGGAACGCCTGCAATTCGCGCCTGGCGAAATGGCGCCGCCGTTTGATCCAGATGCAGCGCCAAAATTAGATGCGGAAGATTGGCCGGTGGAACGCCTGCACAAGGCCAACCGCAACTACGCCATGGAATACATCAAGACCTCGCTGCCGGAGCTGATCGCCACTTTGGGGCCGGGGGAGGCGGGCGCCCTGGGCAATCTTGCCGGCAACATCATTGGCCGGCAGTATTATTGGCAGATCCGGGAGCTGCTGGGCACGGGCGGCGAGAGCGCCCTGGATTTTGCCAACTTCATGGCCGCCATGGCCTCGGCCCAGGACGATGTGGCGGAGGTTGGCGGTAACGGCGACGACGCCACGATCCGGGTCAACGGCTGGCGCCTGATGCGGGGCCGCGACAATGTTCACCCGGCGGTATTCGAGGCCTGGAACGGCCTGTGGCAGGGTTGTCTGGCGGTGCACAACCGTTTTCTGGCGCTACAGATCGGCGACCGCATGGACTATGGCGACGACGCCTTCGAATGGCGCATCCGCAAAGTTCGCTAGTAATCCGTTGGCTCAAAAATCCTTGCACAGCCTCAGGGCATCGTAGATTGCCGCATGAATATTGCGCGAGGC
>JASLLM010000321.1 GCA_030747035.1 Alphaproteobacteria bacterium | reverse complement strand
AAAACCACAAGATCAATTACGGCAGATAAAACAGTGGGTTAAGCAGGAACAATCGTAGTTATCTGGGTCAGCCCCATGAATTATATTAATCAGACGGCGATCGATACCCTGACGCCGCTGAGCCATTTGCTGCCGGTGCCGGCGGATGAACTGCAGGGCAAATGCATCGATATCTTTCATAAGAACCCGGAGCATCAACGCCGCATGCTGGCGGATCCGGCCAATCTGCCGCATCGCGCCTTGATCAGGCTGGGTGAGGAAACCCTGGACTTGAATGTATCCGCCTTGAACGATTCGAACGGCAACTACATCGGCCCGATGCTGACCTGGGCCCTGGTGACCCAGAATATCAGTCTGGCGACGCAGGTCACGCACGTGGCCGAGGCCGTTTCCGCGGCATCGGAAGAAATGTCCGCCTCGTCCAAGGCCATGCAGGAATCGGTTTCCCTGGTGAACTCGCGCGCCGGTACGGTTGCTTCCGCGGCGGAGGAGCTTTCTTCCTCTGTCGATGAAATCTCCCGTCAGGTCAGCCATTCCGCGGATATCGCCAACAACGCGGTCGAAGATGCCCGCAAGACCTCCGAGATGATCGACGGTCTGAACGAGGCGGCGCAGAAGATTGGCGATGTGGTCAATATCATCCAGGATATCGCCGGGCAGACCAACCTGCTGGCCCTGAATGCCACGATCGAGGCGGCCGGTGCCGGCGAGGCCGGCAAGGGCTTTGCCGTTGTCGCCTCGGAAGTCAAATCCCTGGCCAATCAGACCGCCGGCGCGACCGAGGAAATCTCGGCCCAGATCTCAGAGATCCAGGGCGCCACCAAAGCGGCCGTGGACGCCAACGAAACCATCACCAAGACGATCAACGAGATCCACGAGGTCGCGACCGCGATCGCCTCGGCGGTGGAAGAACAGGGCGCCGCCACGCAGGAGGTTTCGTCCAATATTGTGCAGGTTTCCGAAGCCTCGGATGCCACGGGACAGGCGGCCCAGGAAGTTCTGGATGCCTCAACGGATCTGGCGCAGAAATCAGCCGAGCTGCAGTCCCATCTGAGCGAGTTCATGAAAACCATGGGCGCGCGCTAAATCACGGCGCTTGGATCGGCAAATTCTCCATGATCGGGAGGCGCCCGTCGGGGCGCCTCCCTTTTTCGTCCATTCACGATCCGAAACAAACCTTGCACGCATGTGGGGTGATCGGCTACGCAGGTACAGCAGGTTCATCATCCAACGAGAGAACTGGGAACCCGATCATGCGTCCAGTCATCCATTCTGTTGCTTTGTTGGCGGCCTTGTTCGCGGCCGTCTTGTGCCTGGCGCCGCGCCCCGCCGCCGCCGACGGCCTGACCCTGGAACTGAACAAGGTGGAAGACACGCCCCAGGGCTGTCTGGCGACGGTTTTGATCGCCAATGGACTAGGGCAGGCCCTGGACCGGTTTCGCCTGGATCTGGTGCTGTTCGACGGCAAGGGCGTTGTGTCCGACCGTCTGCTGATTGATCTGGCGCCTCTGCCGGCGGAACGCACCACGATTGCCAATCTGCCCCTTCACGCGGGCGGTTGTGCCGGCATATCGCGCGTATTGTTACGGGACATACCTGCCTGCCGGGGCCGACAGGGTCGCCCGCAGGATTGCCTGACCGGCTTGACCGTAACGACACGGACGGCGATCGATTTTGGCAAATAGAGGCGCGGCGGAAGGCAACTTCGGCCCTCCGCCTGCCGGCATCGGGATAGGGGGATGACGAGGCAGGACGACAAGGGACTGCTTGCCCTGGGGGGTAATCTGGATCGCCTTATTTGGCGGGCGGATCTGGCGGGCCTGCCGGCCTGGCGCTCGGTTCCC
>JASLLM010000320.1 GCA_030747035.1 Alphaproteobacteria bacterium | reverse complement strand
GCGCGCATCTTCCAGCTTTGCCAGGGCGGCTTCGGTATCGGGGAAGGATTGCAGCCAATCCTCGATAATCGCCGTCAGCGCTTCAACGTGATCCAGGCGCGCCTGGTTATCAATGAAGCGGGGATCCTCTATCAGGTCAGGGCGGGCCATGGCTTCGCAAACCTGAGGCCATTGATGCGCCAGCGTGATGATCATGATAAAGCCCTGTTTGGCGCGGTAGATACCCATGGGCGCTATGGCGCCGTGATGGCCGCCGTTACGCATCGGCGCGCCGCCCAGGGAGGCATATTCCACATTTAGTTCATGGCTGTAGAAATAGTAGTCCAACAGCGCGATATCGAGGAACTGGCCGCCGCCATTGTTCCTCTCGCGCCAGAACAAGGCGCCGTTGATGGCCGCCAGCGCGGTCATGGAGGTGCCAATGTCGCCCAGGGCCAGGCCGGGCAGGGCGGGCGGTGCATCAGGATCGCCGATCATCGAGGAGACGCCGGCGTAGGCCTGGGCGATGTAGTCATAGCCGGGCAAGGCACGCAGCGGGCCGTCCTGGCCGAAGGCGGAGATGGAACACATGATCAGATCGGGGTTCAGGGCGGCGACGACATCCCAGCCCAGGCCCAGGCGGCTAATGGCGCCAGGTGAAAAATTCTCCACCAGCACATCGGCCTTGGCGATCAGCGATTTCAGTATCTCCAGGCCCGCGGGCTGACGGAGATCGACGCAGATACCTCTTTTGCCTTGGTTATGCTGGGCGAAATAGGCGCTGTGTCCGTCACGGACCATGGGTAGCAGGCGTGCTGGGTCACCGGCGGGGGCCAGTTCGACCTTGATGACCTCGGCGCCCAGTTCCGCCATCAGGCGGGTGCAGGCGGGGCCAGCGATGACTTGGGAAAAATCGATGACGACAATGTCGTCCAAAATATGTTTCATGACTTACCGGATACCCATCCACGCAACCGTACGCAGCCAATATTGTATGAGGAATAGTTCCATATGAAAATCACCGCGATCGAGACCATCCGGTTGGAGGAGTTTCCCAATCTGCTTTGGGTGCAGGTGAAGACGGACGAAGGCCTGACGGGTCTGGGCGAAATCTTCTATGGCGTGCCATCGGCCGAGGCCCATATTCACAGCTTCGCCGCGGATCACCTGCTGGGCCAGGATCCCTTGCGCATCGACTATCATTCCAAGGCGCTGGCCGGCTATCTGGGCTTCACCGGCTCGGGTGCCGAGGTACGCGGCAATTCCGGCGTAGACATTGCGCTATGGGACATCTGGGGCCAGGCCACGAACCAGCCGATCTACCAACTACTGGGTGGGGCCAGCCGGGATGAGATCCGAGTCTATAACACCTGCGCCGGCTATCAGTACGTGCGCCAGCAGGTCAAGGTGAGCCCGGCCACCTTCAACCTGCCGGGCGACAACCCCGAAGGGCCGTACGAGGATTTGCAGGGGTTCTTGAACACCGCGGACGAACTGGCCCTTAGCCTGTTGGACATGGGCATCACGGGGATGAAAATCTGGCCCTTTGACTATGCCGCCGAAGCTTCCGGCGGGCATTACATATCGCCGGCGGAACTGGATAAGGCGCTGGAACCCTTCGCCAAGATCCGCGATGCGGTGGGTTCGAAAATGGATATCATGGTGGAGCTGCATGCCTTTTGGGATCTGCCTCAAGCCAAGAAAATCGCCCGCGCCCTGGAGCCGTTCGAGCCCTTCTGGTTCGAAGATCCCATCAAGATGAGCAATCTGCGCAGCCTGAAGGAATTCGCCGATTCCACTCGTATCCCCACCACCGCCTCGGAAACCATTGGCATGCGCGGCGAGTTTCGCGAATTGCTGGAGCTGCAGGCCTGCGATTATGTGATGT
>JASLLM010000031.1 GCA_030747035.1 Alphaproteobacteria bacterium | reverse complement strand
TTGACCAGAATGTCGAGCCGGTCCTCGCGCCCGGCGATCTCGTTGGCCAGATCTTCAACCCCCGCCACGCTGGATATGTCCGCCGGGATCGAGATGCATTCGCCGCCCTGTTCCGCCATCAGGCGTTCGGCCGTCTCGTCGCACACCTCCGCCTTGCGCGAGGAGATATAGACTTTCACGCCGTTGGCCAGAAATCCGGCGGCGATCATTTCGCCGATCCCGCGCGAGCCGCCGGTGACCAGCGCCACCTTACCTTCGACGGAAAATAGATTTTTCATGGCGACATTTCCTCTCTGTCAAAACCGTCCTGCCATAACCTCATCAAAGGCAGATGAACGCCTGGGTGTGCGGCCTTCAGCGGCCCTTGTAGACGCCTGGGCGGCGTTCGCTGAACGCCTTGATGCCTTCCATGTAATCCTCGGTGGTGCGCAGCTTTTCGTAGGAATGACCTTCGATATCGAGCGCCACCTTCAAGGAGCTGTCCGGGGCGGCGTTGAGCACCCGCTTCAGTGAACGCAGAGAGATCGGCGCCAGCGCGTTCAATTTGGCGGCATAGTCCTCGACCATTTCCGTCAACGCCTCGCCATCCTCGGCGACATCGGTGATCAAGCCGATATCCATTGCCTTCGGTGCCGGCAAGCGCTTGCCAAGCATGACGATATCCTTGGCCCGCGTCATGCCGATCAGACGGACAATACGCACGCTGCCGCCCGAGCCGGGCATTTGCCCGATGGTAACCTCCGGCAGACCGACCACGGCGTCCTTGGTGGCAAAGCGGAAATCGCAGGCCAGGGAGAGTTCAAAGCCGACGCCCAGAGCATATTTTTCAATCGCCGCGATGACCGGTTTCGAACAGCGTTCAGGCGCCCCGATATTGTCGGCCAAGTCCGACATCTTGTTCTTGGGAATTTCGGGAAAGCGTTTCACATCCCCACCCGAGCTGAAGACACCATCGGCGCCGCGAATGACTACCACGCCAACGTCATCGTCTTCGTCGAAGGCCTCGATAATGGCCCGGATCTGGGCCCGGCCGGTGTAGGAGACGATATTCAGCGGCGGCCGCTCCAAAATCAGGTAGCCGATCTTCTTCTCGGCGTCGACCTCGACCCGCAGACCATCCAGTTCACGCAGGATGTCGGCCCGTCGTTCGGCGTAGTTTCTTTCCATCACTCAATTCCTCACAATGTGTTGTCAAAATCGCTCAGTTGTTCGTATTCGCCGGTACGCAAATGCCGGCGCAGTAACTTGCCCGAAGCAGAGCGCGGGATCTGGCGGACAAATACATAGCCCTTGGGCCTTTTGAAACGCGCCAGCCCGCTGTCCAGGCAATATGCGTCCAGGGCCGCTGCCGTGGCGTTCTGCTGCGCCGGCTCGATGAAGGCGGTGACACGTTCACCCCAGCGGTCATCGGGCAGGCCGATCACGGCGACGCCATGCACCTGTTCCGATTTGGCCAGCACATCCTCGACCTCCTCGGCATAAATGTTTTCCCCGCCCGAGATAATCATGTCATCGACCCGTCCCAGCAATTGCAGTTCGCCGGCATCATCAAAACGGCCCAAATCGCCGGTGAAATACCAGCCATCCCGGATCGATTTTTGGTCGGCGTCGGGACGTTTCCAATAACCGTCGAAGGCATCGGGCGAGGCCATGTCGGCGATAATCTCACCGCTTTCGCCCGTCTCCACCAACTCGTCGGGGCCGACCAGACGCTCGCTGTCGGCGGTGACGATGCGCAGGGTTTGGCCCATGCAGGCCCGGCCGGCGGAGCCCGGCCGTCCGACCATGTCGGTGCAAACGGAGAGGGAGTAGATCTCACTCGAACCATAGTAGTTGCTGAACAGCTCCGGGTCGAATTTCTCCGTGCATGCTTCGATCAGGGCCGTGGTCATCGACATCCCGGCATAGGCGATATTCCACACCGAGGAGAAATCGAAATCGGTGGCGCGTGGATGATGCACCAGATCATGGAACATGGTGGGAACCAGGAACAGCGTGCTGACGCCCTCGCGCGCAATCACCGCCGCGACCGTCTCGGCATCGAACGTCGGTTGGCAGATAAAGCGGCCGTTGAGAAAAGCCGACATCAACAGGGCGCGCACCCCCATGGTGTGAAACAGCGGCATCACGCCCAGGAATATCTCGCCGTGGCGGCAGTGCAGTTGGGCCAGGCAGGCCAATGCCGCGTATTGCTCGGCTGCGTGCGAACGCGGCACGCCCTTGGGCCGTCCGGTCGTTCCCGAGGTGTAAAGCATCAGCGAAGTGGCGCCGTCGTCCCTGGGCGGCTCGCCATCGAAGGGCTGGGCGGCGGCCGTGATCCCGGCCAGGGATGCTTCGCCCGAAGCATCGACGTCGATCACCATTTCCGCCGCCAGGCCCGCCTCGGCGGCCGCCGGCACCATGGCGGCGGCGGAGCGTTCCTCATAGACAACCGCCTTGGCCTCGGCATCGGTCAGCACATAGGCCATTTCAGGTGTTGAGGCGCGCCAATTGAACGGCGTGAAAATCAGGCCCAGATACTGGCAGGCCCAATACAGGGTCGCCATTTCCCTCCGGTTGGCCAGAACCGCCACCAGGCGGTCGCCCGGGCCCAAGCCGCGGGCACGAAGGCCGCCGGCCAGGGCGAGGATTTCCGCCTGCCAGTCACCATAGCTCCGGCGCACCTCGCCATCGACGATGGCTATCGTCTCGGGCTGCCGGGCGACGGCGGCGGCAAACATGCGCGCCAGGGTCATGGCTGCCCCTCCGCCACTTCGGCGATAGCCCGGACCATGCCCTCATAGCCGGTGCAGCGGCAAAGATGACCCGACAGCATGTCCCTGATTTCGCCGTCGCTGGGTTTCGGGTTGTGTTGCAGGAAATGCTTCACGGATAACAGCACCCCGGCGGTGCAGAAGCCGCATTGCAGGGCGCCATGGCGGGAAAACGCCTCGCGCAGCGCTGGCTCCCTGTCACTATCGCCCAAACCTTCAATCGTCGTGATCTCCGCCCCGTCGGCCTGCATGGCCAGGGTGCCGCAGGAGCGCGCCAGACGGCTGTCCAGAATAACGGTGCAGGCGCCGCAGACACCGTGCTCGCAGCCCACATGGGTGCCGTACAGGTTCAATTCGTGGCGCAGAAAATCGCTCAACAGGGTCCGCCCTTCGGCAAAGCCCGAGCGCGCTACACCGTTCACCGTGCAACTGATGCGCCTGCGTTCGCCCAGCCCCAGCCGCATCATGTGCCGCCCTCCATGCCGGCCCGCACAAGGGCCTGTTCCAGTGCCTGGGCGCCCAAATGACCGGCCAGATGCCGCCGGTACGCCGCGCTGGCCCGCCGGTCCTGCATTGGATCGAGCTGCCGGGCCAGATCCCCGGCGGCCTGTTCCGCCAATTCGGCGAATGCGCTGGCCGCCGCCGGGGCGCTGCCCGAGGTCAATCGGGCCCTGTCTTCGATCCCGCCGAGGCCGAGGGTATAGCGCAAGGCGTCACCATCCCGGCGGGCCACGGCGGCGGCGGCGGCAATGGCGAAGTCGCCGTGGCGTTCGCTGACCTCGATAAAGGCCACGCCATCGCCGCTTTGGCTCTTTGGCCAAAGCAGCCCGGCGAGCATTTCATCCCCCTCGCGACCGGTTTCCAATGCGCCCTGAATAAAATCACCGGCCCCGACCCGGCGGCGGCCTCGGCTCGAGGCGAGTTCCACCTCACCGCCCAGCACCGCCAGACAGAGCGGAATCTCGGCCGAGGGATCGGCATGCGCCACCGAACCCGCCAGGGTACCCCGGCTGCGGGTCTGGTAATGCCCGACATTGGGCAGCGCGGCGGCCAGCAAGGGTAATGCTTCGCCGATCAGTGGCGAATTAAGGGCGTCGGCCTGGCGTACCAGCGGGCCCGTGTGGAGCATGCTACCTGTCACCTCTATCCGGTCGAGGCCGGTTATGCGGTTAATATCGATCACGGCGGCGGGCTGCACCAGGCGGGTGTTGAGCAGGGCGCCGAGCGAGAGGCCGCCCGACATAACTGCGGCGTCGTCGGCGAACTCGGCCAGCGCGGCCAAGGCTTCCTCCAGCGTGTCCGGCCGGCAGTATTCGAACGCCGCCGGCTTCATTCGCCTTCTCCCAATTCGTTCGCCATCCGCCAAACCCGGTCCAGGGTCAGGGGCAGCTCGATATCATCCCGCTCCAGCGCGTCCGCCACCGCGTTAGCGATGGCGGCGGGCGCCAGCATGGAGGAGCCGTCCCCCATGCCCTTCGAACCCAGCGGGTTTTGCGGTGACGCGGTTTCGTAGTGGCCGATCTTGACCTCGGGCAGGTCCGGCGCGGTGGGGCAGAGATAGTCGGCGAAGCTGCCGGAGAGGAAGTTTCCCGCCTCGTCATAGGCCAGATCCTCGAACATGGCGGCGCCGAAACCATGGGCGAAGCCGCCACGGATCTGACCCTCGACGATAATCGGGTTCAGCACCCGTCCGACATCGTGCACCGAGACGTAGGTGTCGATCCGGATGCGCCCGGTATCGCGGTCGATCTCCACCGCCGTCAGATCACAGAGGAAGCCGAAGGTCACGGCGGATGCGACCCGGTCCCCCTCGTCGGGCGCGCCCAATACAGCCGGCGACAGCATCGTGGTATCGTCCAGCCCAGGTTCGAGATCGTCGGGCAGGCCGGCGGGGTGCCAGTGGGAGGCGGCGGCGACCCGCGCCAGCGCGATACCCTGTTCCGGCGCGCCGGTAACGTGGGCCCGGCCGCCCGCAAGCTCGATATCCTCGGCCGCAACCTCCAGCATCTCGCCCGCTATCCGCCGCAGTTTATGGCCGATACGGTCCGCGCTTTCGGCAATGGCGCCGACCTCTATGGCGGCGAAGCGGTTGGAATAATTGCCCGATGCCAGGGACCAGGCCGTGCTTTGCGTATCGATGGCGGTGATTACCTGGATATCCCGCGGCTCCAGCCCCAGGCGATCGGCGGCGACTTGGGCCGCCACCGTGGCATGGCCCTGGCCCGCCGGCGTGCTGTCAGTGTGCACGGTGACGCTGCCGGAAGGATCGATACTGACCGAAGCAGCGGCCAAACCGCCGGAGCGGCCGCCCGCCTTGGCGCGCTCTTCCGGCGTCAGGGCCAAGGTGACATAGGCCATGTTGGAGCCCGACGGCTCCACCCCCGCCGCCAGGCCGATGCCGAACAGCCGGCCCTCTGCCTTGGCGGCGGCGCGGCGGGCCCGCAGTTCGGGGTAGTCGGTCAGTTCCAGGGCCATATCCAGGCCCTTGCCATAGTCCCCGGCGTCATAGACGGCGCCGCCCGGCGCGTCATAGGGAAAGGCGGAGGCGGGCAGAAAATTCCGCCGCCTGATCTCCGCTGGATCCAAATCCAGCCGCCGCGCCGCAACCTCCATGGCGCGTTCCAGGCCGAAATAGAACTGCGGGCCGCCATAGCCGCGGTTGAGGCCGATGGGCGTCTTGTTGGTCACCACCAGACGGTTTTCGATGGCGATATGGCGGACCTGATAGCTGCCGTTCGAGGCCGCCTGCATGCGATAGACCGAGGCCGGTTCCGGCGCCCGTACATAAGCGCCGACGTCGACGCAATTGGCGAAGCGCAGACCGGTCAGCATACCGTTGCCATCAAAGGCCGCCTCGATGCCGTCGGCCCGGGCGGCCGCGGCGGACGATGCCGACAGATGCTCCAGCCGGTCTTCGATCCATTTCAGCGGGCAGCCGAAATGACGGCTGGCCGCCGCCAGCAGCACCAGATAGGGATACAGCCCCTGTTTTATGCCAAAGCTGCCGCCGCTGTGCGGGGCGGAGATCAGACGCAGGTGATTGCCCGGTATCTTCAGGGCGCGCACCATCAAGGGCTGCAAGATGAAGGGGCCCTGAAAGTTTGACCAGATGGTGTAGCGGTCGGGGGCAGCCTCGAACTGCGCGATGGCGCCGTAGGTTTCCATCGGGGTTGAAGACTGCCGCGGGTAGCGCCAGTTCAGGCGCACGATGTGCTCCGCTGCCTCGAAAGCGGCCTCGGGCTCGCCATAGCGAAAAGTCCGCTGATGCACCAGATTGCTGCCCACGGCTTCGTGCAGCAGGGCGGCGTCCGCTTGCTGCCCCGCGATGGGGTCGACGACAGCGCCGAGGGGTTCATAATCGACCTCGATGGCCTCAATGGCGTCTTCCGCCAGATAGCGGTCCTCGGCCGCGACCAGGGCCACCGGTTCACCCACATAGCGCACCTTGTCCGCGGCCATGGGAAAGTAGTTCATGGGCGCGCGCACCGCGCTGGCCAGCGGTTCCAGCCCGGCCATCAATTCCTGTCCGCTGACCGCGCCAATGACGCCGGCCAACTCCCGGGCCGGTGCCAGATCGATGCTCCGGATCTCGGCATGGGCATAGGGCGAGCGCAGTATGGCAACATGGCGGATGCCCGGCACCGGCGACAGATCGTCAATGAAACGGGCATTTCCGGTCATCAACGCTTCGTCTTCGAAACGCGGCACCGCCTGGCCCAGCCAATTTTTTACGCTTTCTACCATCGCCGGCGATCCTAGCGGTTTGCATAAAGCAAAGGAAGATGCCCGAATGATCAATAGCGTTGCCGGCATAAAGCAATCGCAAAGGCGTGAAGCACTGTTAGGCGTCGGTCGGAAACGCCATTGCATACGTTGTCGTACGAATTATTTACAATCGATTTGAAGTAGTTGGTTCAAGCCGGGTACCAATAAGAAGGCCCAGTCGAGTTTTGGCAGGCGGTCGCAAGATTGCTCAGGTCAGCATGGATCCCCTATTCCGGGGCGTCTTCAACCTGCTGGCATGGCGGTTTGGTCTATTGACCCTCAAACCTTGCCTCGCAAGCCTTCCCATAAGCCGGGTTAAGTGAACATTCAGCCGATCTCGCGAGTATCTTCTCCAAAGGCAAATTCAACCCATATCGTTGGATCATCTTTTTCTTCAGATACCGGTTGCGCTTGTCGCAGCGCTCGCAGACGAGCATGACCATATCGCCTGAAAAATCCTCAAGGGTGCCTGTTGTCATGGCTGTTCCTCATCGAATACCGCTCCTTTTTTCAAATTTCCCCAAATTCGGTTAAAAAATCGGTAACGTCGTCTATCGCCACGAAGCAGACGTCCCCGCGAAATCACGCTAAAGACATCGGATACGGAAACCTCAGCCAATCACCGCGATACCGTTTGAAACAGCCGCGGCGCCCGCTTCGTTGTAGACCGTGAAGCCGACCGCGCCATCGAGCGGTTCATGCAGTTCGACCCGGATGGTGCTGCCCGGAATGACCATGGCAGTGAAGCGGCCGTAAAGCCGTTTCAGGCCGGCCGGATCGCCGTTGCAGCAGGCCCGCATGATCTCGCGCCCGGCCAGGGCCCAGGTGGCGGTGCCGTGGAGAATGATATCCGGCAGGCCGGAACCGATGGCGACCTCGCGCTCGGTATGAATGGGATTCCAGATATCGGCGCATTCGGTATAGCTGTGGGGCATCTCGCGGGGAATGAAAATTTCGATCTCTTCCATCACCTCGCCGCTGCCCGGGGGCAGGGGCGGCGGGCTTTCCAGGCTGGTATCCTCGCCCACCACCTCCACATCGCGGGCGATGCCGCTGGACCATGACGTCACCACCGCTTCGCCGCTGTCCACATCAACCGTGGTCAGTTTAGTCACCGTCAGGGCACCGGCGCGGGTGCGGCGGATGGCGGCGATCCGGCCGGTGGTGGAGAGGTTCATGCCCGGACGGATCGGCTGATGAAAAACCGAATCCTGGATGGCGTGCACACTGCGCACCCGTTCTTCAGGCGGCATACCGACGACGCTGCGGGAAAGCTCTCCGTTGACCACAGGCCATTCCAGGGTGACGCAGAACTGCGGCGGCGCCATGATGCCACCCGTCCGGTCATCATCAAAAACCCGGGTCGAGGTATCGGCGATACCGGCGGCATAGGCCAGGGCCATGCGGGTGGTCATGGCGACGTTATTGACGTCCAGCTCCGATCCGGCAGCGGCGGTGTGCGCGGGCATGTTTCAAACTCCCAAAAAAACTGTTCAACCTGTTGCTCAATGATTGCCGATGGTAGCGCTTTCCGCCCAGGCAGCAAATGCTTCAAATGGCCGAGGTTTTGCTTCAGCCATCCCCTCCAATACCGCTTTGATGGGTCGACGGGGTCAGATCCTTGACTGCCTTTTCGCGCTTCGACAGCCAGAACTGATAGGCCGGGGGCATCAGGTCGTAGGGCTCGTCCAGGCCAAGTTTGTGGGCCGCATCCAGGGGCCAGTTCGGGTTGTAGAGCAATTCGCGGGCCAGGGCGATCAGGTCCGCTTCGCCATCTTGCAGGATCTGTTCCGCCTGGTCCGCATGCACGATCAGGCCCACGGCCATGCTCAGCATTTCGGCCTCGGCACGGATTTTCGCGGCGTAGGGCACCTGATAGCCATAGCCTACCGGTCCGGTTCCGACCACGGGGGAGCCACGCATGCCGCCCGAGGAGCAATCGATCACATCGACGCCCATCTCCTTGACGATGCGGGCCAGGGCGACATTTTCTTCCGGCCCCCAGCCGGCGTCGTCCTCCACGGAGAGGCGCAGGAACAACGGCTTGTGCTCCGGCCAATTGGCGCGCACGCATTCGGTTATCTCCAGGGCGAAGCGGTGGCGGTTGTGGTCCGAGCCGCCATAGTCGTCATTGCGCCGGTTGGCGGCGGGGGAGAGGAATTGATGGATCAGATAGCCGTGGGCGCCATGAATTTCCAGCATCTCGAAGCCTGCCGCATCGGCCCTGGCGGCGGCCTGGCCCCAATGTTCGACAACCTCAGCGATCTCCGGCCGGCTCAGGGCGCCGGGTTCGGGGTCGCCGGGATCGGACAGGGCGGTGGGCGCCACCAGTTCCCACTCCCGCCAATCATCCACGCCCTCGGCCTCCGCCGCCCCTTGCTCCAAGGGCTTGCCGCCCTCCCAGGGGCGAAAGCGCCGCGCATTGCGGCCGCTATGTCCCAGTTGCAGACCGGCGATGGAGCCGTGCTCCTTGATGAAATCCGCCAGGCGCTTGAAATGCGGGATCATGGCGTCGTCCCACAGGCCCAGATCACCCACCGTGCCGCAGCCGCGCCGCTCCACCTTGGTCGATTCAACAATCACCAGCCCGGCACCGCCGACGGCAAAGCGCCCGGCGTTCATCAAATGCCAATCCGTGGGGAAACCCTTCTTGCCGGCGTATTGATGCATGGGCGCGACGACGACGCGGTTTTTCACCGTGATATCGCGCAGGGGCAGGGGCGTGAACAGCATGGGTTTCGACATGGAGCTTCCTCAAATTTCTTATAGTTGGGCCGTGAAGGCGCGCAGATAGCGCACACCTTCGATGGCACGGCTGCCGTACCAGGATACCATCTTACCATCAATGGGCAGCAACTTTGGCTGTTTGATGATCTTGTATTCCTTGGCGAAGGCTTCACGGTGCTTTTCCGCAAACGGAAAAGGCTCGGTGGAGAACAGCACCAGGTCGGCCTCGGCCAGCAATGGGGCATCGATCTCGATTTCCGGATAGCGGCGGGCCGGATCGTGGCACAGGGTCCGCATGCCGAACAGACCCAGCATATTGGCGATGTAGGTATCTTGGGAAACCGTCATCCAGGGCCGTTTCCAGATCAGGTACAGTACCTTCCGCTCTGGCCATGTGCCGGCCCGGTCCAGTTCCAGCTCCAAATCCCGCACCAGGGCCGACGCCTGCTGATCACGCCCGAACAAACCGCCGATCAATTGAAACAGCGGGATATTATCGGCCGGAGTATTGGGGTGGGTGACCACGACCGTTGCGCCCAGCGCGCCGATCTGTTCGGCCAGCTCCTTCGGGGTCTCATCCACGTTGACCAGGACGTGACTGGGCTTCAGGGCCGCAAGTTTGTCCATTTCGGACGTCTTGGTACCGCCGATCACGGGGATTGTTTCAACCTGGCCCTCGGGTTCAATACAAAACGCCGTGCGTCCGACCAGTTGTTCCTGCAAATCAAGGGCGAACAGCAGTTCGGTCAGGCTGGGCACCAGCGATACGATCCGCGCCGGCGCGCCGACAGCTTCATGGCGGTTCCCAACAGCATCGATCAACACGTGGCACTGCTCCCCGTCGCTGTGCTAGTTTGCAAAAAACCCCACAATGATAACAACCAAGTTTAGGAGTGGCGAGAGCATGACAGATGACCTATTGGAGCGAAAAGAAGGCCGCGTCGCCGTCTTGACCATGAACCGGCCGGATCGGCTGAACGCTATGTCCGGTCCGATGCTTGAGGCGATGCTGGAGGCATTGAGCCGTCTGGCAGGAGACCCGGAGACCGGCTGTGTCATCCTGACCGGCGCCGGGCGGGGTTTTTGCGCCGGCGGCGACGTCAAGGCCATGGCCGAGGGCACGGAGTTTCCCGACAGCACCATGGAAGGCAAGGCGCAGCGCCTGCGGGCGAGTATGGAAACCTCGCGCCTGCTGCACGAAATGTCCAAACCGACCATCGCCATGGTGCGTGGCCCCGTGGCCGGTGCCGGCCTGTCCCTGGCCCTGGCCTGCGACATGCGTGTCGCCTCCGATACCATGAAGATGACCTCTGCCTTCGCCAATGTGGGTTATTCCGGCGATTTCGGCGGCAGCTATTTCCTGACCCGTCTGGTCGGCACCGCCAAGGCGCGGGAACTTTATTACACCGCCGACAGGGTGGAGGCGGTGGAAGCCCTGGCGCTGGGTATCGTCAACCGCGTGGTGGCGGACGACCAGCTTGAAGTGGAAACCATGGCCCTGGCCGAAAAAATGGCCAACGGTCCCAGCATCGCCCTTGGCTATATGAAGCGGAACATGAACGCGGCGGAAACCGGCAGCTTGCGTGATTGCCTAGACCTTGAAGCCTGGCATCATACCCGGACGGGCATGACGGAGGATCACAAGGAAGCGGCACAGGCTTTCGTGGACAAGCGGACGCCCGTGTTCAAGGGACGGTAAGCCGGCAGCTATTTCCCCTTTGAACGATACGCTTCTGGCAGAAAAAACAGATAATCCACATCGGCCATGGCCTTGTGACAGGTGAAACAGAACATTACGTCCTCGGGACTGTCGCCCGTGGTGTCACCGATATAACTGCCGTCGGGCAGAATTTGCACAAAGCGCCAATCGCCGGTATCGGCGCTGCGGCCAGGCGCCAGTTTCTGCATGAAGAAAAGCGCGCCGGGAAAGACCTCGCCTTCCTTGGTGACGGTATAGCTGTCCTTGACCACCACCGAACCCGGCGGCATGGTCTGGCCCTGCTGCAGCCGGCCATAGCCGGCCTTGGCGGCTTTTTCGTTGGCGAAATTGTTGGCGTAGCGGTTGCCGTGGGTGGCGGATAGATAGGGTGCGCTGTTGAAGCGCCGCCAGCGCGGATAATTTTTCGCGATGGGGTCACGGGATGGCGCGTAGCCATCCGCCATGGCGCCTTGTACCGATTGATAGATCGCCTGTGCCTTGGCCGGCGGCAGGGCGCCTGGATCGCCAAGGCGCAAATGCTCTTCTTCGGCGGAAATTGCCGGGCCAACGAGGTTGAAACCCGCCAGGCCTATTAGGCCGGCGGCGGCGGCGAGGGAGGGCAGACGCGGACGGGACATGATCCTCTCTAATTTGGGCGCACCTCCATGATGTGGCTAGGGCACGCCGTTCGAAAAGTCTTAAAGCACTTCTGTCACGTAGCTTTGATCGTTCGGTGAGCCGTACGGCTCGTCTATTCCGCCGCCAATTCGGTCTTTTCTTCCGTCATTAGAACAGCTTGCAGGGCGGTGCCCTCCGGATCGGCCAAGGCGGCCTCACGGGCCCGGGCGATCGCCTGGGCGGCGCCCTCGGCATCCATTTCCCGGCGCAGGGCCGGTTCCACCAGGGTCGCCATGATGCCGTCAAAACTGCCCCGGCCATGGCGATGGGTTTCACCATAGCCTTTCAACAGGCGTTGACAGGCCGCGATTTCCGCCGCCAGGCCCAAATCAAGCGCCGCCGCCTTGGCGATGTTGCTGATCCAATGGTCGATTAAGGGCTGTTCACTGTGATAGCGGTAGCCCCAACCGCGCAAGGGGCGAAGGGAGGCCAGCAGGCGCAACAGAAAATGGCCCCACAGGGAGGTGCTCGTTATGGTCATGCCAATGTTCAGGCGGTCGCGCAGGCCGGCCTTCCCGGCAAGGGCCAGCAACGGCGCGGCAATCCAGCCCGGCAACAAAGCCGCTGCCTCGTCCAGGCCCGGCTTGAGATATTCCCGTATCCGCACCGGCTCGTCCGGTTTGGCGCCAACCTCGTTTCGTATGCGGGCCTGGCGCACCGGGTTCAGCTTTGCCCGGGCGACCTGAATGACGTCTTCGTAGCTCATCCACAGGGCCAGATGGCGGCCCACCTCGCGCACCAGATTACCATGGCCGTCGGCATCCCGTTCGGCCCGGTCAATGGGTATCAGCCGCTGCAGATAGAGCTCGGCGTAGGCCAGGCTTTGGTAATCGAACAATCGGTTGACGCCTTCGCGCAGCACGGTCCGGGCGGGGCCGGGGAATTCATCCCGCACCCGATGCTGCAGTTGTTCGACCATGGGCGGATCGGCGCGCCAGGGCCGCTTGAACTCGCTGTCCGGCAGCAGCGCCACCAGATCGCCCCGTTCCACCGCTGCGAAACCGGCCCGGAAGGCGGCCAGATTGGCCTCCACGGCCCTTCCGGTGTCGCGGATCGCATCCTCGAAACCGGACGCTGGAATGGGCAGACGGTTGGTGCCGGCGATGGCGCCCAGCAGGACTGCGTTGATCACACTGTCATGTTGCCGTGCCATGGCATCCATATCGAACAGGATTGCGCGCTGGGCCAGGCCGCGGGCCGCCTTGAGGACCCGCGTACCGTCAAACCGGCCATCGCCCATGGCAGTGCGTTCAGCCACGGCGTAGACCCGGTGGGTAGAGGCGATAAGGGTCGTGCAATTGGGCGTGACAAAGCCGTTTTGCATGGCGCGGGCGGCTTCCAGCAGCTCCGAGGCGACCATGATGTCAACGCTGCCGGCCAGGGGATAAAGCGACATCACCGGCCGGGCGGCGGCGGGATCAGAGCCGTCCAATGTCTGCATTTCGATGTAATAGGTGGTGGCCCCGGTCCGCTGGGCGACGCCGGGGATCGAGGTGCTTTGCACCGCCAGGCCATGGGCCGTGGCGGCATCGACCAACCACTGCCGCAGCACGCCGCCGCCTTCACCGCCCATGGCGGCGATCAGCAGTCCAATGGGCCGGCCATTTTCGCTTGCCGCCGCCATGGTCTAGATCCGCACCCTGGCCATATCGCCGAGCAGGCGGCGATGCAGAGCATCCTTGAAACGGTCCCAATAATTAGGATTGCGCACGATGTCCACCTGGTAGAACGAGGGGCATAGCACGGCGGCATGGCTAACCTCGCCGCATAGGCCGCAACCGAGGCAGCTATCCAATACCGTTGTTACCGGATCATCACGCAAGGGATCGGGATTGGCCTTGATGGTCAGGGACGGACAGCCCGACAGCCGGATACAGGCCCGGTCGCCGGTGCAGGTTTCATCGTCGACGTCGAAGCGGGTGCGCACGTCGCGCTGGCCACTTTGCAGGCGGGCGGCGATTTCCGGCCGGATTCGCCGCTGCCGTGCCAACTGGCATTCGCTATCGGCCACGATCACGCGCAGGCCCTTGCCCTTGCCCGTCAACGCCTGGCGCAAGGTTTTCATCACCTTGCCGACACGGTAGTTCGGCACATTGCGCAGCCAGCCCGCGCCCAGGCTCTTGATGACCTTCTCGATCGAGGCACCGGTTGTCCGGCCCGGCCGCATGCGCAGGGTGGAGGGCACGAATTGCCAGCCGGTAGCCGAGGTGTATCCGTTTTTGATTACCATCAGCACACCATCCGCCTTGTTGAACAGGGCGGAGGAAATGCCGTTGCTGACGCCGCCATGCCAGAAGCCGCCGTCGCCCATGATCGAGATCACACGCTTGCCGAAATTCGGCGCCACGCCGGCGGCGCTGGAGAGCCCAAGGCCATAGCCCAGGACCGTATGGCCCAGATTGAAGGGCGGCAGGGTGGAGAAGGTGTGACAACCGATGTCACAGGAAACGTGGGTCGGCCCCAGATCTTTCTCCAATATGCGGATGGCACTGAATAGAGGCCGTTCCGGACAGCCCGTGCAAAATGTCGGTGGCCGGGCCGGCAGCAAATCGCCAAGCAACTCCGCAGCCTTGGCCTTGTGCCGGTCCAGTTCGGCGACCGGTGCCATGGCCGCGGCCAGGTCGATGCCCTGGGGCTTGGTCTGCTCAAGAAAGGCGGAGAGGCCGCGCAACACTACCTCCGCGGTGTATTCACCGGCCATGGGCAGGGGCCCCTTGCCGATTACCTTGGTCTGCAGATCCGCCTTGCGCAGAATAGCGTTGATGGCTTCCTCGAGGTAATCGGGCTGCCCTTCCTCGACCATGAAGACCGCCGATTTGCCGGCGCAGAAAGCCGATATTTCATCGGGCGCCAGGGGATAGGTCACATTCAGGGCCAGGATGGGAATGCGGCTGTTGCCCGAGGCATCGGCAAGACCGGCCTGGACCAGGGCGCGCAGGGTGGCATTGTAAAGCCCGCCCTGGCAGATGATGCCCACATCATTAATGTCGCCATCGAAGTGATCGTTTAATTGCCGTTCGGTGATGAAACGGATCGCTTCGGGCATGCGCACATCGATCTTGTGCTTTTCCTGGGCATAGGTGGAGGGGGGTAGTGTGATACGGGAAAAATCGTGGTTGGGTTCCGGGATCGCCTGGTTGCGGTTGAAGCGCCCCACCTTGTTGTCCGAGGCCTGAAACGCGCCATGCACATGACAGGCCCTGATGCGCAACTCCAACATCACGGGAGTGCTGGAATGCTCCGACAATTCAAAACCTTGCTCGACCATGCGGACGATGGTCGGCAGATCGGGGCGCGGATCCAGCAGCCAGATCTGGGATTTAGTGGCGAAGGCATGGGTGCGTTCCTGCAGTATTGACGAGCCTTCACCGTAGTCTTCCCCCAACACGATCATGGCGCCGCCCGTGACCCCGGCCGAGGCGAGGTTGGACAGGGCGTCAGAGGCAACATTGGTTCCCACCGTCGATTTCCAGGTCACGGCGCCGCGCAGAGGGTAGTTGATGGAGGCACCCAGCATGGCGGCGGCGGCGGCCTCGGAGGTAGAGGTTTCCAGATGCACGCCCAGTTCGCTCAACAGATCTTCGGCGTCCACCAGGACATCCATCAAATGGCTGATCGGTGCGCCCTGATAACCGCCGACATAGCTGACGCCGGCTTGCAACAAGGCCTTGGTAACGGCCAGAATACCCTCGCCATGAAAGGTATCGCCCTGGCCCAGGCGCAACTGTTTTACCTCTTTCGCGAACGAACGTTCCATGCCCGAGGCTCCCCAATATTCGTGGCTGCAAAGTGCGCCGACCTTTGGCGTCTGTCAACGGGTTGCGGGCACCCAACAGCGACTTTGGCCGACAGTGTCACCAGCGCAGCGAAGCAAGACTCTTGCCCGGCCCTTTTGGCATCGAGTTGCCGGGCCTGGGTCTGTCATGGGCTTGGCTTTTTGATGAACAACTAAAAGATATGAAATTCGTAACAATTACAAATAATTATATAATATAATTAATCTGGAAAATTAAAACGTTACTAAGCGATCGACCATGGGAAATGGGATTGCCGCGAGGCGCCATCAGACGCGTCATGGAACCGGCCCAACCGCGTAACCCGTTGCGATCGGGCAGCATCCCATTTACGGCATCGTGGACTTTTTGTCCTGGCACTCTCGACCGTCCGTTGGAACGGTACCGGGGCGAATTATATATCCGCCCGAGAGCCCTTCAGTTGGAATTCGGTTACCCGAAATTCACTCGATGACGACGATCTTATCCGCGGCGCTCTTACCATTGCGACCGGCGGTCAGTTCATACTCAACCTTCTGACCCTCGTTCAAGGTGGACAAGCCAGCCTGTTCGACGGCGGAAATGTGGACGAACGCGTCCTTGGAGCCGTCGCTAGGCTCGATAAATCCATACCCTTTAGTGGGGTTGAACCATTTAACTGTTCCTGTTGGCATCTGTCTTAGTCCCGGAATACTTCATATTTAGAAAGTACCACCGTCCCAAATGACATCGGGCCTGATGCCAATTAAGCCAGGGAACTTTCAAGGTGCGATAGCGTAGCAGATAAACTACGCTAACCGACGAAAATTTACATGGCGGCGCGGACAAGGCAAAGTTATTGAGCAGTATTGTGGCGTTTTCGTCGCGAATTGCGACAAATATGTCACAAAACTACCCGGCCGTCCGTACCACAGTATTTGTAGAAACGAATACTTGATGTGATTGGGAAGCAAAATGGCCAGGCAAATCGTTGATATATCCATATTTCTGGAGAATGACGTGATCTCTGATCCAATCGGATCGCAGCCTAGCATCGAATATATCGATCATCAGGCTTCGGTGGCGGGAATGACCGCGTTTTTTCCCGGCCTGGAAAAATCCGATCTGCCCGATGGGGAAGGTTGGGCGGTGGAGCGGGTCAGCCTATCCACACATAACGGAACCCACCTTGATGCGCCGTACCACTTTGCCTCGACGATGAACCACGGGGAGCGGGCCATCACCATCGATGAAGTGCCGCTGGAATGGTGCTTCCAACCGGCCGTGAAATTGGATTTCCGGCATTTTGATGACGGCTATGTGGTCACCGCCGATGACGTGGAGGCGGAATTGAAGCGCATTGGCCATACCCTGTCGCCGCTGGAGATCGTCGTGGTCAACACGGCGGCCGGGAAGGCATTCGGCGGCGACAATTATGTTGATACCGGGTGCGGCATGGGGGTCGAGGCGACCATGTATCTGCTGGAACGCGGCGTCCGCCTGACCGGCACCGATGCCTGGTCCTGGGATGCACCGTTCAGTTTCACGGCACAGCGTTTCCGGGAAAGCAAGGATGCCGCCATTATCTGGGAAGGTCACCGGGCCGGGCGCAATATCGGTTACTGCCATATCGAAAAACTGCACAATCTTGAATGCCTGCCCGACAAAGGTTTCTCGGTCGCCTGCTTTCCCATGAAAATTAAGGCCGCCTCGGCAGGCTGGACCCGCGCGGTGGCGATTATCGAGGAATGACGGAATTGCTCAGGCGTTTGTCGAGGTTGATGTTGCCGTTGGCGGCACTTTATTGCGGCCCGGCGGCGAGCGGCGAGATGCTGCATCACCGATCGCCCCATCCCCTGGCGGCGCTATTGCTTGCTGACGGCAGAGTGATTGCCAAGCTGGAGACACCTGGGGGAGTCGGCTTCTTCGCCCTAAGTCTGCACGGCGACAGCACGAAACTGTCCCGCTTGCCCGGCTATCTCCCGACGCCGTTGGAAGAGCAGGCGGATATGCTGCCCGATGGTATTGTGACCAAAGGCAAGAGGGATATTGCCGCGGCCTGGCTGACCGGACCCACCAAACGCTATGACCACGGCGTCCTGGGCGATGCGATCGAGGCCTCGGGCCTTCGGGTGCGTCTGCGCGACGGCAGTGAGTTGTCCTATTTGCTATCCGATGACTCCGTGTTCGAGGATCGCCAGGTGCGTTTGGCCGACCTTGATGGCGATGGTGGTGATGAACTGGTGGTGGTGCGCTCGTATCCCACCGCCGGCGCCGCCTTGGCTGTGTTTCGGCCCCAGGGTGGGGAAATCGTCAAGGTGGCGGAAACCAAGCCCATCGGTCAGCCCCACCGCTGGCTCAACCCGGCGGCGATCGCGGATTTCGACGGTGACGGCTATCTCGAGGTTGCGGCGGTGGTGACGCCGCATATCGGTGGCACTTTGATAATGCTCGAATTGCGCCTGAACCGGCTGCGGTTGCAGTGGCTGCACAAGAAATGGTCGGCGCGGGGTTTTTCGAATCATGCCATCGGCAGCCGTATTCAGGACATGGCCACGGCGGTGGACTGGGGTCGTGATAGGGGCAGGGGGCCTATTTTGCATTTGCCCGATGCCGGTCGGCGCGCCCTGCGCCAGGTTTTTTTCGCCGATGGCACCTATCGGGTGCGTGATTTGCCGAGCCATCAGCGGCCAATTATCACCGCTATTCACAAGGTTGATTTGGACGGAGATGGCTGGAAAGAGGTGGTTTACGGACTGGACGGTGGGGAACTGGTGATCCTGCGCCGGTCGCGGGCTCCCAAGGGCCGCTGATCCGTTCAAATGAAAGGGTCACTAAGGGCTCGCGAAAGCTTGTTTTTTTTACCAATTCTGGTTATTGGCAAGGGTGAACGAACTGGTTACATTGCCTGACGCGACGGGCGCCATTTTCCAAGCGTCAGCTAGGTGTCAGCCGTTTCGATAATTTTGGATTTTTTGAAGCAGAATTGGCAGCAGCCCATGGCGGACAGCGCCGCGGGCGAACTGTACAGGTAGCGAAGACACGCGGAACCCCAACCCTATGCAGATCAGCGTTTGAGACATGGTAACGAGCACAGCAGTCCAGCTTGAGCCGACCGGAACCCCACGCGAAGAAGTGGAATCGGTCGTCGTACGGTTTGCCGGAGATTCCGGCGACGGTATGCAATTGACCGGCAGTCAATTCACCCTGGCCACCGCCCTGGCCGGTAACGATCTGGCGACCTTCCCGGATTTCCCGGCGGAGATCCGCGCGCCCATCGGCACCACGTTCGGGGTGTCGGCTTTCCAGATCAATTTTGGCGCCCGCAAGATCGCCACCGCCGGCGATGCGCCGGATGTGCTGGTCGCCATGAACCCGGCCGCGCTGAAGGTCAATCTGGGAGAAGTGAAAACCGGCGGTACCGTGATTGTCGATACCGGTACCTTCACCGGGCGAAATCTGAAAAAGGCCGGCTTTGACAGCGACCCCTTGGAAGATAACAGCCTGGATGGTTTTCAGGTTCTGACCATGGATATCTCCAAGCTGACCATGGAAGCCGTGAAGGAATTCGGTGTTTCCAACAAGGAAGCCCTGCGTTCCAAGAACATGTGGACCCTGGGCCTGATCTACTGGCTTTATGACCGGGACCGGGAGCCGACGATAAACTGGCTGCGCAACAAGTTTGCCAAGCTGCCCCACATCGCCGATGCCAACATTGCGGCCCTGGGCGCCGGCCATATTTATGGCGAGACCGCCGAACTGCCCGGTGATATGCGCGGCTTCACGGTGCGACAGGCGGATATCACACCGGGCCTGTACCGTGCCGTAACCGGTGCCGAGGCCCTGGCCTGGGGCTTGGCCGCCGGAACGAAGCTGGCGGATTTGCGTTTGGTTCTGGCCTCCTACCCCATTACGCCGGCGTCAAACCTGTTGCACATACTGGCCGGCATGAAGCAATTCGATGTGGTCACATTCCAGGCAGAGGATGAAATCGCCGCCGCCTGCTCCGCTATCGGCGCATCGTTTGCCGGGACGCTGGGGGTCACCACCTCGTCGGGGCCGGGCATCGCCTTGAAGGGCGAAGCCATCGGTTTGGCGGTCGGAGCGGAATTGCCGCTGGTCGTCGTCAACGTCCAACGTGCCGGTCCTTCCACCGGATTGCCAACCAAGACCGAGCAGTCGGATTTGTATCAGGCGGTCTACGGCCGCAATGCGGATGCGCCCCTGGTGGTGCTGGCCGCTTCCTCACCGGCCAACTGTTTTGATATGGGGATCGAGGCGGTACGCCTGGCGACCAAGTACATGACGCCGGTGATGTTGCTGAGTGACGGCTATATGGGCAATGCGTCCGAGCCCTGGCTTATTCCCGATTTCAATGACTACGAACCGTTCCCGGTAAAATTCTCGGCGCCGGAAGATATTGGCGAGGGTAGCTTCCTGCCCTATGCCCGGGACGAAGAGACCCTGGCGCGGCCCTGGGCCCGGCCCGGAACCTCGGGCCTGCAGCACCGTATCGGCGGTATCGAGCGGGAGGACGGCAGCGGCAATATCTCCTACGACGCCGAAAATCATCAACGCATGACGGATCTTCGCGCCGCCAAGATCCGCGGCATCGCCAAGGATATTCCCCTGCAAGGCGTGGAACAGGGCAATGAAAGCGGCCAGCTGGCCGTGGTCGGCTGGGGCTCTACCCACGGCCCGATCAGCCGGGCGGTCGGCAACCTGCGGGATGGTGGCTATGACGTCAGCCATATTCATCTGCACCACATCTGGCCGCTGCCGAGTAACCTTGGCGAGCTTCTGTCCGGCTTTGATCAGGTGCTGGTGCCGGAGATGAACAATGGCCAGCTGGTCACGGTCCTGCGTGCCGAATATCTGGTCCCGGCCGAGCCCATCAACAAGGTCAACGGGCAGCCTTTCAAGATTACCGAGATTGAGGATGCGGTTAAGAGCCGCCTTGATGGACAATCTGGAGAAGCGAAATGAACGCGCCTGCCAAGCCTAGTGCGCTGAAGGCGAAGGATTTCGCCTCTGATCAGGAAGTCCGTTGGTGTCCCGGCTGCGGCGACTACGCTATTCTGAAAGGCGTGCAGAAGGCGCTGGCCGATATCGGCACGCCGCCGGAGAACGTGGTCTTTATATCCGGCATCGGCTGCTCCTCGCGGTTTCCCTACTACATGTCGACCTATGGCTTTCATACCATCCACGGCCGGGCGCCTGCCTTCGCTACCGGCGTCAAGCTGGCCAACCCGGATATGGATGTCTGGCTGGTGACCGGTGACGGCGATGGCCTGTCGATCGGCGGCAACCATATGCTGCACGCTCTGCGGCGCAACGTGAACATGCAGATCATGCTGTTCAACAACGAGATCTATGGCCTGACCAAGGGGCAGTATTCGCCGACCTCGAAACAGGGTACGCGTTCACCCTCGACACCTCTGGGCTCGCTCGACCGGCCTTTGTCGCCGGTGCTGTTCGCCTTGGGAGCCAATGCCTCCTTTGTCGCCCGCGCGGTCGATACCCAGCAAAAACATATGCCGGGCGTACTGCAGCGGGCCCATGCCCATGAAGGCGCTTCCTTCGTGGAAATTTATACCAACTGCATCGTCTACAATGACGGCGCCTTCGGTTCGTTCTCGGAAAAGACCAATGCCGCCGACGGCGAATTGGTGCTGGAACATGGCGAACCGATGATTTTCGGTCAGGACCGCGACAAGGGCATTCGCATGAAGCCCGGCGCCATCGAACTGGAAGTCGTACAGCTTGGTGTTGACGGCATCACCGAGGATGACCTGCTGCGCCATGACGAGACCAACCGGGTCTTGGCCGGTTTGCTGGGCGCCATGCGCAACCCGGATTTTCCTGTCGCCGTGGGCGTCCTGTATTGTGAAGATGCGGAAGCTTATGACACTGCGGTCTATCGGCAGGTTGATGAGGCCCGCGCCGCCGGCGGAGAGGCGGACATGAATGCGCTCCTGCGCGGCGGGGCGACCTGGACAGTGGGGGAATAGCGGAGCTTTCCTTGCGTTAGTTGGAAAGAGCTTCGTTTAAACAATAGGGGGATAGGCTTTCCATGCCCATTCGCGTGGCTATCGTGGGCTCGGGCCCAAGCGGGTTTTACACCGCTGAGGCCTTGGCCAAGTCGGATACCGACTGCCAAATTGACATTATCGAACGTCTGCCGGCACCGCACGGGCTGATTCGCTATGGCGTCGCCCCGGATCATCAGACCACCAAGAACGTCTCGCGCAATTTTGACAAGACCGCGGCCCGCGACCAGGTTCGCTTCTACGGCAATGTCGACGTGGGCCGTGACATTAGCCTGGATGAACTGCGGGCGATGTACGACGCCGTGGTCATCGCCATCGGCTCGCCCGAGGATAACAAGCTCGGCATTCCCGGCGAGGACAAACAAGGCGTGATCGGTTCGGCGGCTTTCGTGGGTTGGTACAACGGCCACCCGGATTTCGTCGATCTGGATCCCGACCTTGATACCGCTAATGTCTGCGTCATCGGCAACGGCAACGTGGCTATCGATATCGCCCGGCTGTTGGTGAAGACGCGGGCCGAACTTTCCCCATCCGACATCACCAATGATGCCCTGGACGCAATCGAGGCTTCCTCAATCACGGATGTTTACATGCTGGGCCGGCGCGGTCCGGTGGAAGCCAAGTTCACAAATGTGGAATTGCGCGAGATGGGTAAGCTGGAGATTTGCGTGCCGCAAATCAATGGTACGTTGATCCCCGATGCGGTGCCCGAAGAGCTGGAAATGTCCGACCGGGACCGCCGCCTGCGTGAAAGGAACCTGGCCACATTGCGCAAATTCGCGCCACGGGCGGCGGATGAACTGCCAAAGCGGGTGCATTTTCATTTCTTTGCCGCGCCTCGGGAGATCCTGGGCGGCGACAGGGTCGAGGCTATCCGCATGGAACGCACCGAAGTGGTTGATGGCCGGGCGGTTGGTACCGGTGAGTTTTTCGAGATTGAAACCTCCCTGGTATTGCCGGCGGTGGGCTATCGCTCCTCCGGTCTGGAAGGCCTCCCTTTCAACGATGACTGGGGGGTGGCAATCAGCGACGATGGCCGCGCCGGCGAGGGCCTTTACGTGGTTGGCTGGATCAAGCGCGGCCCCACGGGTGTGATCGGCACCAACCGGCCCGATGGTCAGGAGGCCGCGAAACAGATTATCGAGGATATTCCGGAAGGCCGGAAGCCGGGCCGTGCGGCCTTGGATGAGTTGCTTGCGAGCAAGGGCGTCCGGGTGGTCGATTATACCGATTGGTTGACCCTGGATGCCCACGAACAGGCGCGGGCCCGTGAGGGCGCGCCACGGGAAAAACTGATTACCGTCGCTGCCATGCTTGGGGTTCTGGACAGCGCATAAGACCTCGCGTAGGTTCGGTGCATGGTTGATTATCTCCGCCCCACGGAACTTTCTGACGCCCTGGCGGCCCTGGCGGCGCGAGATCTGACAATCGTTGCCGGGGCGACCGATTACTATCCGGCCCAGGTTGGCCGGCAGCCCGATCATGACATTCTGGATCTAAGTGCGCTCGAGATACTCCAGGGCATCGCGCGCGACGGAGATTATTGGCGCATTGGCGCCATGGCCACCTGGCGTGATGTGCTGGATGCTGATTTGCCGCCATGTTTCGAAGGACTGAAGGTGGCCGCGCGGCAACTCGGCGGACCACAAATCCAAAACGCCGCAACGGTTGCCGGCAATCTCTGCAACGCCTCGCCGGCGGCCGATGGCATACCGCCGCTGCTCTGTCTGGAGGCGGAGGTGCTGTTGCAGAATCAGGCGGGTTCGCGGCGACTGCTCCTGTCGGAATTTATCCTGGGCAACCGGCGCACCGCGTTGATGCCGGGCGAGATGCTGACCGCAATTCTGGTACCCGGTTCGTTGCAACGGGGACGCGCCGGTTTCATCAAGCTGGGCGCACGCAGTTCACTGGTTATTTCCATCGTCATGGTCGCCGGATTGCTTATGCTTGATGAGCATGGCCGGGTTAGGGATGCCCGGCTGTCGGTCGGTGCCTGTTCCGAGATCGCCCAGCGGCTGCCGTTGCTGGAAGCGGCCCTGCGGGGCCAAACACCAGGCCCGGAATTGGTCCGGCCGGATCATTTTGCGCATCTCTCACCCCTGGATGATCACCGGGGCACGGCGGCCTACCGCCTAGATGCGGCGGCCACCCTGACCGGCCGCTTGCTGGAGGCATTGGCCGCATGAGCGGGGAGCACGGGGAGAAAGTCACCCTGAGTTTCTTTCTCAACGGAGAACGCCGCGAAGCGTCGCTGCGCCCAATGGCGCGGCTGTCGGAAACCCTGCGCGAAGACTTTGGCTACACCGGGGTCAAGGTCGGTTGCGACGCCGGTGACTGCGGTGCCTGCACGGTGCTGCTTGATGGCCGCCAGGTGTGTTCCTGCCTGGTGCCGACCGCGCGCATCGATGGCGCCATGGTGGTCAGTGCCGAGGGGTTGATGGCCAACGGCTTCCTCAGCCGGGTGCAGGACGCCTTCCTGCGCCATGGCGCCGTGCAATGCGGGGCCTGCACCCCGGGCATGCTGGCCGCCGCCACCAATATCGCGGCGGAAAGCCAGCATCCCACCCAGGAACAGGTCTTGCACGGCCTGGGCGGCGTGCTGTGCCGTTGCACCGGCTATGGCAGCATCGTCGCGGCGGTGCGGGACGCTGGTCGTGACCCGGTCGCCGGCGCTGAAGCCACTGCTGCCGACGGCCCGGCCGTTGGCGCCAGCCTGCCGCGCACCGATGCCCTGGATAAGCTGACCGGGGTGGCGGAATTTGGCGCCGACGGCATTCCCGCCGATGCCCTGTGGCTGCGGGCCGTCCGCTCCCCCCATCCCGCGGCAACCTTCACCATCGGTGATCTGGCGCCGTTGCATGCGCGCCATCCCGGTTTGATCAAGGTTTTGAGCCAGGCGGATATTCCCGGCAATAAATGTTTTGGCATCTATCCCGATCTGAAGGATCAACCGGTGTTTGCCAATGGTCAGGTGCGTTTTCGCGGCGAGGCGGTCCTTGCCCTGGTCGGGAAGCGATCTGCGGTGGCCGCGATCACCGATGAAGAGGTGCCGATCATCTACCAACCCTTGCCGCCTGTAACCGGGTTGGAACAGGCCCTGGCCGGGGAGGCGCGGCAACTGCACGGCGACCGCCCCGGCAACCTGCTGGTCGATGCCAAACTGCGCAAGGGCATCGGCGCTGATGCACTGGCGCAATGCCGCTATACGGCGGCGGGGCAATGGCGCACCGGCTTCGTCGAACATGCCTATATTGAACCGGAAGCCGGCTTTGCCCGGCGCCATGGCGACCGTTTGGAAATCCACGTCACCACACAGACGCCCTATATGGACCGTGACGAGGTCGCCCTGATCATGGGGTTGAAGCCGGAACAGGTACGTATCGTGCCCACGGTCTGCGGCGGCGGCTTCGGCGGCAAGCTCGATCAATCGGTGCAACCCATGTTGGCGGCGGCGGCCTGGCAGTTGGATCGCCCCGTGGCTTGTGTCTACAGCCGGCCCGAGAGCATGGCCGCCTCCACCAAGCGCCACCCGGCCCGGATCGCGGCGCGGTTCGGCTGTGACGGGGAGGGCAATTTGCAGGCCATGGAAATGACGGCGGATTTTGACACCGGCGCCTATGCCTCCTGGGGCCCGACCGTGGCGGGACGGGTGCCGGTGCACGGCAGTGGGCCCTATCAACTGCCCAACGCCCATATTGATGCCCGTGCCATTCTCACCAACGGCCCGCCCAGTGGCGCTTTCCGTGGTTTCGGGGTGCCGCAAATCTCCCTGGCGCACGAAGCCCTGATCGATGACCTGGCGGCGCAGGCCGGCCTGGATCCATTGGAGTTTCGCCTGCGGAATGCCTTGCGGGTTGGCGACCGCACGGCGACGGGGCAGTTGCTGCAGGCCAGCGCGGGTCTGGATCAGTGTTTGGAAGCCTTGCGGCCCCATTGGCGGCGGGCCCAGGAAGAGGTCGCAGCGCACAATGATGGACAGCCGGTCAGGCGTCTGGGCGTCGGCCTGGGCTGCATGTGGTATGGCTGCGGCAATACGGGGATGAGCAATCCATCCACCGTGCGCCTGACCCGCTCCGCCGACGGCCGCTTTACCTTGTACAACGGCGCCGTCGATATCGGCCAGGGCAGCTACACCATCATGCGGCAGATTTGCGCCGATGCCCTGGGGGTGCCGGTTCATATGATCGATCAGGTGACGGGCGATACCGACCTGACAGCGGATGCGGGCAAGACCTCCGCCTCGCGCCAGACCTATGTTACCGGCAAGGCGGTGGAATTGGCCGCCCTGGATCTGCGCCGGCAAATTGAGGCCCGGGCCGGCGACAACGCCGGCGTGGAGTTGCAGGCGGAGGCAACCTTCGATCCGCCGGCCACGCCGTTGGACGAAAACGGCCAGGGCGAACCCTATGGCACCTATGCCTTCGCGGCCCAGATGGCTGTGGTGGAGGTCGATACGGAACTGGGCACCACAAAAGTCCTGTGCATGGTTGCCGCCCATGACGTGGGCAAGGCGATCAACCCGGCCCTGGTGGAGGGGCAGATCCAGGGCGGCATCGCCCAAGGACTGGGCCTGGCCTTGATGGAGGAATATCTGCCCGGCCGGACGGAAAATCTGCACGACTATCTGATCCCCACGGTGGGCGATATGCCCGAGGTGGAGGTCATCCTAATCGAAGATCCCGACCTCAATGGCCCCCAGGGCGCCAAGGGCGTGGGCGAACCGGGCCTGGTGCCGACCGCGCCGGCAATTCTGGCGGCGATTAAATCCGCCACAGGGGTTAGTATGCATGAAATACCGGCGACGCCGGACCGGGTGCGCGCCGCGATACTTGCCCAAGGGACGGTGGGAGGAGCAAGTGAATGAGTGATCTGGTGCGCTGCGATGCCTGTCCCGTGCTCTGCCGTATCCGCGACGGACGGGCCGGCGCCTGTGACCGCTACGCCAATCGGGACGGCGAACTGGTACGTCTTGATCCCTTGTTGGTGGCCCAGCGGACCGTCGATCAGGACGGCGCCATGGTGCCTTTCCTGCAATCCGCTGATGACTGGGACGGCACGCTGGTGGCGGGCGCGGAGAGTTTCATAACCGGTGTCGGTTCCACAACCACCTATCCCGACTACAAACCCGCACCGTTCATTGTGGCCTCGAAGCCGGCGGGCGTCGATATGGTCACCGTGGTTTCGGAAGGGATCTTCAGCTATTGCGGCCAGAAGGTGAAGATCGACACGGACCGCTTTCTGGGCGAAGAGCAAATGGCGGTGCGTTGCCAGGGCGAACAGGTCGGCCACGTCTCCACCGCCGAATACGGCAGCCAGATGCTGGCCCTGGGTGGGGTGCGTCATTTGACCGGCGGCTCGAAAAAAGAAGGCACTGTCACCTGCCAGATGATGCTGGATCTGTGCCAGGGCGCGGCGGTGGAACTGGCGGTCGATGATGGCGCCGCCGTTATCGTGCAGGCGGGGCAGCCGCCGATCGTTGATGGCGAGGCCGAGGCCCGGATGCGGGTTGGTTGCGGTTCCGCCACAATTGGCATGTTCGCGCCGCAATGGCATGGCCTGGCCGACGAGGTTGTGGTGGTGGATGACCACATCACCGGCGTTTTGAGCGAGCATCAGGCCGGCAAGTTCCTTGATATGCCCACCGCCGGGGTCCGGGTGCGGGGCCGGCGTTCAACACCGGGGCGGTATTTTCAGGTTGCCGGCCATGGCGACGGCTGGGGCGGCACCGATATTACCGATCCGCTATCCATCATCGACCGGATCGAGGCCAAGAATGCCTGGCCGGGTTTGCGCCTGTTGATGGTCAGCACCACGGGCGAGGAGGCCGCCTATTTCGTCCTTGATGACAAATTGACACCCAAGGCGGCGGCGATGCCGGGGCCGCTTCAGGCGGTGGTGGATCGCATTGCCGAAAACTGCGAACCGGCCATGTGCAGTGTTCTATTCATGGCCGGGGCAGGGGGCTCGTTGCGGGCCGGGGTCACGGAAAACCCGGTCCGTCTGACCCGCTCGGTCCGGGCCAATGTGACGCGGGTAAGCTGCGGCGGCGCGCCGGTCTATATCTGGCCGGGCG
>JASLLM010000319.1 GCA_030747035.1 Alphaproteobacteria bacterium | reverse complement strand
GGGAAAACCCCCAGCGCAGAACCGGGCGCAGGATCCATTTGCTCCACATCGAGGCGCGGCGGTCCGGTGCCAGCAGCTTCGAGACGTCGGCATTGTCCAGCCACATGCTGCGCAATGGATCGAACGCCAGGTCAAGCGCCAGGGCACGGGCCAACAAAATACCGTTGATACCGCCGGCCGAGGCACCCGCGATGACGTCAACGACGATATGCAGTTCCAACTGCTGGCCGATCTGCCGCAGCAGATCCAGATAAACCGCCTCGGTGTCCGTATAGTCGCTGTTGGAGGCTCTTTCGCCGGCCTCGGTGCCGGCCTGATGATCGGTCGAGGCGCGCGCCAGTTTCAGGATTTCCTTGCTGACGCCATGCATATAGACGGCCAGCGAGACGCCGCCGTAGCAAACAAGGGCCAGACGCAGTTCCTTTTCCCGCATTACGGCCGGATGCCAAAGTGGCGCGGACCCAATAGCTGCGGCAACACTGGTTGTACCAGCTTGATCCAGTCGCACAGCATGGGCCGGGTTTCCCGCGGGTCGATCAGTTCATGGAAGGCGTAGGATTCCGAGCGGGGAAAGGGCGACAGTCGGGCCGCCAGCTCATCCTCCAGCTCCTTGCGCCGGGCCTCCGGGTTTTCGGCAGCGGCGATCTCGCGGCCAAATGCCACCGCGACACCGCCTTCCAGCGGCAGGGCGCCCATCTCGGCCGAGGGCCAGGCCAATACATAGCCATCCGGGCCATAGTGGGCCGCCGCCGCCACGCCGTAATTTTTTCGCACCAGTACGGAAGCCCAGGGCGCCGAATAGGTCGCAGCCGCCAGCACGGCGGAGGTGCCATAGCGGATCGCGCCACCGCTTTCGGCCTCCGGCCCGATCATGAAGCCCGGTTCGTCGATCAACGAGATCATGGGCAGATGAAAGGTGTCGCAGATTTCGATAAAGCGGCGGACTTTCTGGGCCCCTTCCGAGGTCATGGCACCAGCGTAGAAGCGCCCGTCATTGGACAGAATGCCGACACTCTGGCCGTTCATGCGGGCCAGGCCGGTGATCTGCCCTGGACCGAATTTTCGCCCCATCTCGAAAAAGGAACCCCGGTCCACCACATGATCGACCAGCTTGCGCATATCAAACGCCTTGCGCCGGTTGCGGGGGACGATCGTCGCCAGTTTGTCATCCGCGCGATCAGCCGGATCGCCGGTATCGACGATGGGGGCCAGTTCCCAGACGTTTTGGGGCATGTAGCCAAGAAAGGTGCGGATTTGCTCCAGGGCCTCGGCCTCGTTCGCCGCCACCGCGTCGACCACGCCATTGGCGGCATGCACATCGGCGCCGCCCAACTCTTCCTTGGTCAGATCAAAACCCAGGGCCCGCTTTACCACAGCGGGCCCCGCGATAAGAATTTGTGCGGTATCCCGGCTCATGGTGACGAAGTGTGATGCGACCAGACGGGCCGCGGGAAGCCCCGCCACCGGCCCCATGGCGGCGGAGGCCACGGGTACCATGGCCATGGCCTCGCCCACCGATTTGAAGCGCGGTTGTTCGGCAACGCTGGCGCCAACGGGTCCGGCACTGCGGCCCTTTTTGCCCGCCGCACCCAGGACGGAGCCGCCGCCGCCTTCATGCAGGCGTACCAGGGGAACCTTGTATTGGCAGGCCAGTTCTTCGGTGTAGACGCTCTTGCGCAGGCCCGCCACCGTGGGGGAGCCGCCGCCGATGGTGAAATCCTCGCCGCCGATGATGATCGGGCGTTCATCGACCTGCGCAAAACCCAGAATGAAGTTGCTCGGCGTGAAGCCGGTCAGATTGCCGTTTTCGTCCTTTTCCGCACCGCCGGCCCCCATGCCGGTCTCCTTGAAGCTGCCGGGATCGATCAATGTGTCGATCCTCTCCCGCAGGGTCATGCGCCCCTTGGCGTGATGACGGGCAACCGCTTCCTCGCCGCCATGTTGCTTGGCCATCTCGCGGCGCTGATGGATCTCCGCGATTTCCTTATCCCAATTGTCCCGACTCATGGATCGGCGAACTCCTGTGTGATTCAATTGCGCGCATGGTACAGCCGCAACGGGTTCGAAGGCTAGATTCCCTTTCGAGAGTCGGCTGAAGCCATCTTCAAACCGCGCATTGATACC
>JASLLM010000318.1 GCA_030747035.1 Alphaproteobacteria bacterium | reverse complement strand
CAACGAATTGAAGGCCGAAGGCGGCATTGCGGCCTTTTGATATGCCCGCGCCAAAGATCAAAAGCGGAATATCGGAAGGCGGGCGCAATGCGGCTTAGCCGGAACCTTTCCTTCCGCCAGGCGCGTGATGCAGTCATCATCGCGTTTGTCGTTGGCCTCGCGTTCAGCCTGTGGCAGATTTTTGCCGATTTGCAGGACGAACGTGATGCGGTTGAGCGAACCGTCAACCAGGTTCTGAAAACCCTGAACGCGCCCGCCGTTCTGGCCGCCTACACCGTCGACGAAAACCTGGCCAACGACGTGGTGCACAGCGTATTTGAGTACCGCCCCATATATTCAGCCGTCTTGGTCGATGATTTTGGCGACACCCTGGCGGAATTGCGGCGGCCCGCCAGCGCGGAAGGGCTTTCCATCCTGGCGGACGCGGTGTTGGAAGGGCGCGACAAATATTCGCTGCCGCTGGTCAACGAAAGCACCGGACAATCGCTGGGTGAATTGCGCGTCCAGGTCGATGGCGCGCTGATCGTTGATAATTTTCTTCGCCGCTCGACCCTGACCATCGTTTTCGGATTTATCCGTACCCTGATCCTTGCCGTCCTTCTGACCTATGTCTTTTACCTCACTTTGACCAAGCCCTTGACGGCATTGTCCCGGCGCATCGCCGGCAGCGATCCGCTTGGCGGCGGCATCGAACCCGAACCATTGGAGCCGTCACACAAGGACGATGAGTTGGGTCAACTGGCGGCATCGGTCAACAGTTTCATGACTGCCGCCAAAACGCAGCTGGAAGACCGCCTCAAGGCGGAGGATGCGCTACGAGACAGCGAGCAGCGCTTCCGCTCCACATTCGAACAGGCGGCGGTGGGTATCGCCCATGTGGGTGTCGACGGCGGCTGGCTGCTGGTCAATCAACGCCTTTGCGACATCCTCGGATACGAACAGGACGAATTGCTGGCATTGCCCGCCGAGGACATGACCTTGGCCGAGGAAAGAGTGGAAAGTGCCCGTCATTTTGAACGCCTGCTGCGTGGCGAGTCGCAAACCTATACGGCGGAAAGACGTTATGTGCGCAAGGACGGCTCTTTGGTCTGGGTGAATCTGACCTCATCCCTGGTCCGGGATACAGAGGGGGAGCCGAGCTATTTTGTTCTGGTGATCGAAGATATCGAAAAGCGAAAAGAGGACGAGGCCAGACGCCAGGAGTTGGAAGCGTCCCTGCGACAGGCGCAAAAGATGGAGGCCGTGGGCCAATTGACGGGCGGCGTGGCCCACGATTTCAACAATTTGATGACCGTCGTGATCGGCAACGCGGAGTTGCTGGAGAGTGTGATTGGCGATGACGAAAAATCAATACGGGCGATCGCGGCCATCAAACGGGCGGTCGACCGGGGCTCCTCCCTCACCCACCGGTTATTGGCCTTCTCCCGTCAGCAGCCACTATCTCCCATCGCCGCCGATATCCCGGGACTGATCGGCGGCCTGGAAGATATGCTGCGCCGTACCTTGGGGGAGACCGTTGACCTGCGGGTCGTGCAGGGGACGGGGTGCTGGCCCGCGATGATCGATCCGCATCAATTCGAGGATGCCCTGCTCAACCTGGCTATCAATTCCAGGGATGCCATGCCAACCGGCGGTCTGCTGGTGATAGAAACCGGCAACATCACCCTTGATGCCGCCTATGCCGAGAAGAACCAGGAGGTTGCGCCAGGAGACTACGTGGAAATTGCCGTCAGCGATGACGGGACCGGTATCGCGGCGGAGGCGTTGGATAAAGTCTTCGAACCCTTCTTTTCGACAAAGGATGTGGGCAAGGGCAGCGGCCTTGGCCTCAGCATGGTCTATGGCTTCGCCAAGCAGTCAAGGGGACATGTGACGATCTACAGCGAGGCCGGCCACGGCACGACGGTAAAACTCTATCTGCCCAGGGCAGACGAAACAGGCATGGCGGACGAAGCCGGCGATGAAATGCGGCGGCTTGATCGTGGGTCTGAACGAATTCTGGTTGTTGAGGACGACCCGGCGGTGCGTGAAATTCCTGTCCTCATTCTACGCGACCACGGCTACGATGTCGTCGAGGTAACCGACGGCGCACAAGCCATCGACTGTTTGAAGGACGGCGAACGGTTCG
>JASLLM010000317.1 GCA_030747035.1 Alphaproteobacteria bacterium | reverse complement strand
CCGGCTGGGGTGATGCCGTCGCCCTCCTGCTTGTGGGCGCCGATGCCGCCCCGGCCCAGGGCACAGCGATAGCGGCGGGCGCCAGCGTCCAGCCAACCGTCGGCGGAAACATGAATGAGCACGATCGCAGACCCCCGGGATAGTTGGATTGCAGGTGTTTTCTCGTCGAACTTATCATATGATCCTTGTTCTACGGGTATTGGGCAACAGATCAGGGGACGATTCGTCATGTCTGCAAGCTTGTATCAGAAAATCGGCGGCGCGGCGGCGGTCGAGGCGGCAGTGGATCTGTTCTACCGCAAGGTCCTCACCGATCCCCATGTTATGGATTTTTTTGCGTCCACGGACATGGATGACCAGCGCGCCAAGCAGAAATCGTTTTTGACCATGGTTTTCGGCGGACCCCATGAATATACCGGCCGGGATATGCGGGCCGCGCATGCAAAACTGGTCGAGGATGGCCTGAATGACAGCCATTTCGATAGGGTGGCCGCGCATTTGCAGGCGACCCTGGAGGAACTGGAAGTTGACGAAGGTTCCATCGCCGAGGTCATGGCGATTGCCGGCGGCACCCGGGACGATGTGTTGAACCGATAAACGGCCATGGCATCCATTGAATTCGCCGACGCCAGGCTTGATCTGGCACCGCAGGAAACGGTGCTGGAATGCTTGGAGCAGGCCGGCCACCAAATACCCTTTTCCTGCCGCACCGGGGTTTGCCTGACCTGCATGATGCGGGCGCGCAAGGGCGCGCCGCCAGAAGGCTCCCAGACCGGCCTGCGCCCGGGACAGGTCGAACAGGGCTATTTTCTGCCCTGCGTTTGCCAGCCTGAGGAAGATCTGGAAATTGAAAGCCCCGGCGAGGCCGATGTGTTCGGCCGTGTGGTGGCCTTGGAAAAAACCCAATTGAGTGCCACCGTCTGCCGCTTGCGCCTGCGGACTTCGGTGCCGCTGTTTTACCATGCCGGGCAATTCATCAATCTGCGCCGCCGGGACGGCCTGATGCGGGCCTATTCCCTGGCCAGCGTGCCGAGCCTGGACGACAGCCTTGAATTGCACGTCAAGCGCCTTGGCGGCGGCAAGATGAGCAACTGGATCCACGATGAACTGGAGGTGGGCGAGGCCCTGGATATCCAGGGCCCGAACGGGGATTGTTATTACGTACGGGGCACGCCCGAGCGGCCATTGCTGTTGATCGGCAACGGCTCGGGCCTGGCGCCGCTTTATGGCTTGGCGCGGGACGCCTTGGCGGACGGTCATACGGGGCCGGTCCATCTTTACCATGGCAGCCGCACGGCGAAGGGCCTCTATTACGGCGAAGAATTGCGCGCCCTGGCCGGGCAATGGGAAAACTTCATCTATGTTCCCTGTCTCTCCGGCGAGGCGGATGAGGCGCGCGCCGCCATTGCTGCCCGGGCCGGCCGGGCCGAGGACGTGGCCCTGGCCGATCATGGCGAACTGGCGGGTTGGGGCGTGTACCTCTGCGGTTATCCGCCGATGGTAAAGACGGCCAAGAAACGCGCCTTTCTGGCCGGCGCGGAATTGCAGAATATCCTCACCGATCCTTATGAAATGCAGGATTTGCGCAAACTGCCCCGGGACTAGTTCTGACTGGATCGCGGCAGCGCCAACTTTGGCTAGGAATGCTACAGGCTGGTGCGTTGCAGCAAGGTCTGGAAGGCGGAGGGACTCAAAGCGGCGGAGCCTGGATCTGAGGCTGCGATCCGCGGCTGCGTCGCGGCCACGCGTGTTGGCCGCAACTCCGGGAAGGCGGGTGCCGGCAGACTGGCCCGATGTTGCAAATATGACGCCGGCGGGCCCGCTGCCGGGGCAATATCGGACAAGGTGGCGGCGATGATATTGTCGGCGGACCAGGTTTCATACTGCGGTGCCGCGGCTGCCATCGAGACCGCCGGTGGGGTACTGTTGGTATCGGCATTTGCTTCTTCGCCGCCGGACATAAGGGCCGCCAGATTGCCGCCGATATCCACGCCGGTGGTGTCTTCGACCATGGTGTTGGCCAGGGCGCCGAGGAAACCAAGGGGTCCGCCATACAAGGTTCCCCCCGCCATGCGGGCGCCGGCGGATATCTCGTCGGCGGTGGTTGAGCGATATATGCTGCCGATCAGCGGAATATGCTGTAGCGGATTGAGAACATCCAACAAATCGGAGAATTGCAGGCCGTCTTCGCCAAAGAAAAGACGGCGCTCGGCGGCCGCCTCGTCCGCGTCCAC
>JASLLM010000316.1 GCA_030747035.1 Alphaproteobacteria bacterium | reverse complement strand
CGGTTCAAGGATCAGGGAACGGGGCATGCGCGCCCGCGCCCGTCCCTGGGACAGGATATCGATCATCGGCAGGGTAAAACCGGCGGTCTTGCCGGTACCCGTCTGCGCGCAACCAAGAACATCCCGTCCTTGCAGGACATAAGGAATAGCGCGCTGCTGAATGGGCGTCGGTTCGCTGTAACCGGCGTCGTCGACCGCTTTTAGTATGGAAGTGCTAAGGCCAAGTTCTTCGAAGGGCATGAAAATCCGTGCGTACAGTATTCTGGGATTCACTGGGCTTGTGAGCTTAAAGCGCTCATCGCGGGAAGGCCAGCAATATGGCCTGTATATGGCATTTCCCAGCTTGCTGCAATGCGACATAATCACTTGCGCCGCGCCGCCGCGTCGGGGCCGGGGCGGCATGGTAGCGAATGCCGCCAGGATGGAATGGGAGCGTTGGATGTCATTTGTGATGGCATATTGGCAATGGCTTGGGCGGGCGGGTTTGCCACGGTCCGGGGCAGGGGGAAATTTTGGTCGATGAGCGATACGAGAATGCCCTTGATTCTGGTTCCCGGTTTGCTTTGCACGGATATCCTTTGGCGGGCTCAGGTTGATGGCCTGGCGGATGTGGCGCGGGCGGTGGTAACGGCGGAGCACGCCCGCCATACCGATATTGGCGCCATAGCCGCCGCGATCCTGGCTGCCGCACCGCCGCGTTTTGCCCTGGCCGGACTTTCCTTTGGCGGCTATGTCGCATTCGAAATCATGCGCCGGGCGCCGCACCGGGTGGACCGGCTGGCGCTGTTGGATACCACGGCCAGGGAAGACCCCGAGGATCGGCGAAAACTGCGCCGCGATCTGATCAAGCAGGCCCAGGTTGGCCGGTTTCTTGGCGTCACCGACAAGTTGCTGCCGAATTTCATCCATCCCGACCGGCTGGGCGACCCCGAACTGGTCGATGCGGTCAAGCAGATGGCGTTGAGCGTGGGACGCGACGGCTTCATCCGCCAGCAGACCGCGATTATCGGGCGTCCCGACAGCCGCCGCGATCTGCCCGACATTGATTGTCCGGTGCTGGTTCTGGTCGGCCGGCAGGATGTTCTGACGCCGCTTGCAGTGCATGAGGAAATGCAGGCGGCGATCCCCGGCGCGGAACTGTGTATAATCGAGGACAGCGGCCATCTGCCCACCATGGAACGGCCAGAGGCGGTAAATCAGGCAATGCGGGATTGGCTGATGCGCTCCTAGGGAAACCGGCCGAACGAGAAACAAGAAAAGACGAACGAGGAATACAGCGATGAGAATTGTGGTCAACGGTCAGCAGGCATTCGGCAAGAACGTTCTGGACGCGCTATTGGAGAGGGGTGACGAGGTCATCGCCGTCTATTGCGAGCCGGACCGCGAGGGCGGCCGCCCCGACCCCATCAAACAGGCCGCGCTTGATCATGGCCTGCCGATCCATCAGCCGGCCTCGTTCAAGAAGCCGGAGGTCTGGGCCGCGTTCGAGGCGATGCGGCCCGATCTGTGCGTCATGGCCTATGTCACCAAGATCGTGCCCGAGGAATTCCTCAATATTCCCACCCATGGCACCATTCAGTATCATCCCTCCCTGTTGCCAAGGCACCGTGGCCCGAGTTCGATCAACTGGCCGATCATTCAGGGTGCGGCGAAGACCGGGTTGAGTATCTTCTGGCCCGACAATGGCCTGGATACCGGGCCGATCCTGTTGCAGAAGGAGGTCGAAATCGGCGCCGGCGATACCCTCGGCAGCATCTATTTCGACAAGCTCTTCCCCCTCGGTGTCGCCGCGATGTTGGAGGGCGTCGATCTGGTCAAGGCGGGGAAGGCGCCCAGGATCGTTCAGAACGAGGCTGATGCCACCTATGAAAGCTGGTGCACCGCCGACGATGTCGCCATCGACTGGAGCCAGCCGGTATCGGTTGTCCATAACCTGATAAGAGGGGCGGACCCGCAGCCGGGCGCCTGGACATCCCATGACGGCAAGCGCCTGATGATTTACGACTGCGTCCGTATCGACGGCACCGCCGATGGCGCCCCTGGCGAAATCATCTCCCTGGGAGCGGAAGGCATGGAGATCGCGGCGGCGGACGGCCGCATCCTGGTGAAGCGGGTCCGCGGCGAAGGATCAAAGATGGCCGCCGCGGACTATGCCGGCGAAGCTGCGCTTCGCGCCGGCATGCGCCTGGGATAGCGCTTGCCCCGAGGTTAGAGCAACCCGCATTCAATTGGATTCAATTGAATGCGGATAAGTTGCTCTATTCTAAAGGATTAGCGCATGGGTTCGGGTTTGGTTAAACCCGACATGCGCCAGGGACGACTGTTCGCTTGGCCTAGAGCGTTTCCGGATTATTTTGGAGCATAGCCATCCTCGGCGAAGAAGTTCCAGCATTCCTCTGGTTTGAAG
>JASLLM010000315.1 GCA_030747035.1 Alphaproteobacteria bacterium | reverse complement strand
AGACCGCCCAGCTTCACATGCACGTTGGGGCATTTGGCCAGGTCGGTGACATTCTTGGACCAGGAAGCAAAGATCTCGTCCCGCTTCCCCGCATATGGCCCGATGCCCAAGGGTGCGCCCACGTGATCCATGACGATGGGGGTTTCTGGAAAGGCCTGGGCCAGATCGATCAATTCCGGCATTTGCGGATGATAGAACCAGGAATCGAAGCTCATGTTCAACGGTGCCAACTGGGCGAAGCCCCGACGAAAAGTTTCATCATAGAGCAAACCAGCGTTCGGCGCGGTATGCTCGGCGCCCAGAATGCCGTCATTTTCGTCGTGCGCGGTGGAATGGCGGATACCGCGAAAGCGCCCGCCGCCGGCGTCAATATGCGCCTCCAGGATATCCCTGACCGCTTCGCCCAGACGCAGATCGGCAAAACCGACGATGGCGGCGGCGACCCGGGTCTTGCCGTAGTAGCTCGCATCCGCCATGGCGGCCATGCCGCGCACGAATTCGGTCTCGCCCACCGGCGCCATGTTGGGGTCGCCCCCCAGGCGATCGATGTCTCTATAATAGGCCTCGCATTCAAGGAAAACCGTGCTGACGATATTGTGGCCGCCGCTCATGTCGGCGAAGAATTCTTCCAGCAGATAGCGGTAGACAAAGGTCTCCCGCTGATCCCATAAATGATGGTGCGGATCGCAGATCGGCAGTTCAGGCTGCAGCGCCGTTTCCGTCATCCGGCCGAGCCAGTCGTCCAATTCAGTCATGATTACCCTCGTATAAATCGCGTCCGGCCACCAGGGCGCGGATCTTGCCGTCGACCACGTTGCGCGGCAGCATCCAGAAGCCACAATCGGGATGGATGTAGCTCACCCGTCCCGTACCCAGCAGAGCCTCGGCCCTTTCGATCTGGGCCGCGATGGCGTCGGCGCTTTCGATATCCGTGCGCTTGATATCCACCACGCCCAGGCCCATGCCGATTTCGGGGCGCAATTCCTTGAAGGCGGCAAGCTCTTCCACCGGGCGGTGGGCGTTTTCCATCACGATGTGATCCACATGCAGCGCATTCAGATATCCCAGCAGCTTATCCCAGCTACCCTGCTGGATGCTCTGACCGCCGTAGTTGCCGAAGCATAGATGTACGGCACCAATGCCGGGGCTTGGAATAGCATCCAGCACCTTGTTAATGGATGCGGCGGCCCATTCCCATTCATCCGGGTGCCCGGGCAGATTGGCCTCGTCCAGTTGCACCACGTCCGCATGGCAATGACGCACCTGTTCGGCCAGGGCGTCGGCGATGGCATCGGCCACCGCCGCGACATCGCCGTAATGCCGGTCGACCACGGTCTTGGCCAGCATATGCGGCCCGGTCAGGGTGAATTTCAGCGGCTTGTCGGTCAGTGCCTTGGCCGCCTCGCAGGCGCCGGGCAAATCCAGGCTGCCGCCATTGATGGGGCCATCGACCACGGCGGGCGGGCGGCGGCGGAAGCCCATGCCTTCCTGATTACGGTAGTCCAGCAACTCGGCAAAATTGATCTCGGTCCGGATACCGCCCATGGGCCGGACGAAATATTCGATCATGCCGTTGGTTTCCGGATGGTTGACATCAAAGCGGTACATCTCGCCATCACAAACCAGGTCGATGCCGGCCTGCTCCTGGGTGTGCAGCACCACCCGGGTGGCATCGGTCAGGGCCTGCACGGAAGGCGCGGCGGCAAGCCAGGCCGGCACGGGATAGGAGCCGACAACAGTCGTCTTAATCTTGGAAGTCATGATATTCCTTATGCTCGATCAACCAAAAAGGACCAAAGACCCTGGCCGCCGCGGGCCACCAGGGAACGGCCGAGTTCTTCGGCCCAGAATTTCTCCGAACCGAATTCCGCCCGCCAGGACCAAAGGCGGCGGGTGACGAAATGCAGCGGATGTTCATAGGTATGCCCCATGGCGCCGTGGGTCTGATGGGCGATGGAGGCGACGATGGTGGCCGCTTCCGAGGCCCTGATCTTCGCCGTCGCCATCTCGAAACCCGCCTTGCCGCCCATGCGCCCGGCCGCGCGGGAGGCGTTTTCCACCGCCGCGCCCGCCGCCGCCACTTCACCGGCCATGCGGGCCAGTTCCTGCTGCACCGCCTGAAATTTACCGATGGGGGTACCGAACTGGCTGCGGTCATTGGCGTACTGCACGGTCAGTTCCAACGCCTGTTCCAGCGCTCCGGCGATCTGGCTGGCCCGCGCCATGGCGGCGAAGGCGAATAAGCTGTCAGGTTCGATGCTGTCGGACAACGGCGCGGCAGCAACCGCCTCGCCATCGAAGCGCAAACTGTCGCGGGGTTCCAAGGCAATGTTGCCGTCCTCCCGCTCGACCGACCAGGAGTCCGCCGGAACCAGGGCAATATGGGTCTGCCCATCACAGTCGCCGGCCACCGCAAGATGGCCCACGCTGCGGCCCCAAGGCACACGGGAGGCTGTACCGCTGACCCGGTA
>JASLLM010000314.1 GCA_030747035.1 Alphaproteobacteria bacterium | reverse complement strand
ATCGTCCAAACTCAAATCCGCCGACGGCTCCAGATGATCGGTACCGGCACCACAGGCGATGCGGGCGCCGGGAATATCCCTGGCCGCTTCCAAACTGCGTCGGATCAACTCCTGGGAGGCGGCCCAGTCCAGACCCATGCCGCGCTGGGCCGTATCCATGGCCTCCGCCACCCCCAGGCCCAGGTCATAAAGGCCCAGGCGATAGCTGATGGTGGCATCCCAATCGACCGCCGCATCGACCCATGGGTCAGCCTCAGCCCGGGGATCGGCCACCACGTGGGCGGCGGAATAGGCGATGCGGTTGAAAGGGCGGTTGGCGCGGGCGGGGAAATCCTTCGGCGCGCTGGTGGTAAAGGGCGCCAAGCCGCCATCCGACATGGGCAGGTTCAGGGTCGGCATGGCTCTAGGCCTCCAAGTCCGGCAGATCGACCCAGCGCCGCTCGGCCCAGCTTTGCAGGCCCGCCTCGGCCAATTGCACGCCCTTGGCGCCTTCCAACAGGTTCCATTTGAAGTCGCACTCACCGTTCAAATGGCGAATGAACAATTCCCACTCCGCCTTGAAGGCATTGTCGTAAGGCACCGTGTCGGGCACCTCCTCCCAGCCGTCCTTGTAATCTATGGCGGGGGGAATGTCCGGGTTCCAGACCGGCATGGGTGTGTTGACCCGGCTTTGCGTGCGGCAGCGGCGCAGGCCGGCGACGGCGGAACCGTGGGTGCCGTCCACATGCAAAGTCAACAGATCGTCCCGCCGCACCCGCGTACACCAGGAGGAATTGAACTGCACGATAATGTCGCCGTCCAACTGGAAGGTGGCGTAGGCCGCATCGTCGGTGTCGGGCTGATAGGGCTGGTTGTTCTCGTCCCAACGGTTGGGAATGTGCGTAGCGCCCAGGCAACTGACCGACTGCACGGCACCGAAGGTGTTGTCCAACAGGTAACGCCAATGGCACAGCATATCGAGAATGATGCCGCCGCCCTCGTCCTTGCGGTAGTTCCAGGAGGGGCGCTGGGCGGGCTGCAGATCGCCTTCAAAGACCCAATAGCCGAATTCGCCACGGACCGAGAGGATGCGGCCAAAGAAACCGGAATCGATCAGGTATTGCAGCTTGCGGATACCGGGCAGGAACAGCTTGTCCTGCACCACGCCATGTTTGACGCCCGCCGCCTTGGCCTTTTGATAAACCCCATAGGCATCCTCCAGGCTATCGGCGGTAGGCTTTTCGCAATAGATATCCTTGCCGGCATCGATGGCCTTGCTCAGCAGCCCGGCGCGGGCCTGGGTCGTCGCGGCGTCAAAGAACAAGGTGTCTTCCGGGTTGGCAATGGCGGCGTCAAGATCGTTGGTCCAGCGGCCGAGACCATGCTCCCGCGCTAGCGCACCAACCCGGCCCGCATCGCGGCCCACCAGGATCGGGTCAGGCATCACGCGGCTGCCGTCGGCCAACTCCAGACCGCCGGCTTCCATGATTTCCAGGATCGACCGGATCAGATGCTGGTTCTTGCCCATGCGGCCGGTGACACCGTTCATGATGATACCGAGGCGTTTCTCACTCATGCTCATTCCATTCCCAATAATTTGTAGATCCGGCGGGTGTAATCGCCGAAGGCTTCCGTTGTTTTCAGATCCAGACCGCGCGGATAGGGCAGATCGACCAGGAAATTGTCGGCCATGCGCGCCGGGCCGGCGGTCAGCACGACGACGCGGCTGCCCAGGAAGACCGCTTCCTGGATACCGTGGGTGACAAAGACAATGGTCTTGCCGCTTTCACTCCAAATGCGCAGCAGTTCGAGGTTCATTTTTTCCCGGGTCAGGGCGTCCAGGGCGCCGAACGGTTCATCCATCAGGATCAGCTTCGGGTCATGGATCAAGGCCCGGGCGATGGCGGCGCGTTGCTGCATGCCGCCTGACAGCTCGTAGGGATAGCTTTGTTCAAATCCCGAAAGGCCAACCATTTCCAGGAGATGACCGGCGCGTTCCTTCGCCTCCCGCATGGGTAGACCGAGAATTTCCACCGGCAGCAGAACGTTCTCGATCACCCGGCGCCATTTCAGCAATAGGGGCTGTTGAAAGACCATGCCGATATCCCTGGCCGGATCGAAGCTGTCGGCCTGGCTGCCGATACGTACCGTGCCCTCCTCGTGGGAATGCAGGCCGGCCAGGATCTTCAACACGGTGGTCTTGCCGCAGCCGGACGGCCCCACCATGCTGACCAGTTCGCCGGCCTGAACATCAAAGGTGACGTCGGAGACGGCGAGAAAATCCTCCCTGCGCCCGCGATAGACCTTGCGCACGCCTTCCAGGCTGATGAACGACGATGTGCTCATCTATTCCATCCGGGCGTCGGAGACCACCAGCAGGCGCTCCAACAACAACACGATGGCATAGAGCATGACACCGACGGCGGTGATCATCAGCACGGCCATGAACATCCCGGCGGTATCCAGCGTTACCTGCACCTGCATCATCAGATAACCCAGGCCTTCTTCCGAGGCGATGAATTCGCCCACAATGGCGCCGGCC
>JASLLM010000313.1 GCA_030747035.1 Alphaproteobacteria bacterium | reverse complement strand
ATATGCAGCATCATCATCGCCACCATGCCATCGGAGGCATAGCGGTGCAGGGAGCGCATGACGCCGGCCAGGTACCAGGTGCCATAGGCGGCGCGGCCCAACAGGCCGCTCCGCGGTCCGTTGTAGCGGCCTGCCCACAGCCAGGCGGCGGGCTGGTGCCCGCTGGCCGTCGGTTTGGTTTCCTGAAACAGGATATCGAGAGTGCCGGCGAAGCGTTTGCGGCAGGTCAGGCAATGGTAGATTCCCGGCCGCGTCGTCTGATCCTGGATCGTGCGGATCGCCTCACGCTCGCCGCAATGGGGGCAGTAGGGGCCGTCCCGCCAATGCACGCATGGCAGGTTGCCGTGCTTCTCGATCAGATAGTGGCTGTTGATTTTGCCGTTCCCCGCCATCGGCGATTCTCCCTACCCTATTCATATGGCCACGGGACCGCCCAGGTCAAACAGGTCGTTGCCCAAAGGCGGGCGATGATATGTGAACAAATTTCGAACATAAACTAATTTTACTTTTCATAACAATGTATTAGCTCCCTATTGCCAAACAAGAACAAAACCGGTACAATTGCCCCGTTGTTGCATTTCAACCTTTGCCCTCGAATTGAAACCGGGGGCCGGTTATGGGATAAGGGAGCGGAAGATGTCGGCAGGAAATTTACGCTTGGTGGAGCAGGACCGGATGGATAAGGAAAAGGCGTTGGAGCAGGCCCTGGCGCAGATCGACCGCGCCTTCGGCAAGGGCTCGGTGATGAAGCTGGGTCAGAATACCACCGCCGTTCAGATCGAGGCGATTTCTACCGGCTCACTGGGTCTGGATATTGCCCTCGGTATCGGCGGCCTGCCAAAGGGCCGGGTGGTGGAGGTTTATGGCCCGGAAAGCTCCGGCAAGACCACCCTGACCCTGCATGTGGTGGCGGAGGCGCAAAAGAAGGGCGGCATCTGTGCCTTTGTGGATGCCGAACATGCGCTCGATCCCGCCTATGCGCGCAAACTGGGAGTGGATGTGGATGAATTGCTGATCTCCCAGCCCGATACTGGGGAGCAGGCCCTGGAAATCGCCGATACCCTGGTCCGCTCCGGCGCCATTGATGTCCTGGTGATCGATTCCGTGGCCGCCCTGACACCCAGGGCCGAGTTGGAAGGGGAAATGGGCGACACCCACGTGGGCCTGCAGGCCCGTTTGATGAGCCAGGCCCTGCGCAAGCTGACCGGTTCGATTTCCAAATCCGGCTGCATGGTGATTTTCATCAATCAGATCCGCATGAAGATCGGCGTCATGTTTGGCTCGCCCGAGACCACGTCGGGAGGCAATGCCCTGAAGTTTTATTCTTCCGTGCGTCTGGATATCCGCCGCATCGGCGCCTTGAAGGACCGGGATGAAATTGTCGGCAATCAGACCCGGGTGAAGGTGGTCAAGAACAAGGTGGCGCCGCCGTTCAAGGTTATCGAATTCGATATCATGTATGGCGAGGGCATCTCCAAGATGGGCGAATTGCTGGATCTCGGCGTCAAGGCCGGGGTGGTGGAGAAATCCGGCTCCTGGTTCTCCTACGGCGATCACCGGATCGGCCAGGGGCGGGAGAATGCCAAGCAGTTCTTGGCCGAAAACAGTGATATGGCCGATGAAATCGAACATAAGGTGCGGGCCAATGCCGGCCTGATCGCCGAGGCCATTATCGGCGAGCCGATCCCCTCGGCCGACGCGGACGATGCGGACGATGAGGCCAATGCGGGTCCGGATACAGCCCTGGGCGGTCCCGCCTGATAGGCGTTACCGCGGGATTATCGGTCAAACCATCTGGGGCGCATCCCATGGATGCGCCCCTTGTCCTGTCCGGGATCGTGCCCATGCCGGTTCGGCCGTTGCCCGAAAACCATGCCCAGGGAACCGCGCCCGCCTTTCCGATCGTCGAAGAAGATGGTATTGCCCATGGGAGATCTACTTCAATGCGGTCCCAAGAAACTGTGGTTCCCGGAAAATGGTTGATGGCTCATGGCTAAGTATCACGTGACCTTGAAGGCGAATTTGTCCGACGGCGAATTGTATTGGGTCGCCGATGTCGCCGCCAAGAACGAAGACGATGCCATGGCGGCGGCGGAAGCGTTGTTCGCGCGGCAATTGGAAGGCGCCGCAGAATGGTCATTCACCGAAGCTGATGTGGAGAGGTTGTAGGGACACAGGCCCGCGCCCGCCCGCCGCGCTTCGGTGGGTGGATCGTTTCGAGCCTCTACCTTGCCGGCCGCTGATTAGATTTCGCGTCTAATAGAATATTTTACAAACAATGTAATGCATTGAAGAAAATTGCTTTCTTTAATTAAATTTATGTTAACCGTAGTCTTCATATAGACGAATTTATTACTAAAATATTATTAGCCAATATTCGTACGGATTTCTTAACGCCTTAACATCATTATTGGTTGTATTCGCAGTCGGTGCGGTTGTCCGGGTCGGGAAACACGGAAAAACCAGGACTGACGGTGAATTATACCAGTCGCCATAAGTCATGACACGATCGCCCATTCTCTCCGGGTGATTGAGGCTATTTTGTCTGGTCTGT
>JASLLM010000312.1 GCA_030747035.1 Alphaproteobacteria bacterium | reverse complement strand
AACGCCTACGGCAGGGAAATCAGGGAACTGGCGCGCCAAGACGGCCAGCCGGGTGACGATGTGGTTCTGACCATCGATACCGGGTTGCAGGAATCGATCTCCCGCCGCCTGGCCGAGGAAAGCGCCGCCGCCGTCGTCATGGATATCCATCAGGGCGATATCCTGGCCATGGTTTCGGCCCCCAGTTACGATCCCAACGCCTTCAATCTGGGCATGTCCAACAAGGCCTGGCGGGCCCTGGTGCAGCATCCGCGCAAGCCATTGATCAACAAGGCCATCGCCGGGCAATACCCGCCCGGTTCCACCTTCAAGATGATCGTCGCCCTGGCGGCCCTGGAGGCCGGCATCGTCGGACCGGGACACCAGGTTTTCTGCAATGGCGTCACGAAACTGGGCAACACCAAGTTCCATTGCTGGCGGCACCGCTATGGCGGTCATGGCTGGGTCGATATGAAGCAGTCGATCGCCCAGTCCTGTGACATTTATTTCTATGATATCGCCCGCCGTATCGGCGTCGACCGCATCGGCGCCATGGCTCGGCGTTTCGGCCTGGGCGAGGCACTGGATATTGAACTGGTCGGCGAACGCTCCGGGCTGGTGCCAAGCAAGGACTGGAAACTGGCCGTCACCGGGGTGCCCTGGCAGTTGGGAGAAACCTTGATCACAGGGATCGGCCAGGCCTATTTGCTGGCGACGCCGCTGCAGCTTGCGGTCATGGCCTCCCGGCTGGTCAACGGCGGCATGGCGGTGAGGCCCAGATTGTCACGCCACCGCAAGCCGGAGCAACAGGCAGACGGCAATATCGTGCAGACGGCGGCGAACGCGGACCAGGGGGCGGAGGCCAACGGGGACGGACCGGCCGCGGCGCAAGCCATCGGGGTGTCGGCGGCCAACCTGAAGATCATCACCGACGCCATGTCGGAAGTCGTCAATGGCAAGCGCGGCACGGCGCGCAAATACAAACTTGATCCGGCGCTGAAGTTCCAAATGGGCGGCAAGACGGGCACCGCGCAAGTGCGCCGTATCTCCAAGGCGGAGCGCAAGGCGGGTGGCAAACTGGCCAAGGAAACTCCCTGGAAAGAGCGCGACCATGCCCTGTTCACCGCGTTCGCGCCTGTTGGGGCGCCACGCTATGCAACGGCGGTGGTCGTCGAACATGGCGGTTCGGGCACCTATGCGGCCAAGTTGACTAAGGACGTCATGACGGAAGTGCTGCGGCGCAACCCGCTGGACCGGGCCGCCGTTGGGCTGAATGCCGGCGCGGGCCGCAACAGCGCAGGCAATTCCATCGGCGGCAAGCCCAAGAACAGGGAGCGGAAAACCTAAGCCATGTCTTTGGGCAGCCCCATGGGGCGGCAGGTTGATCTGACCCTGCTGCAGAAACTGGTCCAGATCAATTGGCTGTTGATCGTGCTGATCTCGCTGATTGCCGGGGTCGGCTTCGCCATGCTGTATTCCGCCGCCAACGGCAGCATTGATCCGTGGGCCTCGCGGCAAATGATCCGTTTCGGCGCCGGGCTGGGCCTGATGCTGCTGATCGCCGTGGTCGATGTCCGCGCCTGGTTGCGCCATGCCTATTTGATCTATGGCGCCGCCCTGTTGTTGTTGGTCGCGGTGGAGGTGATGGGTGTCGTCGGCATGGGAGCCAGGCGCTGGGTCGATCTGGGCCTGTTTCAATTGCAGCCGTCGGAAGTGATGAAAATCGCCATGGTCCTGGCATTGGCCCGGTTTTATCACAGCCTGCCGCTGGAATACGTGGGCCGGATCCGCTGGCTGATCGTACCGGCGGTGCTGATTATGGTGCCTGTCGCCCTGGTCATGCGGCAACCCGACCTGGGAACGGCGATCCTGTTGATGGCGACGGGGACCGCGATCCTGCTGTTGGCCGGGGTGCGGTTATGGAAGTTCGCCGTCGCCTTCGGTGCGGTACTGCTGGCGATCCCCTTGGCCTGGCGCTTCATGCTGCATGGCTATCAAAAAGACCGGGTGCTGACCTATCTGAACCCGGAGCGCGACCCCCTCGGCGCCGGCTATCACATCATGCAGTCCAAGATTGCCCTGGGTTCAGGCGGCCTGTTCGGCAAGGGTTTCATGCAGGGCACGCAAAGCCATCTGGCCTTTCTGCCCGAGCGGCAGACCGATTTCATCTTCACCATGCTGGCGGAGGAGTTCGGCCTCATGGGCTGTCTTGGCCTATTGAGCCTCTATGTCCTGGTGATCACTTATGGCTACGCCATCGCCATGCGCTCGCGCAGTCAATTCGGGCGGCTGCTGGCAACGGGCGTGATCACCACATTTTTTATCTATGTCTTCATCAACATGGCAATGGTCATGGGCCTGATCCCGGTCGTCGGCGTGCCCCTACCCCTGGTCTCCTATGGCGGCACCTCGATGATGTCCCTGCTGATCGGCTTCGGCCTGGTGCTCAGCGTCTATGTCCACCGGGATGTAACCATGGCCCGCCGGCCCGGCTATGGCGGCTGAACCCGCCTAGCGCATGTCGGGTTTAACCAAACCCGAACCCATGCGCTAAAGCTTTAGAATCGAGCAACCTATCCCGTTCAATTGAAGCCGATTGAATGCGGGTTGCTCTAGAGATGATCCAGGGGCAGGGCCGTGGTGTATTTGATCTGCTCCATGGAGAAACTGGACGAGACGTCGTTCA
>JASLLM010000311.1 GCA_030747035.1 Alphaproteobacteria bacterium | reverse complement strand
GGCCTGGGTCCGCGCCGTATCGGCGGCCTGCCCGGCATCCGTCTCGGCATCGTCGGCGGCCTGGTGGGCCTGTCCGCGTGCCGCATCTGCGGCCTGGTTGGCCTGGGTCCGCGCCGTATCGGCGGCCTGCCCGGCTTCTGCCTCGGCCTCGTCGGCGGCCTGCATGGCCTCCGCCCGTGCGTCATCGGCATCGCTCAGGGCCTGTGCCTTGGCATCGTCGGCAGCTTGTAGGGCCTGATCCTTTTGATCCATTGCCTCGTCATGCGCCTGCTTGGCCTGGCCTTTTGCATTTTCATTGTTTTGCCCGGCTTGCGCCTTGGCATTGTCGGCGGCCTGTCCGGCCTACGACTTGGCTTCGTCGGCCTTCGCCGTGGCTTCGGCCTTCTGGGACGCGCCCTGCTGGCCGACCTGCTCGGCATGGGCCTGCGCATCGGTGGCCGTCTGTGCCGCCGCGTTCTTGGCCGCATCGGCGGCGATCACTGCATCGGCCAATGCCTCTTCGGCGTTGCCGACGGCCTGATCCAAGGCCTGCTCGGCCGCTTGTTCGGCCTGGGCCTTGTCGCCTTGGGCCGCCTCGACGGCCTCATTCTTGCTATCATCGGCGGCTGCAACGGCCTCGCTGCGGGCCGCGTTGGCGGCTGCTTCCTCAGCGGCGGCCTGGGCGTTGGCCGCACTGTTGCCATTGCCGTTGCCATTGCCTTTACCATTGCCTTGGGCATTGGCGTTACCGTTGCCATTGCCTTGGGTGCCGTTCAGGCCGTTGGCATTACCGTTGCCGTTGTTGCCGTTGCCAGGCTGCGGGGCTTGCGATTCGGTTTCCGAGGCGGCCTGCTCCGGCGCGGACTCGGATTCCGGGCTTTGAGCGTTGCCGTTGCCCTGGTTGCCGTTCTGGCCGTTGGCGTTACCGTTGCCGTTGTTGCCATTACCCTGGGCATTGGCGTTCCCGTTACCCTGGCCGTTGCTGTTCTCGACTTCCGGCGCGGCAAAAGACTGCGGTGCCTCGCCTTCAAACTGCCCGCGTTCGAATGGCGCGGTGGCGGTTTCCTCCGCCGCCTCAACAGTCGCGGCTGCCTCACTGGTTTCAGTCGTGGCCGTGGCGGTCTGCTCGGTCTCGACGGCGTCGGACGATGCGGTGCTTGCGGCCTGATCCGCAGCCGCCTGATCGCCGCCGGCTCCGTTGCCGGCGTCTCGGCTGACTTCGCCATCTTCGCTGCTGTCGTCCGCCGCGGGCTCTGCTGTTTGCGTTGATGTGGTGCGGGGGCCTTGCCGTCCCGCGGCGCCTTCCACCTGGGTGGTGTCGCCGATGGTTTGACCTTGTTCCGTGGCGACGGCAACCTGTTCCTCGGCCGCCTCGTCATCCTGTTGCCCGGTTTCGGCATTTTGCCCGTCGCCGGCGGCGCCATCAATTTGCGCCTCGGTTTCCACGCGCTCGGCCGATTGGGTGCTTTCCGACGTCTCGCCGGCGCCTACCATGGTTTCCCAGAACGACCGGCCGGCCTCGTCTTCACGATTCCGGTCCCCGTCAGCCGCGCCATTGTTCTGCGCCGACCTTGCCTGATCTGTTTCTTCCCTTACGACTACCTGTTCGTCGGTCTGCTCGTTCTGAAGTAATTGCCTGAGTATTTTTGGCATTCTGGCCATGGTCTTAACTCCTAAAAAAATCTCGGTTTTGGCAATTGCCTCTTCTCTGATATTTTTTTGTTACAGGCTTAATACGCGTATTGCGTAAACAACATGTTAGGAAACATGCTTAAGATGTGTGGTTAATGTATTTTTTTTATACCGGCTCTAAAACCGGATGCATCCGGCCCTAATGGGCGCCAAAGCGCCGAACACTGCGGTTATGCTATAGGAGGTGCCGGGAAAACCTATCCGCGGCCGATGCCGGACGGGGCGAAAACAGGAAATTATTTTTTTCCCGGGAACAAAAAAATTCAGTACTTGCCGCGGGATCATTAACAAGGCCAAACCGGCAGGATGCTGTTGCATCAGTGAGTTGGCAAAATCTTCGATGGCGGCAAGAAATATTCTGAACAAAACATTGACCATGTCATGGCCGCATCATCCCCGCGCTGATGTGACATTATACAATATGGCATAAACGCGCCTTGTGATGGCGTGCGCGCGCAGCCGCGCCATTTCACGCTGACGGCACGGCCGGTGAAAATGGGCCGAAGCCAAATTCAATCCTCGTTTGCCCGACGGGCCTCCGGCCGGGGTTAACCACACCGTGCCAAAACCCAACCAAGACAAGGCAGATACAGCGGCGCATGCAACCAAGGATGAATTTCTCCGTAACGGTATTTTAACTCTATCCCACGAGACTGCTGATTGCCTCGGCAGGGACCTAAATGGAAGGGCAAACGGCCCTTGCCGGCAGTGACCAGCCCGACTGGTTGCCTGAATGGGGATAAGCAAACTTCCTCCAGGCGACTTCGGGTTCGGGATGTGAGACCGGGAGACTGTTGACGATGCACAGTAACGGCGCCGCGGCGCCTCGTTTAACGCCCATGCGCGGCCTGCGCATGGAGATGGTTGCCGTTTCCTCGGCCTTGAATCTGCTTTCCCTGGCTTTGCCCATAGTCATATTGCCCCCCATTTCCCAGATGAACTCGTTAATCGATGCCCTGAGATGGAGATTATGCTATAAGAATCAATATGTTGAGGAG
>JASLLM010000310.1 GCA_030747035.1 Alphaproteobacteria bacterium | reverse complement strand
GATTGGCGGCCCGCCGTAGTAGGGCTCTCCACCCGCGACAGGCCGGACTTCTCAATCCATCAGGCACAATTGTCCGCTAGTCGAGGCTCAATCGGCCTCCAGCATTACCTTGATTTGCGTGTTGGGATTTTTCAGCGCCTCGAAAGCGTCCGGAAAGGCCGCCAGATCAACCTTGTCGCTCACCATCGGTGCAACATCAAGCCGCCCTTCGCCCAACAGATGCACGACAGTGGCAAAATCCTCCTGGCGATAGACAAATGCGAAGCTGATATCCAGTTCCTTGACCAGGGCCTTGGTGGGGAACAGATGATCACCCGCCATGCACAGGCCGACGACCACAATTTGAGCGTCGGGCGAGGCATAATCGATGGCCAATTGCAAACTTCCCGGCACACCGACGCAGTCGAATACCACACGGGGCGTACCGCCGGCCAAATCCGCCGCCTGAGCCGGAACATCGCCCGCGCTGGTATCCACCACCGCGGTCGCACCCAACGCCAGGGATTGTTCCGCCCGGGTGGGCACCAGATCGCTGACCACGATGTGCTGGGCGCCAAAGAAGCGGCACCACATGGCCACGGTCAGACCAACCGGACCGGCACCAATGATCAAGACCCGGTCACCCGGCACCAACCGGGCCTTGCGAACGGCGTTAAGCCCAACGGCCAGGGGCTCCACCAGGGCGCCTTCCCTGAAACTCACACTGTCGGGCAGGCGAATGGCTTCCCTTGCGCCGACCCGGCAATAGTCCGCGTAGGCCCCCGGCAGCGCCAGCGAGGCCCGGTTGATCCCCTTGGCGCAACGATAGCCGCGACCCGCCTTGCACCATTCGCATTCACCGCAGCCGATCCAGGGCAGCGCGGTGACGCGGTCACCGGTATGCCAATGGGGTTTGGCTTCGCGGCCCACCTCGACCACTTCGCCGGCGAACTCGTGCCCCATGACGCAGCCCGGCTGCATCATGCGCCAGCCCACATTGGGATCGGTGTTCTCGGACATATGCAGGTCGGTGCCGCAAATACCGCAGGCACCCACCTTCAGGATCAGATCGGTCAATCCCGGTTCCGGATCGGGGATATCCTCGATCGCCAGGGGAGAGCCGATTTCCTGGATTACCGCCGCTTTCATCTGCCTGTCCTTTCAATGAATGAGCCTGCCATGCCGTAACCCTTAACAAACAGCGCGCCTCTAACGGGTAACCATCTTCAAGGCATCCTCGGCGAATTTTTTCGCGCCCTTGCCCTCGCCCTGTTTCAGCTTGGCCATGTCGAACGGTACCTTGGTGCCCTTCTGGCAGGCCGGGCGCTCGGCCAGTCGTTCCATCCAGGCCTGCAGGTTGGGCAGACCATCAACCTCGACGCCGGACCATTTATGGGTCCGCACCCAGCACCAGTTGGCGATATCGGCAATGGAATAGTCACCAGCCAGATAGTCCTTGTCCCCCAAGCCACGCTCCAACACTTCGAACAGGCGCCGAGTTTCCTTTTGATAGCGGTCGATGGCCGGCTGGATCTTTTCCGGGAAATAACGGTAGAACACATTGGCCTGGCCCATCATCGGACCGATGCCACCCATTTGGAACATCAGCCATTGCATGACCAGGCTGCGGCCCTTGACGTCGCCGGGCATCAAACGGCCGGTCTTTTCCGCCAGATAGACCATGATGGCGCCGGTCTCGAAGACCACGAAATCATCCGCCTCCCGGTCCACGATGACGGGGATGCGGCCGTTCGGGTTCATGGCCAGGAAACTTTCCGTCTTCTGGTCACCCTCACTCAGCTTGATCTCATGCACCTCGTAGGGCAGTTCCAACTCCTCCAAGGTAACGGAGGCCTTCCAGCCATTCGGCGTGGACGCGGTATAGAGGTCGATCATCTCAATTATCCTCAATGCGGTAAAAGCGCGCAGCGGTGTCGTGGAACAGGGCGGCCTTTTCATTGGCGCTGAAATCAGCCGCGACCCGTTTGAAGGCATTCCACAGGGTGGTGTAGGCACAGGAGGCCTTGTCCACGGGGAAGTTACTCTCGAACATGCAGCGTTCCGGCCCGAAGGCTTCGATGCAATGCATCAGGTAGGGCTTCCAGTCCTCGGCCAGAACCTCCGATGACGGGGGGATGTCGAGCTTGTGGTGGCCGAAGCCGGTCAGCTTCATGGCCAGACCGCCCAGTTTCACATGCACGTTGGGGCATTTGGCCAGGTCGGTGACATTCTTGGACCAGGAGGCAAAGATCTCGTCCCGCTTGCCCGCATATGGCCCGATGCCCAACGGTGCGCCCACGTGATCCATGACGATGGGGGTCTCTGGAAAGGCCTGGGCCAGATCGATCAATTCCGGCATTTACGGATGATAGAACCAGGAATCGAAGCTCATATTCAACGGCGCCAACTGGGCGAAGCCCTGGCGGAAGGTTTCGTCGTAGAGCAAACCGGCGTTCGGCGCGGTATGCTCGGCGCCCAGGATACCTTCATTCTCGTCATGGGCGGTGGAATGGCGGATGCCGCGAAAGCGTCCGCCGCCGGCGTCAATATGCGCCTCCAGGATATCCCTGACCCCTTCGCCCAGACGCAGATCGGCAAAACCGACGATGGCGGCGGCGACCCGGGTCTTGCCGTAGTAGCTTGCATCCGCCATGGCGGCCATGCCGCGCACGAATTCGGTCTCGCCCACCGGCGCCATGTTG
>JASLLM010000030.1 GCA_030747035.1 Alphaproteobacteria bacterium | reverse complement strand
GGTGGTTAAGAGAATCACACCCGCAAGCTCATGAAAACCCGCCATAAGAGTCAGCAGTTGAGACGACTGGTATAAGCAGCGCGGAAACCCAGGCCGTCGCGCATATATCTGACGTGATCGCCGCCTATTCCAAGGCACTGGGGACAGCTACGCAGTTGATCGGGCAAGGTATGTTGCCGGCTCAGATTGACAGGGCCGTCGTGGTGGACGATGGCCCGGCGTTGCGGGGCCTGGATGCCCTGACACGTGAGATCGTCGCCCGGAGCGAGGTTGAAGCCGGCAATGTTCAGAGCGCGCTCGCGACGGCCGCCTGGGTCTCGGGTACCGCGGCGTGGATTCTTGCCATCTTTATCGTTTTCCTGGTCGCGGCCACGATATGGTTGTTTCGCTCGCAAATCGTGGAGCCGATCAGCAGATTGACCGGCATCATGTCCGATCTTGCCGCTGGCAAACTGGATCTGCCGATCGAGACAACAGAGACGAATCATGAAATCGCTGAAATGGCCCGGGCCGTCGCGGTTTTCAAGGCCAACGCCGAAGCGCTGCAGCAGGTTCGCGAGGAGCTTGAGCAGCGAGTCCAGGAGCGCACCAGGGAACTGCAGAATAGTGAACAACGATTTCGTGATTTCGCCTCTGCCGCATCCGATTGGTATTGGGAGATCGATGCGGAACGCCGTTACACCTACATGTCCTCGGCCGTTAGCGCACTTGGCAGGACGCCGGACTTATACGACGGCGCGAACTTCGACGACGTTGTCGAACAATTTTATGACCGCGCCGATTGGGCGCCATTCTACGAGGCCTTCGAAAAGCGTCTGCCTATTCGCAACTTTATCTCCCATCGTATCAGGGGCGGCGAAGAGTATTGGATTCAATCCAATGGCGCACCGTATTTTGCCGAGGACGGAAGCTTTCTCGGATATCGTGCCACCAGCCTTGATATTACGGAGCGCGTGCGTGCCGAGGAGGTATTGCGTGAAAGCGAGCGGAATCTGCGGGAAAACCTGGAGAGAAGCCCGATTGGTATCGCGGTCGTTGTGCATACGCGGGATGGGGACGTGGTGGAAGCCCGGCGCCTGTTCGTCAATGATGCGTTCGTGAAATTGTTCGGTGGAAGGTCCGAGCGGGAAATGGTCCATGCCGACATCTCGGAAACCTGGGCCGATGACGAGCAGTATTATGCCTTCAACGATGCCATGAAACAGGGTGACGAGCTGCGCGACTTCGAGGTCGAACGGCGGCGTCTTGACGGCGGCGCCCTTTGGGTTTCGATGAGCACGCGCGGCGTCAGGTTCGGCAACCAGGACTGCACGATGATTTGGCATTTCGACATCACCAACCGCAGGCAGGCGGAGCAATATTCGCGTCAACTGATTTTCGCCATTAATGCCATGGATGTCAGCGTCAGCCTATTCGATGTCGAAGACCGGCTGGTCTTTTGCAATGAGAAGTTTCGCGCGCTCAACAGCGCGGCGCCGGAAGCCTTGGAGATCGGCCTCCCATTCGAAGATCAGATGAAAGCACTGATGGCGCGGAACCTCGTCCCCGAGGCCAAAGGCAGCGAGGTGGAATGGCTGCGCGAGCGCGTTCGCCGCCATCGCAACCCGGAAGGGGCGTTCGAATTGCAGCGCCAGGACGACACCTGGGTGCTTATTCATGAACAGTTTCTGCCGCAAGCCGGGGTTATCACGCTGGCGGTGGATATCACGGAACGCAAGGCCATAGAGGCCCAATTGCAGCAGTCGCAAAGGATGGAAGCGGTCGGCCAGCTGACCGGCGGCGTCGCCCATGACTTCAACAACATGTTGGCGGTCATCATCGGCAATTTGGACCTGATCCAGGACAGCGAACGGATTCAGGACGAATTCGATAGGGAGGGTATCGCGATGTCCCTCAGGGCGGCCCTCAGGGGTGCGGAACTGACGGACCGTCTGTTGGCATTCTCCCGCAAGCAGGAACTGAATGCCAAGATTACCGACGTCAACAAGTTGGTGCCGGAGTTTCGCCAACTGGCCGCGCGTACCATTGGCGCCGATATCGCCATCGCCACGAAGCAGGAGACCGCCCTTTGGCCGACCATGGTAGATGCCGGTCAGCTGGAGAATGCCCTGTTGAATCTTGCCATCAACGCCCGCGACGCCATGCCTTCTGGCGGGCATCTGACCATAGAGACAGCCAACCGGACTTTGGCTGAAGAGGACGGCGGGCGGTTCGAGGATTTGGTGCCTGGCGACTATGTGATGATCGCCGTCGGCGACGACGGTACCGGAATGCCGGAACATGTTAGAGAGCGGGTGTTCGAGCCGTTTTACACGACCAAGGATGTCGGCGACGGCAGCGGCCTGGGACTGAGTATGGTGTTTGGCTTCGCCAAGCAGTCCGGTGGCCAGGTCGTGATCGATAGCGCGGAAGGGGTTGGAACGACGGTCAGGATCTACCTGCCCAGGGCCGGAGAGACCACGGATCTGGCAAGCTCCGCATCGGCCGGCGATCAGGACAAACCAACCGGCCGGGAAACCATTCTGGTTGTCGAGGACGATAAAAACGTGCTGGAATTTCTTGTCCGGGCGCTCGACCGCCTCGGCTATACGGTGCTGCAGGCCGAAACCGGCCCGGCGGCGTTGGATCTCATGGCCACCGCGCCGAGTATCGATCTGTTATTGACCGATGTTATCCTGCCCCAAGGGATGAGCGGACCGGATGTTGCCGGCGCCTTCCACGAACGATATCCCGCCGCAGGCATACTTTATTCGTCGGGCTATACCGGTAACGCTTTGCGGCGGCGCGGCCATTTGGATGAGGATGTGCCACTTATTGGCAAACCGTATAAGTTCGAAGAGCTGGCCAAACATGTGCGGCACGTGCTGGATGCCAGACAATGACAACCCTATCAATTAGTGATTGAACCCGCCGAGTAGCGAGTTGGACAAATGGATACGCTAAGAATTTTGGTTGTAGACGACGATGCCCTGGTGCGCGAGATGCTTGCCCGCATCCTTGTCGCCGCAAACCATGAGGTGACCAAAGCGGCTGACGGCAATGAAGGCCTGCACTTGTTTGACGGCGGCGCGTTCGATCTGGTGATCACGGACATCCTGATGCCGGAAATGGAAGGGATCGAAACCATACAGGAATTACGCCGGCGCAACAGGGAAACCAAGATCATTGCGATCTCCGGCGGCGACCGTTCCGGCAACAAAATGTATCTGTCGATGGCCGAAAAACTGGGGGCCGACGGCATTCTTGCCAAACCCATCCGGCAGAAAGACCTATTGGACAAGATCGACGCGATCATGAGCGCCTGAGCCCGGAGCCGGGGCGTACGGACCGACAAATCACCGCATATCGAAAATATCTATTCGAATCCGGAAAATGTGACGACTTCGTCGATCGGTTCGCGTGGCGTACGTAGAGTATTTTCGATGGCCGAGGTATCCTCATGGCCAAGAGCGATGACGCCCGCCAGGCTTTCGTTTTCACTGGCGCCGGTCCATTTGCGCACGATCTTGTGGTAGATGTGCCAGGCCGCCTGGGGGCAGGTGTGCAGGCCATGCTCCCTCGCCACCAGCATGATGGTCTGCATCAGCATGCCCAGATCAAGCCAGGAACCCACCTCCAGGGACTTGTCGATGAAGATAAATAGGCCCACCGGCGCATCGAACAGGGCATAGTTGCGGTTATGTTGATCAAAGGTGCGCTCCCGATCGCCCTTTTCGATGCCGAGCAGTCCGTACAGGTCCCAGCCGACCGCGCGCCGCCGGGCCCGCCAGGGCTCACCAAGGTTGTCGGGATAGAATATTCTTTCACCTTTGTGTTCCGGCACGCCTGTCTCGCGCACGCGGAGGCGGGAGGCGATGACATCGTCGGTGATGCCTTGTTTGACGTCGCCCGAGACCGCATGCACGATCCAGGGCTGCATGTTGGTGCCGCTGGGGGAGCGCAGGCTCAGCCGCAAGATTTCGGCAACGGTTTCCTGGGGCACGGGCGTGGGCAGATAGGCCCGTACGGAACGGCGTGATTCAATCGCCTCGACTAGATCCACGGTGAATTCTCCTGACTATGGCATTTCCGATGCCGTCTAATACCAAGTTGCGGTGATAAAGACCCATATAGATCGTTTCGGAGGCCCCTCGGGTAGGAGTGGAACCGCCGACGGTACATCGGTACCTTCAAGGTTTCACGACGCCGCCGAGGGGCCTCCCAAACGACCGAATTCGGCGCTTTACGAAGGCTTTCGGCGGTGTCGCGCGCGGCGTGTGGTACCGGTACCCCGGCGCAGCACGTTCCTACCCGAAAGCCTTCGTAAAGCGTCTATATGGGTCTTTATCACCGCAATTTGGTATAAACCAGCCGCTTCCCTGGCCGGCAATCGACGAATGTTGGGAAAAAAAATATTAACCGGAAAACTCCGGATTTAGGGCTCTCGAAAAACTTCCGCGCCCTGCGCATTACAGAATTGATATTCCCGATGGGTTGTTCGTATTGCCTGCCGATCAAGAATAAATTTGTCACGGTCAATGATTTCAGTGACGGAAAAAATAAAGAAATGCGGCGGCCCATCGCCTGCAAATGGAACGCTGAGATGACGAACTTCCAGGCTCTTGCCGTCGGGGAAAACGCGTTCGCCAAGATAGGTCGCTGCGCATTTGTTGCTGAAACAAAACTGCAGTGCGTCGAACGTCCGGGCATAGTCGTCCGGTGTCATCCAGTCGCGCACCGGGCTGCCGCGTTGCATTTTTTTGCCGGCAAAATCGAAAATATCGCCGCCAATCAGACGCCCGAACAGTTGCCCATCTCGATACTCCAGTATCTGAACCTTGGCAAGGTGACGACTTAGCGCCAGAGCATCGAATTCCCTTCTGTGAGGAAGTTCACCAGTGGGGCCAATCAACGCGCACCAATATTGGTAAAGGTCACTATAGGGCTCTTCTTCCCAAGGTTTCATAATACAACAAACTCGTTGGAACCGTCTAAACCGACATTTCCCAGACAACACCAAAAGCGAAACCGTAATCAAACTTCGTCGCTGATGGAAGGAATTTTGCTCTTACCCGCTGGATGTGCTCTAGAAAGCGGGCACTGCTCCGATTTGCAGGGTACGAACCGGCTCTTCCGATTTATCGGCGGCCCGCACCTCGGTGCCGCGCTTCCAAACCGAACGATGGTTCTCACGCCGCGCGGCCATGTTGATATCTTCGGCCGGATTGCCATCAACGATCAGGAAATCGGCGCGGCTGTCTTCGGCGATCCGGCCCTCATCGCTCAACTCCATCAGTTCGGCGGCAAGAGAAGTCGAAGATTTCAACACATCCAGCGGTGCCATGCCGGCATCGGCCATGTAGGCCAGCTCCAGCGCATTGTTGCCGTGGGTGGCGTAGGGTACACCGGTGTCGGTGCCCATGGCGATCTTGCCGCCGGCCTTGTAGTACAAAATCATCGCCTTGGCGTAGGCCTCTTCCATCATTTGAAATTTCTTCTGCACGAACAGAGGTACCTTGTCGAGATGAGCGATAAGTCCCTGCATGGGCGCCAGCGTCGGTACCAGGAAGGTGCCGCGTTTCAGCATTTCCTCGACACATTCGTCGTCCATGAAAGTGCCGTGCTCGATCGAGGTAATACCGCCGCGCACGGCGTTCAGAATGCCCTTGGTTGCCATGGCGTGGGAGGCCGTGGTTTTGCTGAAGCGTGACGCCTCGGCGATGCCGACGGCCATTTCCTCTGCTGAATAATGCGCGTCCATGGGATTGACGCCGGGCGTCATGACGCCGCCCGTGGCCATGATCTTGACGAAATCGGAGCCGGCGTGGATCTGTTCTCGAACGCCCTTGACGACCTCGTCCGTGCCGTCGGCGACCCGTCCGACACGGTTACCATGGCCGCCGGTCATGCAGATCATCCGGCCGGCGGCCAATATCGTCGGGCCCAGCTGCTCGCCGCTGTTGCAGGCATCCCGAACGGCGAATTCCAGGTAGTCCTTGCCGCCGCAATCACGCACCGCCGTGATGCCTCCCGCCAGGGTCTGCTGGGCCCAGCGCAGGGCCAGCATGACGATCTGGCCGGGGTTGCGCTTGGCCTGCGCCGAGGCGATATCGGCCTCGCCGCCCAGGGTCAGATGAACGTGACAATCGATCAGGCCGGGCATCAGGGTGCCGCCGGAAGTATCGACCCGGCGGCCCTGATAGTCGGCAAATTGTTCGGCGGGCGCGACTTTGCTCACCCGGCCGCCCTTGACTAGGACGCCCATGGCCGGCGTAGGCTCGTTGCGGCCATCAAATACCAGGCCGCCGACAAAAAGCGTTTCCATCCATCAAATTCCTTAGCTTGAGACACAGTCCGGCCGGCGACAATGCCCATGCTTTCGGGCCCAGGCAAGTCCAACCCGCAAGAATGCTTAAAAGGCGATGCGCGCGGCGGCAAGGACGGGGCCGACGGGGCCATTCTGGACGATGATGGCGCAGCCGTCCCGGCCGCCCTCCGCCAGGTCTTCCCGGCTCAAGTTCATCTCCAGGGCCTGGCCGCGCCATTGACCCAGGGCGCGCATGTCGCGCACCACGTTGTAATAGCTCAGCTTGCTGCCCGCATTTTCACCGCGCTGGATGGGCACATCCCGGCGCCGGTCGAAGCGCACCAGCCAGATCGTGGCATCGGCGCGCTTGTTCTCCGCCGCCCCCAGCAAAACCAGGATACGGCCGTCCTTGTGCTGCAAGCGCAGGTTAGGAGCGGCGGCGCTCATATGGCCCTTCTCCGCCTCGATGGCGGCTTCGACGGCGGCGGCATCCGAGCCCACGGCATGCTGCCGGCCGCCGATCACCATTTGCGGCGTATAGACACTGCGGTTACGCAGGGCGGCGGCATAGTGGCGCTGGCGCTCCGTATGGGACGGTTGTGCCAGGGTATCCTTCCAGCCCAGATAATCCCAATAGTCCACATTGAAAGTCAGGGCGATAATATCATCGCGCGCCGCCAACCGGCCCAGCAGACGATCAGCCGGCGGGCAGGAGTTGCAGCCCTGGGAGGTGTACAGCTCCACCACCACTTGGTTGCGCGGGGCGGCCAGGGCTGCTTCATTTGCCACGACGGAAACCGCGCCGACACAGACAATCAGGGCGGCAAGCAGGCGCATGGCCGCGGAGGGCCGCTTCCGGGACAGGATTTTCATGCCTGGGAACTTAGTGATTGGCACCCTCACCTGGAAGTCAATTGTAGGTGAGCATCGAAATCAAAACGGCGGCCGGCCTGGTTGTGAGATGATCTCGCCAGGCCGGCCATGCCGCTTCAATCAGGCCGCATCGTTCATCAGGTTGCGCAGAACATAAGGCAGGATGCCGCCATGGCGGTAGTATTCCACCTCGTCCAGGGTGTCGATGCGGCACAGCAGGGTGATTTCGCGCGACCTGCCGTCGGCGTAATTGATCTTGCAGGCCACATCCATGCGCGGCGTGATGCCATCCGCGATGCCTGTGACATCGAAGGTCTCCGTACCGTCCAGCTTCAGGGAAGCGCGGCTTTCGCCGTCCTTGAACTGCAACGGCAGAACACCCATGCCAACCAGGTTGGAGCGGTGGATGCGCTCGAAACTCTCCACGATCACCGCGCCCACGCCCAGCAACTGGGTGCCCTTGGCGGCCCAGTCGCGGGATGACCCGGTGCCATACTCCTTGCCCGCCACGATAACCAGGGGGACGCCGTCGGCGCGGTAGCGCATGGCGGCATCGTAGATGGGCATTTCCTCGCCGCTGGGCTGGTGCCGGGTGACGCCGCCCTCGGTGCCGGGGGCCATTTCATTGCGGATGCGGGTATTGGCGAAGGTGCCGCGCATCATGATCTCGTGGTTGCCCCGGCGGGAGCCGTAGGAGTTGAACTCCCGTGCCGGCACCTGGCGCTCGTTCAGATACATCGCCGCCGGACTGCCGCCCGCGATGGAGCCGGCGGGCGAGATGTGATCCGTGGTCACCGAATCGCCCAACAGGGCCAGTTCACGGGCCCCGGTCAGATCCGAGAAGCCGCCTGCCTCCGCCGCCATGCCCTCGAAGTAGGGCGGATGCTGCACATAGGTGGAAACCGCATCCCAATCGTAGGTCAGGCTGTCCTTGGCGGTGACCGCCTGCCATTCCTTGGGGCCGGTGAAGACGTCGCTGTAGCGGCTGCCGAACATGGCCGGGGTCAGGGCCTTGGCCACTGTCTCGGCGACTTCCTGCTGGCTGGGCCAGATATCTTTCAAATAGACCGGCTCGCCATCGCTGCCCTTGCCCAGAGGCTCTGTGGTCAGATCCCGGTTCAGGCTGCCGGCCAGGGCATAAGCCACCACCAATGGCGGCGAAGCCAGATAATTGGCACGGACATGGGGGCTGATCCGGCCCTCGAAGTTGCGGTTGCCCGAGAGCACCGAACAGGCCACCAGATCGCCTTCGGCAATGGCCTCCGCGATCGGCTCGGCCAGGGGACCGGAATTACCGATGCAGGTGGTGCAGCCAAAGCCGACCACGTTGAAGCCCAGGGCGTCCAGGTCGCCCTGCAACCCGGCGGCGTTCAGATAATCCGCCACTACCTGGCTGCCAGGCGCCAGGGAGGTCTTGACCCAGGGTTTCACCTGCAGGCCCTTGGCGCGGGCCTTTTGCGCCACCAGCCCGGCGGCCACCAGGACCGAGGGGTTGGAGGTGTTGGTGCACGAGGTAATGGCCGCGATCACCACATCGCCGCTGCGCAGGCTGTGATCCGTGCCCGCGACGGGGACCGCTTTCTCGGTGTCCGCGCCGGCCATCAAGCCGGGCAGTTCGCCGGCAAAGGCGGTTTTCGCCTTGTCCAGGTCGACCCGGTCCTTGGGCTGTCTTGGGCCGGAAATACACGGCACCACGGTGCCCATATCCAGTTCCAGGGTTTCCGTGAAGACCGGGTCGGGGCTGCTGTTGTCCCGCCACATGCCCTGGGCCTTGGCATAGGCCTCGACCAACTTGACCTGGGCGGGATCGCGGGAGGTGAACTCCAGGTAACGCAGGGTTTCCTTGTCAACAGGGAAGAAGCCGCAGGTGGCGCCGTATTCCGGCGCCATGTTGGCGATGGTGGCGCGGTCGGTCAGGGGCAGGTTGTCCAGGCCGGGGCCATAGAATTCAACGAATTTACCGACCACGCCCTGGGCGCGCAGCATTTCCGTCACCGTCAGGACCAGATCCGTCGCTGTGGTGCCCGCCGGCAGCTTGCCGGTCAGCTTCATGCCGATTACTTCGGGCAGCAGCATGGAAATGGGCTGGCCCAGCATGGCCGCCTCGGCCTCGATACCGCCGACGCCCCAGCCCAGGACGGCCAGGCCGTTGACCATGGTGGTGTGGCTGTCGGTACCAACCAGGGTATCGGGATAGGCGATGGTCTTGCCACCGTTCTCGGAGGTCCAGGTCACCTGGGCCAAATATTCCACGTTGACCTGGTGGCAAATGCCGGTGCCGGGCGGCACCACGCGGAAATTGTCAAAGGCGCCCTGGCCCCAGCGCAGAAAGGCATAGCGTTCGCCGTTGCGTTCGAACTCCAGCTCAATGTTCTTGGCCAACGCATCCGCCGTACCCGCATGATCCACCATCACCGAATGATCGATCACCAGATCGACGGGGGAGAGGGGATTGATCTTTTTCGGATCGCCGCCCATGGCGACCACGGCGGCGCGCATGGCAGCCAGGTCGACCACCGCCGGCACGCCGGTGAAATCCTGCATCAGCACCCGGGCCGGGCGATAGGCGATTTCCTGGTCGGAACGTTGATCCTGCAGCCAGGCCGCGACGGCCTTGACATCGTCCGTGGTCACGCTGCGGCCGTCTTCATGGCGCAGCAGATTTTCCAACAGGACTTTCAGGGAATAGGGCAGGCGGGAGAGATCCCCCAGGCCGCCTTCCGAAGCCGCGGGTAAAGAGAAATAGTCATAGTCGGTGCCGTCGACGTTGAGGGTGCGGCGGGTATTCAGGGAATCATTGCCAATGGAGGTCATGGGCAGTCTCCTCTTGCTAATTGGTGTCGGTCCGGCCGCCAAAATGCTTGGGGCCGTGCAACTGATGTGGAAAGGCAGCGTCTAGAGGCGGCGCGCGGCGCGGAGTGCCGGCGGCGCGACCTGATCCCATGCCGCTGATAAATCCAACTGAGCGCTTCATAGACCCTTTTGCCCGAGAAATCAGCCCCCAGTGGCGGATATTTTACGCTTCCCCCTGGCCGAAGCGGATTGGAGCACTTAGGCTATGGCCAGGACACCGGGGAGGACGACGATGGATTTGGAAATTCGTGGCAAGAACGCGCTGATCACCGGCGCATCGAAAGGCATCGGTTTGGCCGTCGCCAAGGGCCTGGCGGCGGAGGGCTGCAATGTTCATCTGGCCTCGCGCACCGCGGAAGATCTGGAAAACGCCAAGGGCATCATCGAACAGGCCCATGACGTGGCGGTTGCCACCCATGCCATCGATCTTTCCGTGCAGGGCAATGCCACGAAATTGGCCGAGGCGGTCGGTGAGGTTGATATCCTGATCAATAATGCCGGCGCCATTCCGGGCGGCGATGTGGCTTCGATCGAGGAGGCGCAATGGCGCGAAGCCTGGGACCTGAAGGTGTTCGGCTATATCAACATGACGCGGCACTATCTGGCCCAAATGACGGCGCGGGGCGACGGTGTCATCGTCAACGTGATCGGCCTGGCCGGCGAGAAGCCCGCCGCCAACTACGTTGCGGGATCGGCCGGCAATGCCTCGTTGATGGCCTTTACCCGTGCCATCGGCGGTGCCTCCCTGGACCAGGGTGTGCGGGTGCTGGCGGTCAATCCCGGTCCCGTGGAAACCGATCGCATCACCACCTTGCTGAAGGCCCGGGCGGAAGCCGAGTTCGGCGATGTGGAACGCTGGCGGGAATTGACCAAGGTCTGGCCCATGGGCCGGGCCGCCAAGGCGGAGGAATGTGCCGACCTGGTGGTCTTCGCCGCGTCGGCCCGGGCCAGCTATATATCAGGCGTGGTGCTGACCATTGATGGCGGCATTGGCGCCCGTGGTTGAGGCCAAGTAGCATTTACCGGCAAGAGTCAAGCGCAAAGGATGCTTGACCAATCCGCCCGCAGCCGCTTTATTACGTCCGGCCTTATGAATAAAAGACCCAACAAGCTGAAAATCAGCACCGGGTTCAGCTGATGCGTTGCCGCCAATCGCGGCGCACTGGGAGTAGAGAGCGTTAGTACAGGGTCGGGCGGTGTGGAATTCCCAATTTTGAAGCCAGATTTTTTGCTTGGATGGCGGCCTTTCACGGCCGCGGACATCTACGGCAGGAACCGTGGCCGCGTACCGAGTGAAGCGGCGCCTGGGCGCAGGGCGGCTTGGCATAAAATGCCCGTATGGAAAATTAAGGTGACGGCAGCATGACTAATACGGCTGGCCCCGGCGGGGGCATTAAACTGACGATTGAAGGCGCATCGAAGAATTTTGGTGGCGTGCGCGCCGTCGTGGATGTCGGCGCAGAGATTCGGGAGGGCGAAATTTTCGCCATCATCGGCCCGAACGGTGCCGGCAAGACGACCATGCTAAATATGATATCCGGCTTCTATCATCCGGACGAAGGCAGCATCAATTTCGAAGACCATGATATTTCCCATATGGGTCCTTCGGAAATCGCCGCCCTGGGCATTGCCCGGACTTTCCAGAACATCGCCCTGTTCCGCGGCCTGACCGTGCTGGACAATCTGATGCTGGGCCGCAATGTGTTGATGAAAACCGGCGTGCTGTCGGCCTTCATGTATTGGGGCGCGGCGCGGCGCGAGGAGGTCGAGCATCGGGAGAAGTGCGAGGACATCATCGATTTCCTGAAATTGACCGACCTGCGCAAGACGCCGACCGGTGCCCTGGCCTACGGCTTACAAAAGCGGGTCGAACTGGGCCGTGCCCTGGCGGCGGAACCGCAACTGCTGCTGCTGGACGAGCCCATGGCGGGCATGAACCAGGAAGAAAAAGAGGACATGGTCCGCTATGTCCTGGACGTGAACCAGGAGTGGGGCACGACGATCGCCCTGATCGAGCATGACATGGGTGTGGTCATGGACATTTCCGACCATGTGATGGTGATGGACATGGGCGAGAAAATCTCCCAGGGCACGCCGGACGAAGTGCGGGCCGACCCCAAGGTAATCGAGGCTTACCTGGGTACGACGGACAACAAGGAGGTTGCCTAAGCGATGGCGGAGCTAGCTACATTACCGGAGTATATGCTGCAAAACGCCCGTACGATGGCCGATCAGCCGGCCATGCGGGTAAAGGACCTGGGTATCTGGAAAACGCATACCTGGTCGGATTATGCCGATCAGGTACGGGCCCTTGCCTTGGGTTTGGCATCGTTTGGCTTTGGCCGGGAAGACAAGCTGGGAATTATCGGTAACAACATGCCCAGTCTATATTGGGCCCAGGTCGCGGCGCAATGTCTGGGCGGCATGCCAGTGCCGGTCTATCAGGACTCGATCGCCAAGGAACTGGCTTTCGTGCTGCGCCATTCCGAGTCCAAGATCATCGTCGCCGAAGACCAGGAGCAGGTCGATAAGATCATCTCGATCAAGGATGAGTTGCCGAACTTGCAGTGGCTGATTTATTGCTGGCCGCGCGGCATGACCGACTACGACGAGGACTTTCTGAAATCCTTTGACGAGGTGCAGGCAGCGGGACGGGAGTTCGACCGCGCCAACAGCGGCTATTTCGAGGCCGAGATTGGCAAGGGCAAGGGCAGCGATGTCGGTCTGATGTGCTATACCTCCGGCACCACCGGTGATCCCAAGGGGGTGATGCTGACGCACGAAAATATGTTGGCATGCGCCCGCATATTCATCGCCAACGAGGATGTCCGCTCCGACGACGATTATCTCTCCTATCTGCCCATGGCCTGGGTCGGCGATACGGTCTACGGCCTGGTCATCAGCCTGCTGATCGGGGCGACGAACAACTGCCCCGAAGGGCCATCGACCGTGATGCGTGATCTGCGTGAACTGGGCCCAACCGGTATCATCGCGCCGCCGGCGGTCTGGGAGGGAATGCTTTCCAACCTGCAATTGAAAGGCGCGGACGCGACACCGTTGAAGCGCAAGGTGTTTGCCTATTTCAGTGACGTCGCCAAACGTATCGAGGACATGAAATTCGAGGGAAAACCAATTCCCACGGGATTGGCGCTGGCGGGTAAACTTGGCGAATTCATGGTCTATGGGCCGGTTCGCGATCAACTCGGCTTGCGGCGGACGCGCTGGTGTTACACCGGCGGCGCCCCTATGGGGCCGGATACCTTCCGTTTCTTCCGTGGCTTTGGCATCAATTTGAAACAGGTCTATGGCATGACGGAAGTAGGCGGCCTGGTCAGCCTGCAGCCCGACGATCAGGCCAGCCCCGACACGGTCGGAATGCCTTGTACGGGAATCGAAGTACGGATTGCCGAAAACAGCGAGGTTCAGATCAAGAGCGACGGCGTCTTTGCCGGCTATTTCCGCCAGGAAGAGAAGACCGCCGAGGCCATGTCCGAGGACGGCTGGTTTCGTACCGGCGATGCCGGACTGCTTGATGAAAACGGTAATCTGGTGATCATTGACCGGGCCAAGGATGTGGGAAAATTGAACGACGGCACGCCTTATGCACCGCAGTTCATTGAGCTGAAATTGAAATACAGCCCCTACGTCAATGAAGCGGTCTCGTTCGGTGACGGCCACCCCTTTATTTCCGCCATGGTGGCGATTGACTTCGAGAATGTTGGTAAGTGGGCCGAGGACAAGGGACTGCCCTATACCAACTATATGGATTTGAGTCAGAAGCCGGACGTTCTGGAACTGATCGCGGATGAGGTCCGCAAGGTGAACCAGGGTCTGCCGGCGGTTTCACAGGTCAAGCGTTTCCTATTGTTGAGCAAGGATCTGGACGCCGACGACAACGAAATCACCCGTACCCGCAAACTGCGGCGCGGCTTTATCGCCGAGAAATACGGCCCGGTGATCGAGGCATTTTATGGTGACCGGAATGAGGTCGAGTTGAGTTTGGCCGTGACCTTTGAAGATGGCAGCGAGGCGCATGTCGACTCCCGCATGACGATCTTGGATGCGGCCTAGGAGAGAATGACGTTATGGAATGGCAGTTTCTATTTGAATTAACGGTCAACGGCCTTTTGACGGGCATGATGTATGCCCTGATCGCTGTCGGCTTTGTCTTGATCTACAAATCCACGGACGCGATCAACTTCGCGCAAGGCGAATTCGTCATGATCGCGGCCATCGTGGTGGCGGGCATGGCGGTTAAGTACGGCTTTCCCATCGTGGCGGCGATCGGCGTCGGCTTGCTGTTCATGATCGTCTTCAATTTCGCCCTGGAGCGGGTCGTTCTGCGGCCGATGATTGGCCGGCCCGTGGTCTCGATCATCATGGCCACGATCGGCCTGGCGCTGGTCTTGCAGGGTGCGGGGCCGTTGGTCTTTGGCGCCGGTACGCGGCCGCTGGACATCGGTGTGCCCGACGAACCGTTGATCATTGGACCCTTGTTCATGACTCCGATTGATGTGGTCGGCGCTGGCATTTCCATCGTGTTCCTGGCCGTCTTTGGCTGGTTCTTCATGAAAAGCCGCAAGGGCGTCGCGATGCGGGCCGTGGCCGACAGTCACATGATCTCCATGGCCATGGGCATCAATGTGGAACGTTATTTCGCCCTGGCCTGGATCCTGGCCGGCGTGGTGGCGCTGCTGGGCGGCCTGGTCTGGGGCAGTGCCATCGGTGTCGATACCCAGATGGCGGCGCTGGGTCTGAAGGTGTTCCCAGTGGTCATCCTGGGCGGTCTGGACTCAATTATCGGTGTCGTCGTCGGCGGCCTGATCATTGGCGTTTGCGAGGCCCTGGCGGCCGGTTATGTCGACCCCTTCGTGGGCGGTGGAACCAAGGACTTTACCCCTTATGTGCTAATGATCCTGGTGCTGATGTTCAGACCGTACGGAATTTTTGGCAAACCGATCATCGAGAGGATCTAAGCCAATGTTCCACCGGGAAAGCGGTTATTTCAAAACCACCTACCAGGCCGATATGGCGCTGTATCCGTTGCCCATTGGGCGCTACGCCATTATCGCGGTCGGAGTGGTCTTCTTCATTCTCTGCCCTTTTTTCCTGGGCGAGTATTACCTTTCCATCATCAATCTGGTGGCGATTGCCGTTGTCGGCGCCTTGGGGCTGAACATTCTGGTCGGCTATACCAACCAGATTTCGATCGGTCATGCCGCCTTCATGTCCGTGGGCGCCTATACGGCGGCCAATCTGGCGACCAAACTGGACCTGCCGTTCTGGATTACTCTGCCGGCGGGCGGCGCCATGGCGGCCCTGATCGGCATGCTGGTGGGTATCCCCTCGCTGCGCATCAAGGGTCTGTATCTGGCCATCGCCACCTTGGCGGCGCAGTTCATCATCGAATGGATCATCAACCATACGCCCACAATCAGCGGCGGCGTCGCGGCTTCGATCGAGATGCCGCGGCCGGTTTTCTTCGGCATTGAGCTGGCCAATCAGGCGGAGCTTTACTATTTCCTCATAGTCATCGCGGCGATCGCCATCGTCGGCGCCCTGAACTTGGTCCGCAGCCGTATTGGCCGTTCCTTTATCGCTATCCGCGACCAGGAAATCGCCGCCGAAATCATCGGTATCAATGTCTTCAAGACCAAATTGATCGCCTTTGGCATTTCGTCGTTCTATGCCGGTGTTTGCGGCGTCATGTACACCTACTATTTGGGCGTCGCCAACTACGAGAATTTCCAGTTGATTACCTCGATCGACTATTTGGCGATGGTCATCATCGGTGGCCTCGGCTCGGTCCTGGGATCGATTTTTGGCGCCATCTTCATCACCATGCTGCCCATCGCAATCCGTCTGATAATGGAATCGGTCGGTACGATTTTCGTTGACGACGCCGCGTTGGCGCAAGTGATTGCCCAGTTCCGTCTGATTATCTTTGGCGGATTGATTATCGTGTTCCTGATTGTGGAGCCCGATGGTCTGGCGAAGCTGTGGCAAAATATCCGGAATTATTTCCGGTTCTGGCCATTTTCCTATTGAGTTAGCGTAAGGGGAAAAGGCACTCTTAAGTCTCGAAGTAGATTTTTAGTCCAACCAGGGAGGTAAAGGATGAAACATCTAAGAACGGGCCTATTGGCGGCCGGTTTGGCCATGAGCGCCACCACGATGGTGGCGACGACGGCCACCGCCAAGGATCTGGTCATCGGCATGGCGTGCGACCGCACGGGGCCGACGCAAACGGTGGGGGTTGTTCTTTGCCCCGCCTATCATGACTACGTGAAGCTGGTCAATTCCAAGGGCGGCCTCATGGGCAACAAGGTAAAGGTTGTCGAGATCGACACCCAGTACAAGGTGCCCGCCTCGGTCGAAGCCTATCAGCGCTTCAAGAAAGAGGGCGCGGTTGTTGTCGCACTTTGGGGCACTCCGATGACCCAGGCGATCACGCCGAACCTGAACGCTGACAAGATCCCGGGCACCAGCCCTGGTTTCGGAACGGCGGCTGCGGCCAATGGCGTAAAGTATCCCTATCTGTTCCCAATGGCGGCCTCTTATTGGTCCCAGGCGGGCGCGGCGGTAACTTTCGCCAAGGCTGAATTGGGCGGCAATATCAAGGGCAAGAAGATCGCCTATATCTTCTACGATAATCCGGCGGGCCGTGAACCGATCCCGGTGCTTGAAAAATTGGCGAAGATCGAGGATTTCGAGCTGAAGAAATTCGCCATTCCGCCACCAGGCGTGGAAATGAAGGTCCAGGTGCAGGACATCACCCGCCGCTACCGCGCGGATTTCGTCCTCAGCCATCTCTTCGGTAAGGGCCCGGCTGTGCACATCAAGGAATTCAAGCGCATGGGCTATCCGCTGAAAAAACTGCTGTCCTTTGTTTGGGGCGCGGGTGAAGCGGACATCAATGGCGCCGGCGGCTGGGCCAAGGCCCAGGGCTACAATGCCTTGAACTTCGCCGGTGTGGGTTCCAACTATGCGGTTCTGGATGAGATCAAGGCCCTCTACAAGAAGGAAGGCAAGACCGGACCCGAGGAAATGGCCTCCACCGTGTACTACAACCGTGGCATCCTGGCCGCGGCGGTGCATCTGAAAGCCATGGAATTGGCCGTCAAGGCCAAGGGCAGCGGTGACATTACCGGCACCGATGTGCAAAAGGGCTTCCTGGCGATCAAGGACTTCAAGCTTGGCGGTATTCTGCCACCCTTGGATTTCACGGACATCGATCATGAAGGCGGTGGCTGGGCCCGCGTCTTCCGGGTCGAAGGGGACAATTTCGTTCCCGCCAGTGATTGGATCCGCGGCTATCGCGACGTCGTGATCCAAATGCTGAAGGAAGACCACTAGGATCTAACTTTCGGTGGCCGGTTCCGGTTGGGCCGGCCACCGTACTTTTTCCATTTTTCCTTCCAATTTTTTCCATCAAGATTGAGTTTCCGCATGCTGGTTCTGAATAATATCGAGGTCATCTTCGACAACGTCATCCTGGTTCTCAAGGGTATTTCGATTGAGGCCAAGGAAGGCGCCATCACGACCATTTTGGGCGCCAACGGCGCCGGCAAGACGACCACTCTGAAGGGTATCTCCGGCTTGCTGCGCCCCGAACGCGGCGATGTCACGCGCGGTTCCATCGAATTCAATGGAGAACGGATTGATCGGCTGACGGCGCATGAAATCGTTCGCAAAGGCATCGTTCAGGTGTTTGAGGGACGCCAGGTGTTCGAGCATCTGACGGCGGAAGAAAACCTGATCGCCGGCGGCCATATCGTCTCCAAGGCCGTGATGCGGCAAAACCTGGAAAAGGTTTACGAATATTTCCCCCGCGTCCACGAACGGCGTGATGTACAGGCCGGCTATCTCTCGGGCGGTGAACAGCAGATGTTGGTGATCGGCCGGGCCCTGATGGCAGACCCCAAGGTGATCCTGTTCGACGAGCCGTCCCTGGGACTGGCGCCGATGATCATCGAGGAGATTTTCGGCATCATCAAACGGCTGAACGAGCAGGAAAACCTGACTGTGTTGCTGGTTGAGCAGAATGCCACCCTGGCCCTGGAAATCGCCGAGTTCGGTTACGTCATGGAGAACGGCTCCATCGTGCTGGAAGGCCCGGCGGAGGCCCTGCGCGAGAATGCCGATATCAAGGAATTCTACCTGGGCATCTCGAGCGGCGAAAAGAAGAGCTTCCGCGACGTCAAGCATTACCGCCGGCGCAAGCGTTGGCTTGGCTAGCCGGAACAAATTTGGCTCGCGGGCCGGGCCGTTATTTTACATTGATGGGGGCATGCCATCGGCCAGAGGCACGATGACGAAACAATGGTGCGTGGACTATTGACGAGGATAAAGCCATGAGCAGCGCTGACGAATATTACGACGACCTGGAAACCCGCGACCCGGCCCAGCGCGAAGAACAGTTGATGGCCCAGTTGTCGGCCCAGTTGACCCATGCCAAGGCGAATTCACCGCATTATGGCGAGGTTTTTGCCAACCTGGATCCCGGCACCATCAACAGCCGTGAAGCCCTGGCCAGCCTGCCCGTGACACGCAAGTCCGACCTGGCGGCGCTGCAAAAGAAAACCCCGCCCCTGGGCGGCATCAATACCGTGCCGCTGTCGGAGTTGTCGCATATCTTCGCCTCGCCCGGCGGACTGTACGAGCCGGACGCCGACCGCAAGGACTACTGGCGTTATGCACGCGCATTGTGGGCCGCCGGCGTGCGCCCCGGGCATATCGTGCACAATACCTTTTCCTATCACCTGACACCGGCGGCGATGCTGGTGGAAAACGGCTGCCGGGCCATTGGCTGCCCCGTGGTCCCGGGCGGCGTCGGCAACACGGAAATTCAGATCCAGCTGATGGCCGATCTGAAACCGGATTTCTTTATCGGCACGCCGTCGTTTCTGCGTATCGTTTTGACCAAGGCCAAGGAACTGGGCCACGATCTGTCGAACCTGAAGAACGGCCTGGTCGGGGCAGAGGCGCTGCCGCCTAGCCTGCGCCAGGAACTGTCCGACCTGGGCGTCTCCGTGCTGCAGGGCTATGGCACGGCTGATCTGGGCAACGTGGCCTATGAATCCAAGGCCGTCGACGGCATGATCATCGATGAAGGCGTGGTCGTGGAAATCGTCGAACCGGGCGGCGGCACACCGGTCTCCGAAGGCGAGGTCGGCGAAGTGGTGGTGACCACCTTGAACCCGACCTACCCCCTGACCCGTTTCGCCACCGGCGATTTGTCCGCCGTGATGCCGGGCATCAGCCCCTGCGGCCGCACCAACATGCGCATTCGCGGCTGGATGGGCCGGGCCGACCAGTCAACCAAATTCAAGGGCATGTTCGTCCATCCCTCCGCCATCATGCAGATCGCCGGGCGCCACCCGGAGATCATCAAGGCGCGGCTGGTCATCACCTCGGAAGACAACAACGATTCCATGACCCTGAAATTTGCCGCCCCTGGTGGCGATGCCGCGATGGTGGGGGCGGTGGAGGAATCCATCCGTACCGTCCTGAAGTTGGGCGGAAGTGCCGAATTGGTAGAAGCCGACAGCCTGCCAGACGACGGCCTGGTGATCGAAGACGCCCGCAGCTACGAATAAGTCAGGGGCCGGGGCAATGGACGATCTCGTGCTGGCGCGGGTCGTTCATGTGGTTGCAGTTGTGTTGTGGATCGGCGGCGTCGCCTTTGTCACGACGGTGCTTCTGCCTGGCATGAAGAAAACCGGTGCGCCGGCGGAACGGGTCAGCATGTTCGAACGCATGGAGGGCGGCTTTGCCTGGCAGGCGCGTCTGACCACGCTGCTGACCGGCGCCTCCGGCTTCTACATGCTGTATGTCCTGGATGCCTGGGAACGTTACGGCGACCCTGCCTATTGGTGGCTGCACGCCATGTCCGCGATCTGGCTGATCTTCACCTTAATGCTGTTCGTGCTCGAGCCCTTGGTGCTGCACAAATGGTTTGAGCGCCGGGCCCGGGAACAGCCCGAGAGCACCTTGGCCTTGATCCAGCGCCTGCATTGGGTTTTGCTAACCGCCAGCCTGATCACCGTGGCCGGCGCCGTCGTCGGGGTGCATGGAGGTTAGAGAAGTCGGGGATATTGGGGTTGGACCATGCCATTGGTCGTGGTGGAAAAAACCATGCATTGCGAGGCTTCGCTGGCGCGCCTGTGGCCTCTGCTGTCTGACAGCAGTCTTCTGTCCGAACTGAGCGGCCAGACACCTTATGTGGCGGTTGACGAGTTGCAGCCCGACGGTAGCGTTCGCCGTCGGGCCAAGGGTCATTTTGCCGTGCCCATCGCCTCGGAATGGACCGAGGATCTGGGTGAATGGGTGGAACAACGCTATGTTCGGCAACTTCGCACATTTACCAAGGGCGCTTTCCATTCCGTGGATTTTGTTGTTCGGATGCAGCCCGCGGCAACCGGTTTCGATCTGCATCTGCGGATCGCCATGGAGACCGCTGGATTTCTTACCGGCTTTGGCGCCCGCCTTGGCCTTGTCAGCCGGGGCGCCCGGAGATTCGTGACCGCTTTGGAAGGCGCGATTGAGACCGAACTGGCGCAGCCGGAATTGCGGGACCATGAAGCCGCGCCGCAAGCCGCCGCGTTCTCGCCCGCGCCTCTGCCACCTGCTGTTCTGGAACGTTTGGACCAGGCCCTGGCGGTCATCGAACGGGAGTACGGCGAGCCGGAGGCCATCGCCCATCTGCGCGACTATCTCAGCCAAACGCCGGAAACCTGGTTGCAACGCATCCGTCCCTTGAGCTTGGCCCGGCGCTGGGGACTGGATGAAGTCCAGGTCGTTGGCCTGTTTCTCGCCGCCCACCATCAGGGTCTGCTGCAATTGCGCTGGGAGGTTCTTTGTCCGCGCTGCCGCAATGCCCAGGACGTTCCCGGCAATCTTGCCGATCTGCCCCATGCAGTCCATTGCACGACCTGCAACATCGATTTTGAACAGGATTTTTCCGCCAATGTGGAGCTGACCTTTCAGCCGGAGCCCTGGCTGCGCGACATGCCGGCGGGCGCCTATTGCATGATGGGTGCGCCGTCGGTACCGCATATCAAGGTCCAGCGCCATGTGGGTCCCGGCGAGCGGCTGGAGATCGATCCACCTCTGGGTCCCGGCAGCTACCGTCTACGGACAACCCAGGCGGGGGATCAAACGGAGGTGGATTGGGATGGGGGGGCTGGCTTTCCTTCGCTGTTGGCCAACGGCGACCATATCGTGGCCGGGCCGCCGTCGGCGCCGGGCAAAATCCTGCTGGATAACCAGACGACGAGAAACCTGACATTCGTGATTGAGGAGCTGGCCTGGCGCCAGGACGCCCTGACCGGTGACCGGGTCATCGTCATGCCGGCGTTTCAGCATTACTGTCCGGAACAATTGCTGCGCCCTGGCGACGACGTGGCGATTGCCAACGTCGTGTTGCTGTTCAGCGATTTGAAGGGTTCGACCTCGCTCTACGAAGTTCTCGGCGATGCCGCCGCCTATGGCCTGGTGCGGGATCATTTCGACTATCTGACGGCATTGATCGAGGATCACGGCGGGGTCCTGGTGAAGACCATTGGCGATGCGGTGATGGCAGCGTTCGCCGCCCCGGCGCAGGCGGTGCATGCCGCCCTGGCGGCGCAGTTGGGTATTGGCGGCTTCAATATGGACCGCACCGACGGCGGCGTGATCTTGAAGCTGGGCCTGCATCAGGGTTCCTGCATTGCGGTCACCACCGAACAGCATTTGGACTACTTCGGCTCCACCGTAAATGTCGCCGCCCGGCTGCAGGGGGAAAGTGAGGGCGGGGACATTGTTCTCTCCGATACGCTGATGCAGGCACCGGGGGTTGCGGATATGCTGGCGGCCGAGGCCATTGGCGAAGCGGTGCAGGAGACGGCCCGCCTGCGCGGTGTCGAAAAACCGGTGCAGCTATGGCGCATCCGTATGGATTAGGCGCTATAATCGCGCCGCATGTCACCTGTAGCGTCTTTCAAGCCGGCAAACCCAAGCCATCCGGATGACCCAGCCAATCCGGCGTCTGGTGCCTATCGTTGGCTGTTGCTGTTCGGGGTCTGGTTTCTCTACTTCGCCTTTGGCCTGACCATGGTCGCCATGGCGCCCTTGGTTGGCGTGATGCGCGCGGACCTGGGCCTGAGCGATAGTGCCATGGGCCTGATCCTGGGTGCCTGGCCGTTGGTCTATATCGCCTCGGCCATGCCCTGCGGCGCTTTTCTGGACCGGGCCGGGCCGCGCCGGGCGCTGTTTGCGGCCGCCGCGATTATTGGCCTGTCGGCGGCGGCGCGGGGCTTTTCCGAAGGCCCCGTCAGCCTGTTCCTGGCCGTTGCCCTGTTCGGTGTTGGCGGGCCCCTGATCTCCATCGGCGCGCCGAAACTGGTCAGCCAGTGGTTCGAGGGGCCCGACCGTGGCCTGGCCATGGGGATCTATATTACCGGCCCGGCCCTGGGCGGGATCTGCGCCCTGGCCCTGACCAACAGCGTCTTCATGCCCCTGATGGAGCAGAACTGGCGCCATGTCCTCTTCCTTTATGCCGGCGTCTGCCTGGTCATCGGCCTGATCTGGCTGGCGATCACCCAGCACCCGGAGGCCCGGAGCATGGAACGAAGTGCCGTGGCCGACGCGGGCCAGGGACAATGGGTGGTGTTTCGAAGTTTGCTGGCCCTGCCGGCGGTGCGCGCCATCCTGATCATGGCCGTCGGCGCTTTCTTTTATAACCATGGCCTGAACAACTGGCTGCCGGAAATCCTGCGCCGGGGCGGCATGACCCCGGAACAGGCCGGATATTGGTCGGCCATCCCGACCGCGGTGGGTGTCCTGGGCTCATTGTTGATCCCGCGTCTGGCGGTGCCGGCCCGGCGGCGCAAGATCCTGTTCGCCGTGATCGTGCTGGCAGGTCTATCCACCCTTCTGCTGCAAGGCACGGGCGCCAGCCTACTGCTCAGCCTTGGCCTGATTCTGCAAGGCCTGGTGAAGGGCTCGTTGATGACTATCCTGATGCTCTCCTTGGTGGAGACCCGGGGCGTGGGCAGCCGCCATGCCGGCGCGGCGGGGGGGCTGTTTTTTTCCGCCGCCGAGATTGGTGGTGTGCTGGGGCCCCTGACACTGGGCGCCCTGTCGGATCTGACGGGCGGCTTTGCCGCCGGGCTCTATCTGCTCAGCGGCATTTGCTGCCTGTTGCTGTTGCTGCAGGCCAGACTGGCGCGGCTTCGCGCATAGACGAAGCGGAACTTACGGGCGACAATAGAGACAGCATATTGAGCAAAACAACAGAGATAGGGTGAGGAGATGGCGCAAATCGATCAGTTGGACCCTGAGCTCGGGGCCTCGCTTCGGGAGAAGTATGCGGTCGTGGGCGTGGGCGAGACGGAATACCTTCGCGGCTCGGGCACCACGACACGGGCCATGGCGGTCACCGCCGTGCGTAACGCCATGGCGGACGCGGGCCTGGGGCCGGGAGAGGTGGACGGCATGCTGTCCTATTCGGGCGGCGATTCCACCCTGTCCACATTCGTCTCCGCCGATCTGGGCATCCGCCTGAATTTCTACATGGATGTGAACGGCGGCGGCTCCTCGACCGAGGCCTTGGTGGGCATCGCCATGGGGGTGATCGAGGCGGGCATGTGCCAGACCGTGGCCATCTTCCGCTCCATGAACGGCCACAGCCAGACGCGCATCGGCGGCACCGGCGTCCGTGCCGCCGCGCCGGTGGTGGGGGAATTCCTGCACGAACGCAGCTACGGTTGGCAAAGTGCGGGGCAGAAGTTTGCCCTGGCCTTCATGCGGCATATGTACGACTACGGCACCACGCCGGAGCAGGTGGCGCACGTCAAGGTGGCCCATTCCAACCATGCCTCCAACAATCCCAAGGCTTATTACAAGAACCGGGTCACGGTGGAAGACGTGATCAATAGCCGGATCATCTGCAAACCATTGCATTTGCTGGACTGCTGCGTGGAAACCGACAACGCCACGGCGATTATCGTTACGTCAGCGGAACGGGCTAGGAATATGAAGCAAATTCCGGCCTTGATCCGGGGCGTGGTGGGCCGGGTTTCAAAGCCGCGGGCGGATCTGTACTACGAGGCCGGACCCATATCCACCGTGGCCGGTCACTACGCCGGGCCGCGTCTGTGGCGCAACGCCGGCGTCGGGCCCGAGGATATCGACCTCACCGGTTCCTATGACGCGTTCACGTTTACCACCATGTTGCAGTTGGAAGACTATGGCTTCTGCAAGAAGGGCGAGGGCGGGGACTATGTCTCCAACGGCACGACCTTCCTGGGCGGGGCGCGGCCCAACAATACCTCCGGCGGCCATCTGTGCGAGGGCTACACGCACGGCATCGCCATGGTGGTGGAAAACGTCCGCCAATTGCGGCACGAGGCCGACGATAGCTGCCCCATCGGACCGGACGGCAAGCGGCAGCACACCTATGACTATTCGATAGGCGGCTGCCGCCAGGTCAAGGATGCGGAGTTGAGCGCCAATCTGGGCTGGGCCACACCGGGCACGGGCTCGGCCCTGGTCATGCGGCGCGGCGTATAGGGAGGAGCGAGAGATGTCAGAAACAATTAGCACCGAGTACCTGGGCATGCCCCTGCAGGTCGATGGCCTGGACCATTCGAACCTGGCCTATTTCAAACATTGCGCCGAGCACGCCTTCCACTTGCAGAAATGCGATGACTGCGGCCTGTTCCGCTATCCGGTCAGCGAGGGCTGTTCCTGGTGCGGCAGTTCCAACGCCACCTGGACCCCGGTGGAGGGCAAGGGCGAGGTCCACAGCTACACGGAAATCCACCACGCTATCCAGCCAGCCTTCAAGGACTTCACGCCCTACATGGTTCTGCTGGTCGATCTGGACACGCAAAAAGGCGCGCCTACGGAGCATGAATCCTTGCGCGTGATCGGCAATCTGGTCACGCCCGACGGTATCCTGGCTCCGCCCGAGATGGTGGCATCGGTCGGCATCGGCAGCCGGGTGCGCATGGTCTTCACGGACGTCACCGACGGTCTGGCCCTGCCGCAGTGGACCATTGATGAAGCCGCGGAACAGCCCAGCCAGCCCTGGCGCTATCCGGTGGAATAACAGAGGAGAATTCCAGATGGGCCGATTGGACGGCAAGGTCGCCATCGTGACGGGCGCTGCGCCCCGGGGCGAAGGCATAGGCAACGGCACCGCCATGGCCATTTTGATGGCACGGGAAGGCGCCAAGGTTCTGCTGGTCAACCGCTCGGCGGAACGGGCGGAACAGCTAGCGGAAAAGATCGCGGAGGAGGGCGGCGAAGCCTCGGCCTTCGCGGCGGACGTGACCAAGACCGACGACGTCGCCGCCATGGCCGCGGCGGTAAAGGAGCGTTATGGCCGCCTGGATATCCTGTGCAACAACGTTGGCGTCGGCACCGGCGGCGACCCCAACCGGGTGGAGGATGTGACGGACGAGACCTGGGACAGCCTGGTCGATATCAACATCACCTCGGCGATGAAATGCAGCCGCGTCGCGGTGCCGCTGATGCGGGAATCAGGCGGCGGCGGCTCCATCATCAATATCTCCTCTATCGCCGGCGCCGTCGGTCTGATGGGCAGCCCCGGCACGGCCCCCTATGCCGCCATGAAGTCGGCGACCCACGGTCTGACCCTGTCCATCGCCGCCGATTATGCCGCCGAAGGCATCCGCTGCAATTGCATCATCATTGGCTCGGTCTCGACACCGCTGGTCGCCCATTTCGGCGAGGAATATCGCAAACGCCGCATCGAAATGGTGCCCATGCAGACCGAGGGCACCGGCTGGGACATCGGCTGGGCGGCGGTCTACCTGGCCTCGGACGAGGCCAAATGGGTCACCGGCGTGATGCTGCCCGTGGACGGTGGCTTGTGCGCCTTGCGCGCCTGGCCCAGGTAGGAGACGTCGTGATGATGGGGGATATAGTTGCGGAAATCGCGCCCAGCGGCATCTTGCGGGCGGGCATCAATATGTCGAACCCGCTGCTGGTCACCGGCAGAACCGAGTCGGGCGACCCGGCGGGCGTGTCGCCGGACATGGCGCGCGCCATCGCCGAGCGTTTGGGCGTCCAGGTCAAATATGTGCAGTTTCCTTCGCCCGGTGCCCTGGCCGATGCGATAGGGGAGGATGCCTACGATATCGGCTTGATCGCGGCGGAGCCGGCGCGGGCGGAAACCATTGCCTTCACCGCCGCCTATGTGGAGATCGAGGCGACCTACCTGGTCCCCGCGGGGTCGCCGCTGCAGGCCATTGCCCAGGTCGACCGTCCCGGCGTGCGGATCGCCATATCGGACAGAAGCGCCTATGACCTCTACCTCAGCCGTACCCTTGAACATGGGGAACTGCATCGCGCCAAGGGTCTGGCCGGCGCCTTGGAACTGTTTAGCAGCGAAAAACTGGATGCCCTGGCGGGCCTGCGCCCGGCCCTGCTGGAGGATATCAAGGGTTTGCCGGGCGCCCGCATTCTGGATGGTAATTACACCACGGTGCAGCAGGCCATCGGCACGCAACCGCGGAATACCGCCGCCGCCGCCTTCCTGCGGGACTTTGTGGCGGAGGCCAAATCGAGCGGTCTGGTCGCCCAGCTCATCGAACGCCACGGCGTCGAAGGCCGTCTGCTGGTCGCCACGGATGACAGCTAGAGTGTTTCAGACTACGGCTGAACCGTCCGCACACGCTACCGAGACATGATTGGGTGCGCCTGGAATCACGGTACAGAAGAACGTTAACAAATTATTGTGATTATCTTGCCATAATTCGCGCTATCCATGACGACCCCTACGGAATATTCCAATGGATAGTGTACGCGAGCGTTTGTTGCCACTGAAAGCCGTTGCCGTGATCGGCGCGGTAATCTTTGTTCTTTCGGCTGCCGGTTTGAGCATGGTTCATATGAACGCGGCGCTGGATCATTTGGCGCGGACAATCGCCGACAGGAATGGGGCCTTCGCGGCCGCTCTGACCGAGGTATTGCGCCCGGATATCAACAGCCTGTTGGCGCGGGCGGAACAGTTGGGGCCGGCCGGCAACAACCGCAGTGCTAAAATCGAGCGGGTGGTAAAGGGAACGGGAATAGTCAATCTGACAATTCTGGACCAGGCCGGGCGGGTCCTGTGGACCAAGGATGGTATTGAACACGGGACCGAGCGCGCCAGAACCACCGGGTTTCGCCTGTCATTGCAAGATGACCCGGAAACCGGGGGGGAGAGGTACCTGGTGATCAGCTACCACCCCTTCACAATGCCCGCGAACCAGGCCGAACGCCCTGGCGATACCTTTTCGGGCGCGTACGAAATCGAAACGGATGTGAGTGACCATATATCGCAGATCGGCAGTGTTCTGCTGCCAGTGCTGGCCATATTGGCGCTGTCATTCGGCGTGATCTTCCTATTCCTGTTCGCCATTGTCGGAACTTCCAATAGGCGGTTGGTCGAAAATTACCGGCAACAACGGCGCCTCTCCCATAGCGTAAAAAGGGCGGAGGAGGCGGACCAAGCCAAGTCGGCCTTCATGTCGGAAATCAGCCACGAATTGCGCACGCCTCTGAACGCCATTATCGGCTTTTCCGAACTTTTGAAAGACGGCGCCTTTGGTCCCCTGGGCGACAAGCGATACCAGTCCTATGCCGAGGATATCCACCAGGGCGGCCGGCAATTGCTGACCATTCTCACCGATCTGCTCGATCTTGGCCGGATTCAGTCGGGACAGATGGAGTTGAATGAAAGGCAGATGGATCTGGCGGCATGCCTGGAAACCACCACCTGCATGCTGTCCTGTCAGCCGGAAGCGGTGGCGCTGACTTTTAAATGCGAGATGGAGGCAAATCTGCCGCCGGTTTTCGCCGACCCGGATGCCATACAACATATCATGCAGGACCTGCTGTCCAACGCCATTCGCCACACCATCGACGGGACCATTACCGTTGCCGCCCGTCTGCGGCCCGATCAGACGCTGGAATTCAGTGTTTCCGACACCGGAATAGGCGTGCCGGAAAACGAACTAGAGCGTTTCCGGATTATTTTGGGGCATAGCCATCCTCGGCGAAGAAGTTCCAGCATTCCTCTGGTTTGA